>NZ_JBWKZL010000012.1:0-183522 GCF_059424475.1 Lysinibacillus sp. GW247-5R2A | reverse complement strand
TAGCGCCGATAGAATATCGACACCAGATGGCTGCGTAGTGTTTTTTAGTGCTGTCTACTTGACAGGGGTAAGTCCAAACTGGCTGCTTTCCTATTTTTTCGGTGTAATCAATAGACCCTTATAAGCTAAATAACCGAGCCATGCACCAATAGTATTTAAAATTAAATCATCAATATCCGCAGATCCTACTGTAAAAATAAATTGGATCGTTTCCACACTAAGGCTGGCAAAAAAGCCTAAGCAAAGTAAAACGCCTGCTTTGCGGAATTTCTTCGATAGTAATGGCAGTAAAAAGCCCATTGGGGTAAAAATCAATAAATTACCAAGTAAGTTAATAATTATCGTATCCCAATTAAAATATTGAGAGTAGTTTATATAACGGAAAATCGTTTCAAAGGGTATAAAATTAGTAGTTAATCGCCAACTACTGTAATCAAACAGCCCTAAGTCACCGACGGAATAATCACCTTCCCATAACACAACGACTACATTAACTAAACGATCGATGACCAATTTATAAAAAGCCAAACAAGAATAGATGCTAAATAACAACCAACCCACTATTTTTATTGGTAAATAATATGTATCAATAACATCCCGATATGGTAATGGGAGCTTGGCATTACCTTGAACATCCGTTATGTTGTTTTTTGACATGCTAAACACCCGCTTCCCTTTATTCCTCCCCATATTTTAATATGCTCCTTAAGACCATGCAAGTAGCTGTTAACTATTTATCGATTAAAAAAGACTGCCTCCTGACAGAGAGACAGCCTTCCCATAAGTATTTATACTGGATTTACCCCATGCTTACGTTGTGAGAAAAGTAAGTATTTTGACATGTAAAGCTCTAAACGATTTTCAAGCACCTTCCGTAAATCATTTGGTTCAATTACATCATCAATAATTAACTCTGATGCTAATCGATACACATCAATCTCTTCTTGGTACTCTTTACGTTTTTCAGCTATAAAGCTTGCTTGCTCCTCTTTCGGAAGCTCGGCAATTTTATTTGCATAAACTGCATTGACTGCAGCCTCTGGACCCATTACTGCAATTTGAGCATTTGATAATGCGATACAGCAGTCTGGCTCAAAGGCAGGACCAGCCATGGCATATAAGCCAGCACCATATGCTTTACGAACAATAACCGTTAGCTTTGGAACAGTTGCTTCACTCATCGCAAAGATCATTTTTGCGCCGTGACGGATAATACCAGCTTTTTCTACCTGTGTGCCGATCATAAAGCCTGGAACATCCGCCAAGAATAGAAGCGGTATGTTGAAAGCATCACAAAGAGAAATGAACTTGGCCGCTTTATCAGCAGAATCGTGGAATAGTACGCCTCCCTTAACGCGAGGTTGATTCGCGATAATCCCTACTGATTGCCCCTTAATACGTGCAAGACCAGTAATTAATTCCGGTGCAAATAATTTCTTCACTTCACAAAACGAATCTTCATCAATAATACGTTCAATTAACTTATACATATCAAAAGGAACGTTTTGGTTTTGTGGTATCAATTCCTCAATCGATTTATCGAATGTAGCTGGTGGTTTAGGTGCCTCTACTTTGCTACGTTCTGCATAGTTATTAGGGAAATAGCCTAAATAGTTACGAGCATAGGCAATGGCCTCTTGTTCTGTTTTGGCAAGTACATCTCCACAGCCGGAAACTGAACAGTGCATTTTTGCGCCACCCATCGTTTCTAAATCTACTTTCTCTCCAATAACCATTTCAGCCATACGAGGAGATCCTAAATACATAGATGCGTTCCCTTCAACCATAACAACGATATCACAAAATGCAGGAATATAGGCACCGCCTGCCGCAGACGGTCCGAATAGGAGACAAATTTGTGGTACTTTACCTGATAACTTGACTTGGTTGTAGAAAATGCGACCCGCACCCCTTCTACCGGGGAACATTTCTAGCTGATCTGTAATACGTGCACCTGCTGAATCAACTAAATATAGTAACGGACAGTTAAGTTTTTCTGCAGTTTCTTGAATACGAATCATCTTTTCAACCGTACGTTTTCCCCATGATCCTGCTTTAATCGTTGAGTCATTCGCTAAAACACAAACGGTACGACCATGAATTTTACCAATCCCTGTGATAACACCATCAGCAGGTAAATCGCCTGCCAAGCAGTTTGCATAAAGGCCATCCTCTGATTGAAGACCATCATCTAATAATAATTCAAGACGTTCACGTACAAATAGCTTCCCTTGCTGTGCATTTTTGTCATGATATTTTGGTAAACCACCAGAAAGAATTTTATCTTTCATTGTAGGTGGCGTGTTTTCTGTTGAAATATTGCTCATGTTTAATTCCTCCCTTTGCCCATTCAATTACGCCAAATTATTTTTTAGCGCCCCTATTCCCCTTTGTCAATGCGCCAAAAATTAATGAGAATGCGCTTAGATTTCCGTCAGTGTGATTAATCTGATTGGATTCTCTTCTTTATTTTCCTGAATATTGTGGTGCTCGCTTCTCTTGGAAGGCTAGTAGCCCCTCTAATCGGTCCTCTGTAGAGATCAGTGCACTATATGCAAGTGACTCAATTTTTAAACCGGTAGCTAAATCTACCTCAACACCCTGATTCATAGCCACCTTAGCCTGTATTAGCGATAATGGAGCATTTTTTGCCATTTCTAGAGCAAGCTGCTGTGCCCTTTCCATTACCTCATGTGCCTCATGAACATATTCAACGATGCCATAATCTTTAGCTTCCTTAGCATTTAAGCGACGCGCTGTATAAATTAATTCCTTTGCCCTCCCAAGACCAATTAGTCGTGGAAGTCGTTGCGTTCCTCCTGCCCCTGGAATAATTCCGAGAGAGGTTTCAGTGAGACCTAACTTAACATGTGCTGCTGCGACACGTAAATCGCAAGCTAAAGCTAATTCTAGACCGCCACCAAAGGCTACTCCATTTAGCACCGCAATGACAGGCTGAGCAAGTGTCTCCACTTTTGCCACTGTGGCACCAATCAACTGCACGATTTGCTTCACTTGTCGATCGGACATACCTTTGCGTTCTTTTAAATCAGCCCCAGCACAGAATGCTTTTTCTCCAGCACCTGTTAGTAAGACTACTCGCACTGTCGGATCTCCGTTGATTTGATCAAGCGTATCAGATAGCTCCCGCAATAACTGTACAGACATCGCATTCGCAGCCTCTGGTCTCAAAAGGGTAATAAGTCCAATACTTCCCTCTAGTAATTCAAAGCGAACAAGTTGAGTCATAATGGATTTGCACTCCTTTCATTACGGACAATCGCCATTTGCTTTGAAGCAACAGCTTTGCCTAATTTCTGTTCAATAAAGAGTGCAGCCTCTAATATTTTTTGTCGATCTACACCAGTTCGAATGCCCATTTCATCAAATAAATACAATAAATCTTCGGTGGCTACATTACCTGAAGCCCCCTTAGCATAGGGACAGCCCCCTAGACCACCAAGCGCACTATCAAATTTGGTTACACCCATCTCTAAAGATTTCATAATGTTAGCCAGCGCTGTGCCACGTGTATCATGAAAATGCATAGCAAAATTATTTGCGGGATATCTTTTTAATAGTTCCTCTAAAAGAAGTTCAACTTGAGTTGGTACACCAACGCCAATCGTGTCGCCAAGTGAGATCTCTGTTACACCCATTTCCAATAATTTATCTGTAACACGCAGTACTTTATCAGGATGTATATATCCTTCATAGGGACAGCCAAGAACTGTAGAAATATAGCCTCGAACCTTTTTCTTTGACGCTTTAGCTGCTAATACGACTTCCTCTAAAATAGGAAATGTTTCGTCAATGGTTTTGTTAATATTACTTTGGTTATGACTTTCACTAGCTGACATAAATATACTTACTTCATCTACTTCAGCCTGTAACGCCCTTTCTAACCCTCGCATATTAGGTACAAGTGCTGCATAAGTAATATCCTTGTTCCTTTTAATGGCTTGAAGAACCTCGACAGCATCTGCCAACTGTGGAATCCATTTCGGATGTACAAATGAAGTCACCTCGATGTAATTTAATCCAGTTTGGCTTAACAAATTCACTAATTGTATTTTATCTGCTGTTGTAATATGTGTTTTTTCATTTTGTAAACCATCACGGGGACCGACTTCTTTCATTACGACATGCTTAGGTAGCTGCATTAAGAGGCCTCCTCTTATTCAATTTCTAAAATATCATCATCAACGTTAATGAAATCTCCTTCATTGGCGATAATTTTTGTTACCACGCCATCTTCTTCTGCTGCAATCGGAATTTCCATTTTCATTGATTCTAAAATAGCTACATCTTGACCTGCCGTTACTTTCTCACCTTCTGCTACGACGATTTTCCATACTGTACCTGCCATGCTTGCTTTTACTGTTGCCATCATCATTCACTCCTACTTTTAAATTAATTATGCATTCGCCCTCTCTATGAAGCACGAATGCTCTTCAATACTTACTTTGACTCTGCTAATTGTGGTAAATAAAATTGTTCGACAAATTTTGTAGTCGTATAGCCTTTTAAAAACTGTTCATGTGTAACAGTTTTTAAAAGCATCGGAATATTCGTTTGAATCCCCTCCACTTTGTATGCTTTCAGTGCTTGGATTAATCTTTCACAGGCAATGTCCCTTGTTTCTCCCCACACTACCAGTTTACTAATCATTGGATCATAAAATGGTGTAACTGCTGAACCTGTCTCTACACCACACTCATGTCGAACCCCTTCGCCTGTTGGTAATTCTAGAGCTGTGATTGTACCAGGAGACGGGAAAAATGTAGAAGGGTTTTCAGCGTATATACGCACTTCAATCGCATGTCCCTGTTTCGTAATACTTTCTTTTGTAAATGAAAGGGGTTGCTGTGCAGCGATTTTTAATTGCTCCTCTACTAAATCAAGTTTCGTAATTTCCTCTGTCACAGGATGCTCTACTTGTAATCTTGTATTCATTTCTAAGAAATAAAAGTTTTGATCCTTATCTACCAAATACTCAATCGTTCCAGCGTTGACATAGCCAATATGCTTTGCCGCTTTTACTGACGCTTCTAGCATCTTATCTCTTGTCTCCTGTGAAATAAATGGTGAGGGCGCTTCTTCAACTACTTTTTGATTTCTTCGTTGGATCGAACATTCACGTTCAAATAACGGAACCACATTGCCTTGATGATCGGCAATAATTTGTACTTCCACATGGTGAGGGTTCGCAATAAATCTCTCCATGTACATCGTGCCATCCCCGAAAAATGATTGTGCACGTTTTTGATTTCCCTCAAATGCTTTTGCTAGTTCCTCTGCATTTTCAACAAGTTGCATACCGATACCACCACCGCCTGCCGATGCCTTTAACATAATTGGATAACCTAAACGTTCAGCGATTTCAGTAGCTTCTTCTGTATCCTTTACAGGTGTCTCTACACCCTCTACAATGGGAACACCCGCAGCTTTCATTGTTTTACGTGCCTCTAATTTACTTCCCATTGATGCAATAACATTAGCACTTGGTCCAATAAAAATTAAACCTTCCTCTTCACAGCGCTTTGCAAACTCTGCATTTTCTGATAGCAGTCCATAGCCAGGATGAACAGCCTCGACGCCATTTTCTAATGCAATTTCTAGAATACGTTCTATATTTAAATAGCTTTGTGCTACAGGTGGTTTCCCTACACAGTACGCCTCATCTGCATCCTTCACATGTAAGCTTTCAGCATCTGCCTCAGAATAAATAGCAACCGTATGAATATTTAGGCGCCTGCATGTTCTGATAATACGTCTAGCAATCTCCCCACGATTTGCAATTAATACTTTATTGAACATATTTACTGCCCCTCCTTATCTGACGGTCATGACAAAATCTTCTCGTAATTTATATTTTTGAACCTTTCCTGAAGCAGTCATTGGATAATGATCGATAAAGAAAATATGTTTTGGGATTTTATGTCTAGAGATTTTATCCCGACAATATTCTCGAATCTCCTCTTCTGTTGCCTGCTCACCTTCTCTTAAAATAATCCAAGCTGCCGCTTCCTCCCCGTACACAGGATCAGGAACCCCAGCAACCTGAACATCCGATATTTTCGGATGTGTATAAAGAAACTCCTCTATTTCACGAGGATATAAATTTTCACCACCGCGAATAATCATATCTTTTAAACGACCGGTTACGCGGACATAACCTGCTTCATCCATCGTTGCCAAATCACCCGTATGCAGCCAACCATCTTGATCAATGGCAAGATCGGTTTCTTCTTGGTTTTTATAGTAGCCTTTCATTACATGGTAGCCTCTTGTACATAGCTCGCCTTGTTCATTTGTAGGTGCTTCCTCGTTTGTCCCAGGAACTACAATTTTCGCCTCTAAGTTTGGTAAGGCACGGCCAACCGTCTCCACCTTTAACGCTAACGGGTCATCCGTTCTCGTTTGCGTAATAACTGGGGATGATTCTGTTTGACCATAGCAAATCGTAACATCCGTCATACCCATTTTCTCAATGACTGCTTTCATCACCTCTATCGGACAATTAGAGCCCGCCATGACTCCTGTTCGTAGAGTTGAAAGATTGAAAGACTCAAAATTCGGTAAATTAAGCTCACTAATGAACATCGTTGGTACGCCATGTAATGCTGTGCACTTTTCTTGCTGAACCGTCCTTAGCACCTCTTCAGGTGAAAATTCTTGTACTGGCACCATCGTTCCACCACTAGTTGTAATTGCTAATGTTCCGATAACACAGCCAAAACAATGGAAAAATGGCACAGGTATGCAGAGGCGATCCTCTGCTGTTAACCGCATACACTCTGCAATGTTGACCGCATTGTTCACTAAGTTAAAATGTGTAAGCATCACGCCTTTAGGAAAACCTGTTGTACCAGATGTATATTGAATATTAATCACATCATCATAATGAAGAGATTGCTCTCTTTGTTCTAATTGTTCCTCGGTCACCTGATCAGCCGCTGCTACTACATCGGACCAATTTAATACACCGGGATACTTAGTCTCGCCGATTAAAATAACATTTTTTAATAAAGGTAGTCGCTTTGACTGCAAATTACCTGGTTCACAATGTTCAAGCTCCGGACATAACTCTTGAAGTGTATGGATAAAAGAATGGTCTCTATAATTTTCAATTAAAAATATCGTTTTGGCATCAGACTGCTTTAATAGATACTCCAACTCACTAGCTCGATAATTAGTGTTTACCGTAACAATTGGAGCTCCCATTTTCCCTGTACCAAATTGAAGCTGTACCCACTCAGGAACATTGGTCGTCCATACAGCAATATGGTCTCCTTTTTCATTTCCTAAAGCCATTAAACCCCTTGCTACCAATCGTGCTTGACGATTGAGCTGCTCATAAGTCATTCGTAAATTTCTATCAGCATAGACCAATGCCTCGTTTTGCGGGTACTTTTTAGATTGTTCATCTAGCAATTGACCAATTGTTTGATACACAAGTTCTGCCATGAAGATCCCCCTTGTTTATGCTATTAAACTTCTTTCAGCAATGAGATGAATGCGGATTTAAGCTAATTTTTCAGCAAGTGTCTCGGTATCAGCAAGAAATGCTCTATGCAACACAAAGCTGATCCCAGACACATTGAGTTGAAAATCATTAACAGCCAATTAAACGAGAAATAACAAGACGTTGAATTTCAGATGTTCCTTCACCAATTTCCATTAATTTAATATCACGTAAATGACGTTCTACATCGTATTCTTTCATATATCCAGAACCGCCATGAATTTGAATGGCTTGATTACACGTACGGAAGCCCATTTCAGAAGCAAATAATTTAGCCATTGCTGCTTCTTTACCAAATGGTTTCTTTTGATCTTTTAGCCATGCCGCTTTATGTACAAGCGTACGAGCAAGCTCTATTTCCATCGCCATATCTGCTAATTTAAATTGAATGGCCTGTAGCTTCGAAATAGGTGCACCAAATTGCTCGCGTTCTTTTGCGAACTTCAGTGCCTTCTCATAAGCTGCCTGTGCAATTCCGACAGAAAGAGCTGCAATTGAAATACGACCACCATCTAAAGTGTTTAAAAACTGGCTAAAGCCTCGCTTTTCATCGCCTAATAAATTGGATCGAGGAACGCGAACATTTTGTAAAACAATCTCACATGTATTAGAACCTCGGACACCCATTTTGTCGTAGTTACAATTAATCGTTACACCTGGAGTATTCGTTGGCACAATAATAGAAGAAATAATCTTTTTGCCATCCTCGCGTTTACCAGTCACCGCAGTTACAATAATTTGTCGAGCGTATCCTGCATTGGTAATCCAGCATTTTTCTCCATTAATAACGTAATCATCTCCATCAATGACTGCCGTAGTACGTGTACCGCCTGCATCTGAACCTGCATTAGGCTCTGTTAAACCGAATGATCCTAATGTCTCACCCTTTGCCAATGGAACAAGAAATTCCTGCTTTTGCTCCTCCGTACCAAAGTTGTAAATGGGCGAAGCTCCTAAGCTAACAGCAGCTGCATAACTTAAGCCTGTGCCCCCACATGCACGGCCAATTTCCTCTACAGCTAAAGCGTAGGACACCGTATCACCACCTGAGCCACCATATTCTTCAGGAAATGGGATACCCAACAAACCTAGTTCTGCCATCTTTTTAAAGCTTTCTATTCTCATCGTCGATGTCTCATCAACCTCACGAGCATACGGTTTAATCTCTTTCTCAGCAAAATCACGTACCATGTCTCGGATCATCACTTGCTCTTTTGTTAATTCAAAATTCATCTCTAATCCCCCTAATGTCAAATTTGCCATAGTAGATTTAGCTCAAAGATAATTTACTTCAAGTAAATACCGACTAGTCGGTTTGTAAAAGCAAATAATAAAACCAGTGTTTTCTACTGGCTACCCCTTTATCATAAATTGCTTTGCTTCCTCCATTGCTTGTTCTGTCACAATCGCACGCAATACCATGTCGGTAAAAACATCTGTAATTTGCTCCATTGTTAATGGCCCAGATTGCTTAAACCATTTATATGTCCAGTTAATCATCCCCACAATCGCCATCGTAACAATGGTACAAGGCAATTCTGTACGAAAAACCTTCGTTTCTTGGCCTTCTGCTATCACTTTTTGCAAGATGTCCCGATAATGATCTCGTTTTTTATGAATAATCTCACTATACTCCTCTGAGAGTGAACGACTTTCTTCATAAAAAATTGTAATATGTGCTTGATACATATCAAATACTTGTGTCAGCGTTTGTAGCATCGCACATAACCGTGTAATGGGCGTGTCGTATTTGTCATATGAATCCTGTGATTGTTGAATAACATACGAAATAAAGACATCATGAATTTCATACAGCAGTTCATCTTTTGATTTAAAATTATGATAAAATCCACCCTTTGATGCCCCTATATATTCAACGATACGATCAACAGTTACATTGTGATAACCATCCTGCTGAAACAGCTCAACTGAAGCGTCTACAATTCTTTGCTTTAATGTTTTCTTTACCATAGGCCCTATCATCCTTCATCTAGCTCTATACTCCATCACTCCTTATAATCAGGAAAAACAACTCTCTTTCATAAAAGTATTCTATTTTTTCCTAATTATAAAAATACTATGACAATATAAATATAGCATTCTCAAAATTTGGTGTCTAGCAACAAATAGATTTTTCCTTTTAATACGAGCATAAAAATAACATTAAACAGAATTTAAAGAACTAGAAACACATACATACCATATGTGATTCAACTCAAATTCATGACAATTTTTTATATCAGCCTTTCTTTATCCATTAAAACCATTTTCCATTGCTGTTCAACTGCTAACCCCCTCAACCTATGCTATATTTATTAACATGGAACTATGAAAGGGTGTTAACAATGGCAAAAAGCGTAGTAATTGCTGAAAAGCCTTCTGTAGCACGTGATATTGCGCGTGTACTGAAGTGTAATAAAAAGGGAAATGGCTTCCTTGAAGGAGATCAATACATTGTTACTTGGGCGCTTGGACATCTTGTCACACTAGCTGACCCAGAGAGTTATGATGTGAAATATAAAACGTGGAATCTTGAAGATTTACCCATGCTACCTGAACGCTTAAAGCTGTCGATCATTAAACAAACAGGAAAGCAATTTAATGCGGTCAAAAGCCAGCTTATTCGCAACGATGTTCATAATATTATTATTGCTACTGATGCTGGACGTGAGGGTGAATTAGTCGCTCGCTGGATTATTGATAAAGTAAAAATCAAAAAGCCACTTCAACGTTTATGGATTTCATCAGTAACTGATAAAGCCATTAAAGATGGCTTTGCTAATCTAAAACCAGGGAAAGCTTATGATAATCTTTATGCTTCGGCTGTAGCCCGCTCTGAGGCAGATTGGTATATTGGACTGAATGCTACACGTGCTTTAACTACGCGTTTTAATGCACAATTAAACTGCGGTCGTGTACAAACACCAACAGTAGCGATGATTGCCTCTCGTGAAGATGAAATTAAAAATTTTAAAGCACAAACTTATTATGGTATAGAAGCACAAACAACGGATCAATTAAAGCTTACTTGGCAGGATCGAAATGGTAATAGCCGAAGCTTTGATAAAGAAAAAATAGAAACATTAGTGAGAAAGCTCGGGAATAGCAATGCTACCGTAGCAGACATTGAAAAAAAACCTAAAAAATCATATGCACCAAGCCTTTATGATTTAACAGAGTTGCAGCGTGATGCCAATAAAATCTTTGGCTATTCCGCGAAGGAAACATTAAATATTATGCAAAAGCTTTACGAACAACATAAAGTGTTAACTTATCCACGTACGGATTCCCGCTTTATTTCTCAGGATATCGTCGCTACTATACCTGAACGTTTAAAGGCATGTGGTATTGGTGAGTATCGCCCAATCGCTAATAAATTATTAGCTAAGCCGATAAAACCAACAAAGGCCTTTGTTGATGATAGTAAGGTTTCTGATCACCATGCAATCATTCCAACAGAGAGCTATGTGAATCTTTCTGCGTTCTCAGATAAGGAACGTAAAATTTATGACCTTGTCGTGAAACGCTTCCTAGCTGTGTTACTTCCTGCTTTCGAATATGAGCAACTAACGCTGCGTGCAAAGATTGGTGATGAAAGCTTTATTGCTCGTGGGAAAACAATTTTATCCGCTGGTTGGAAGGAAGTATACGAGCATCGCTTTGAGGATGAGGACACAGCAGATGATGTGAAGGAGCAAATTCTTCCACGCATCGATAAGGGAGATATGTTAAAAGTTAAACTACTTGCTGAAACATCCGGTCAAACAAAACCACCAGCTCGTTTTAATGAAGCAACATTGTTATCAGCTATGGAAAATCCGACAAAATATATGGCGACTAATGATAAAAAACTAGCAGATACATTAAAATCTACAGGTGGGCTTGGTACAGTGGCTACACGAGCTGACATTATTGACAAGCTTTTCAATTCATTCTTAATTGAGAAGCGCGGTGGCAAGGATATTTATATTACTTCTAAAGGCCGTCAATTATTGGATTTAGTGCCAGAGGAATTAAAATCCCCTGCCCTTACAGCAGAGTGGGAGCAAAAGCTTGAACTTATTGCAAAGGGCAAGCTCAATAAAGATGTATTTATTAATGAAATGAAAAACTATACAAAAGAAATTGTCACGGAAATTAAGGGCAGTGATAAAAAATATAAACATGACAATATTTCTACTAAGTCTTGTCCAGATTGCGGTAAACCAATGCTTGAGGTTAATGGCAAAAAAGGTAAAATGCTTGTCTGCCAGGATCGCGAATGTGGTCATCGTAAAAATGTGTCACGTACTACTAATGCACGCTGTCCTCAATGTAAGAAGAAATTAGAATTACGTGGTGAAGGGGATGGCCAAATTTTTGTGTGTAAATGTGGCTATCGTGAAAAGCTTTCTGCCTTTGAAGCAAGACGGAAAAAAGAAGGCGGTGGCAAGGTTGATAAGCGTTCCGTACAAAAATACTTAAAGCAGCAAAATAATGAGGAACCTGTAAACAATGCACTTGCGGAGGCCTTAAAAGGTTTAAAGTTAGATTAACGATAAAGAGCAAATTCACACCGAATGTGAATTTGCTCTTTTATTATGCATACTCAAATCCACTAAACATATCTTGAATTAACTGAATATTCTATATATAAAAGGAGGTTTTTAATGGAAGCAAAAAATTTTAGGCCTCGTAATGTGATTTTTATGACGATTGTTGTTGGTGTATCTGTGTTCATTGGTCAAGCTATTTATGTTTTGTTTATTGATGTACCATTCCCTTAATAGAGATTTATATCTTTAAGCGACTGAGTAGATATTTTTCATTTTCTTTGATTTCCGAATGATTCGGTTTCCATTTTTGTGCCTCTAGGTTATGTTGATAGGCATTTTCGAATAATCGTAACTCCCTATATAACAAACTTAGCTGTAAATGAGGTAGCCATGTTGAGTAAGCTCGTTTTTGAATAGTCATTGAATCGACGGAAGCTTGTTGCAAAGCTTGGGAGTACCAATAGATAGCCTCTTTATGTTTCGATTGCTCCATAAAAAATAGGCCCATTCGGCAACATGCTTCTGGCTTTGGTCGATCATACAAAAAAGATTGTAAAATAGCTTGTTGAGCGTGATGATCATCCTGTAACAATCGATAGCATTCCCCTATATGCAAACATGCTTCAATACGATCATCTGTAGCGCCTAATTCGCCATCTAGAAATTTATTGTATTGATTTATGGCTTCTAAATAACGTTTATGCAGCTTTAATTCATTTGCATAATGAAACGAATCCCTTGCTGAAAGAGCATGCCCCTTTTGAATTAAACCTTCATAGATACATAAGTTGCGATGAATATCCTTTGTTAACGGTAAATGTGTGACAGCTATATCACTGTGAAGGTGATGACCAGATACCTTTAAATATTCATGGACGGCGCCCTGCCATTGAAAGTGATTGCCTCTTTTTACTAGACGATACTTTCGCTCACTGCACTCCACTACCCCATCGTCATCGAGTACTAGGTAATGATCCATAGTGACTGTATCAACAGTTGGATACAATGATTGCTTTAATAGTAATAATTTATGTTGGTTTTCCTTTGTCATAATATCGTCTGCATCTAGCCATAAAATATAATCTTTTGTTGCCTGCTGAAAGGAAAAATTGCGTGCATTTGCAAAATGATCACACCATGGAAAATCAAAAATGCGAGAGGTATAATTTTGGACAATATCTTTTGTACGATCAGTTGACCCTGTATCAATAATATTTATCTCATCCACTATTTGCCGAACCGAATCTAAGCATCTTTCAATCGTACATTGTGCATTTTTAACAATCATACATAAACTAATCGATACCATCTGTCCCCTCCTTATCATGTAGTAATATACTATGCTAGTTCATCCATTTATCAAAACATTTTTTCGATATCACCTCACTTTTAGGGCTGACCTCGGGAAATAAAAAAACTACACCTCCATTGTTAGATGTGTCTAACAATGGGGGTGCAGTTTATCCACGCTCGTTTTTTCGTTCTATAAATATTGCTCACGCCACATCAATTGTTCTTTATCAGTAAGTTGTTGTTCTAGACGATGGTCCCATTGATTTAACAACATATTCCACACACGAACAAATAGTATATCTTGCTCCTTATCATAAAGGATAAATTCTAGGCATGGACTATCATTAATTTGTTGGGCCTCTACTTCAACAACTCTTGCGATCATTCTTTGTGAGTTGCCTGTTTCCTCTTTATCCGCTTCTTGTAAGGAAGCTATAATGAGTGATTCATCAAATTGCTCCTGTTGTTCAGCTTCCTTATCTACATAACGATAAAGCTCTGGTAACTCATCATATTCATCATTATTTACATCACTAGTCAAAAATGATTGATGACAAGGACTAAAGTAAAGAGTGGATGCTTCTACCTCAAGCTCCTCTTCAAAGATACCTTGTTCAAGCTGTTGCTGCCCTTTTTCTGTTAGCTTAAAGAAGCCTTCCTCATTTTTCATAAGACCTACGCGAATCATTAAAGACATCAGGTCTTCGATAAATAATGGATCTACAAGCAATAATTCGCTCAATTCTTCCACATTTCCAAAATCCGCCTCTTGAATGCTTAGTAGCAGCATTGTCATTAAGACATCCATTGTGGAACGGCGAACTGGCTCGTACGTTACATCCACTGTACGAATTGGAATACACCATTCAGCCGTTTTGACAATTTTAATATTGCGATTTTGTTGCAGCTCACGCATTAATCTTTGCTGTAATTTTGACACTCTACATCACCAAACCTTCATGATTACGCAAGCCTTCGTAGGATTTTACAGTATTTAATAACTGGGTATACATATCTCTTGTATCTTGATGTTTTGCACGTTTCGCAAACATGTCTGCACTTCCTACAAGTAGTAGTAACTCCCGAGCACGGGATAGAGCGACATTTAAGCGACGATAATCTCTTGCAAAGCCAATATCCCCACCCTTTGGTGTATTACGAACCATACTGACGAGAATTACGTCCATCTCCATACCTTGGAATTTATCAACTGTCCCCGTTCTAAATTGTAAATGCGGTAACTGTAGCTCCTGCTGAAGGAGACGATTTATTTTCTTCACTTGCTCACCGTAGAAGCTAATGACTCCAACGCTTTTCAAGGCATCCTGTGGCATACGCCCTGCTTCTTTTGCTGCTCTCACTGCATCATTTAGGTCTAGCAAAATACGACGAATTGTTTGTAATTCCCCTTCATTATAACGGCTTGTGCCACCCTTTACCTGTTCCTCTAAATAAGGTTTTTCGGTTGGAATATCAATCCATAATAAATGGTCATCACGTTTGACAAATTGCCCCTCTAAGCCATGATCTCTCGCCGAATCTGAGTCTGGCAAACCACATTGCAAGCCATTTTCTTCTTGCGCGTAAAATGGGGTAATACTTTGCATAATTTTTTCATGCATGCGGTATTGAAGAGCTAGCATTTGCTTATGGGTTTGAGGCAGATTATTGAATAGGCGCTCAAATAGTGATTCACGTAGTAAACTTTTCAATTCCTGTGCGCCTTCAAAATTTGGATTTTCTTCTAGCATCGCCTTCAATGTTTCCTCCAATGTATCGTCACCTAGTAGGGGTGGTAGCTGGTGATGATCCCCTACCAAAATAACCTTTTTCCCCTTCAGCATCGGTAATAATAATTCTGGCGGTGTTGCCTTTGAGACTTCATCAATAATGACAACATCAAAGGTTGGGTAATTTTCCATAAACTCTTTACTCGCCGAAGCTACACATGTGGTACCAATAACATTTGCATGTCGTACATACAATTTTCTAATTTCATCTAAATCATATTCAGTAGCATTTTGTAGTTTTTCTCGCCATTGCTCTTGCAATTTTTTTCGAAGTGGTAGTTGCTTTTCCTGACGCTGTAAATCATCAATAGCTTGCTTTGAAGTTTGAATAGCTTCCCTAACCTCTTCTGCTGTTCGCTCTGGCGTCGACTGCAATAGCTTCGTATATGTGGCCAATTGCTTTTCCTTTTTCAATCCCGCAACATTGATCTCCTTTAACCGCTCTTCCATTTGAGATAGCAGTAGGTCTACTTCCTCCAAGCTAGCTTGTACGGTTTGCAGTGAAGCTTGTTTTGGTACTAATTGAACGCTAGCCTGTTCAACTCGTTCTAGTTGCTGATTGGCTTCCTGAAGAGATTCTCGTAATTGTCCCATAAGAATTTTTAAATAATCAACGGATTCCTCTGGCACTTCTTCCAATAGGAAGTTGCTTGCTAGCTGTTGTAATCGCTCTGTATGCTGTATAAATGGCTGCAATTGACGCTGAATGCTTTGTACATCAAAGCTTGTAATGGCACACTCTTGATGCAGTAAGCTAACAAGATTTTTTCGGAATGACTCGTATTCTTCGTCTTTATGGTCTTGTTGCTGCTTAAGTGCCATTCCTTTTTGCCATACAAAATCACGACGCATATAGAGTCCCAGTAAATAGCTTTCAATTTCATGAAGGGCAGGCGTTTGATCGTCTTGAAATGCCTTGTTTAATTGAGCAAATACACCCGTAAGGTTTTGTAAAGAAAAGGATTGCACAGGCTGTAATCTACTTTTTGCTTGCGCTTGCTCCTTCACCTCATCCATCACTAACTCCTCTAGCTTTGCAATGGCCTTTTGGAGACGACTATTAATGGTAGACCATGCCTCTAAATCTTTTGCATCCTCTAGATGTTGTATTCGATTCATTTGCTGCGAAAGGACATGAGAAAGACGAATTTGGTAATGCTGTAAATATCGTTGGATACGCTCATAGGACGTCAATGTATGGACATACTTTTGCGCTTCCTTCATGATGATGAGACGATTATTTTCTGTTTCATATTTTTCTTGTATATCTTGGAATTGAACTGTTAATTGCTGTTTTTGCTCCAGCAATTCTTTATATTGAGCAGCTGCCTCTAATTGCTCCACTTTTTGTGAAGTCTCTTGAATGGTAAGCTGTAGATTTTCAATTGAAGGATGATCAGCAAGTGTCTGTTCAAGCTGCTGTATAATGGGCTTTATTTGGGCGAGCTGCTTCTCATAATGTTCTTTTTGAGCTTCATATGTCTGTTGCTCTGTTTTGGCAGCTTTTAAGTCTTTTTTTAACGCTTGAATTTCCTGCTGTATAATGGGCTCTTCAATAACAGCCTGCTCTTTAGCGGCCATTTCCTCCATCAATTCCTCAAGCCATAACTCTAATTTTTCAAGCTCAGCTTTTGCTTTGGTCAAATTGTCCTTGTACGTCTGCTCACGTTCAGGAAAGACCAAGATTGCCTCTTCAATTGCTGCCAATGTTTGCTCGCGCCACTGCAGAGCTACATTTTCTTCAATAAATTTTTTTCCCTCTTCCTCAATACTTTCCGTTCTACCATAGCGTAAAATTCGAATTTCTTGATTGGAAAGAAGCCGTCCTAAAGCATTATCTACCGCTAGATTTGACTGAGAAGCAACAAGAGTTTTTAAACCCGCTTTCACATTTTGCTGACAAATCTCTGAAATGACAGTTGTTTTCCCTGTACCTGGTGGACCTTGTATGACAAATAAATCTTCAACAGATAAAGCGCCTAAAACCGCTCGTCTCTGATATCCATTTAAATTATTATGCAATTCAATATCTTCTGGAAGCTTCGATGCTCGTACAGAAGGACGTTTTTCAAATAGGATCGTCTCTAAATTAGGATTAACAGCCTCACCCTTTTCTAGCTTGGTAAAGCCATTACGTAATCTTCTAATTTGACTTAATGTTGCAAAGTTGCTGAAGCTCGCTTGTTTCGAACGAAGATTAAGCTGATCCTTGCGAGCCAATTCTTGTGTAAAAGGTTTTAAATCAATTTCAACTGTTTGCTTTCCAGCATGAGTCTTCAACACTTGCCCTATTTCACCACGAACACCTTGAATACTAACACTCAAGCCTTCTAATTGCTTCCATTCCTTATTCTTTATGTAGGGACATACAAGCGTTAAGCGTGTAAAGTCTTCATTGAAATAGCTTTGCTTAAATTCACTATGAATATCGTCAATAGTTGCATCGCGCTCTTGTATTTTTAAATAACCTTCCCAGCTAGCAATACGTTTTTTTACATATTCTGTCCGTTCTTCCGCAATCGGTAGCTGTCTAATCTTCGTATGAAGCTCCAGTGGAACGCCTGCTCCGTTATTAGGCTTTGTAACAAATTGCAATGCTGCTGCTAAACGGCGATTTGTATTAATCGGACCACGCATATGCACAAAACGAATATTTGTCGCTAGTAACCCTTCTAGCTTTAATACACAGTCCATAATCACCGTTTTCCCGGAAATACTATCACTTAATTTTTCATTGTCTTCAGCATTAAAATAGATAGATAAAAATATTTCACCCACTGTTTTTGCTTTGCGTTTTTCAATGTAGACCGTAAAAGATCTTTGTAACGCAAAAAAGGCATGCTCGTTTGCTGAGCATTCCTCTACCGCTTCCTTTGCCTTATTAGTCAAAATAAGACAACAGCGTTGTTTTTCTAGTAAAGCGATGTCCTGCATGAGCAGCCCTCCTTCCAGTGTCACTAAAGTTTTATTTTATCACATACTAAAAGAATACTTACAAAGAAAAATCCCCTGCACAGTGATTTCTTACCACCGTGCAAGGGTACTATTACTATTAATGTTGATCGATTGTTTCCTTCGGCAAGTTCTTGCTCATCTCACAGTATTGAACAAATACACGCGCTAATTCACGTAAACGGCTATGAACATCCTCATCCACAATATGATTATCTGCATCAAAATGGGATGTATGTGTATACACATAGTTCGGTGTAACAAGAGCACGGAAGTAGTCTAAAATAGGTTTTAATTGATTTTCAACAACAAGATGGTGTTGATATGTGCCGCCATTTGCAACGATAGATACAGGTTTATAGCGCATTGTTTTAGGGTGTAGGAAGTCAAATGCATTCTTCAAAACGCCCGGAATGGATGCTTGGAAAATGGGCGTTGCAATAATATAAGCATCCGCTTCCTCAAATTGTTGGATCATTTTCTTCATATCATCATTTAATGGTGAGCCATCAACAATTTGATGTTTATATTCACTAAAATGCATCATTTCTAAATCGAAACTAGCATCTAATTCTTTAATATATTGTTCCACTTGCTCTAAAATAGCACCAGTTTTTCGACCAAACATTGTGCCATCAACGAGTAAAATTTTCATCTTCACTTTGCCTCCACATTCATCTTCTACAATAATATTGTAACAAATGAAAAGTGGCTCGGAAAGAATAGGAATGAGGAAAGCAAGAAATTCAGTCTTTAGGCGGAAAACAAGAAAAATTACTCTTTATCATTTGGTCTAAAACGAACTTCTTTATCGACAACCTTATCGTGGATAGTATATTTCTCACGGTCAATCACTACATCGCGATTAACTTTGTCCTCTTCATGAAGTGAATCTGCTTTTTTAATTTTATCCCAATTAAATAATGTCTCCCTCGAAACATCTTCTTCTGCCGTTTCTGGAAATGTCAATCTTGCTAATTCATAAGAAGGATATATCGTCACTGGTTGTTGCTTACCGTGTAGCGCAATAATCATCATTGCCTTTGCAACTTGAGTGGCTTCAATGGCTCTAGAGCGCTTTAGTGGTCCTATTAACAAAGGCTTGGCCAGTTTTAATACCTTTTCTCCTATCTTTTCCCCTAAACGAAATTCGTTTCGTTCTCCTACTAAGAGTGAAGGTCGAATAATAGAAAGCTGCTGTAATCCCAACTCCATTAAATCATGTTCTAGCTTTCCTTTAACTCGGTTATAGTAAAATGGAGAACTCTCATTAGCACCCATTGCAGTGATGACAAGAAAATGAGGAATCCCACGCTTTTTCGCCAATGAAGCAATCGCTAAAGGATATTCAAAATCTACCTTTTCGAACACCTTTCGAGAACCTGCCTTTTTTATAGTTGTGCCTAAACAGCAATATAGCTCATGTGCAAATGCTATATCTTGTTCCTCTAACCTATCAAAGTCACGAATTTTCACTTCTAGCTTGGGATGCTTAAAAGTTGGTTTTCTTCTCGCGATTACTGTCACGGATACATATTCATCATTTTCACATAATTGCTCTACTAGAGAGGAGCCCGTTAATCCTGTTGCTCCAACTACAATTGCAGCACGCATACCCATACTTCTTCCCTCCTTTCATCATCACCATCTTTGTCATGCATTTTAATAAACTCACTATATATATCGACCACTTTTTAAATGATTAAAAGTTATTTACCGTACCTATAAGATAGCTATTTGAAAGATTTATTTCAAAAGATCATTGATCAAATCCTAAATTTTACACATACTTGCTCTTTCTTCGCCATAATTTAAAGAGACAGAGAAAGGGTGGGATACATTTGCAAAAAGAAACGCAAGCAATAGTACCGAAAAAAACGATTGTTTTCATTATTGAAAGCTGTATTGATAAAGGGCTGTATCCTTTTGAACGGGTTTCAACATTAGCTAAGCTACTGACGAATGAGAAGGTTTTTATATTTGTCAAAACTCCTTCAAATGACGGGATTCAAATTTTAATGAATGAGGGTCTAACCCCCGTTTTATTTGATCATTTTAATGAACTGCCTAAGCAAATGAAGGGCATTCAGCCAGATTTAATTGTCAGAGATGGCCGCAATTCCGAGGCTTTGCAAGTACAGGATTTACGACCTTTCTGCAAAACAATTATTCACTTTGATGATTTTGGTGAAGGTGGTCAAGCCTGTGACTGTGTACTACTAGCACTCTATCACGAGGTAAAAGATTATTTACCGTCGCATTATATTGGCGGGAGCTTTGTTTTTGCACTACCCGAAGACTATCAAAACTTTAGCGATAGACCTGAAAGCAAAACACCTGAAAATCCTCCCCATATCGTTGTAGCTTTTGAAGATGGGGACGAGCATAATTTAACCTATCGTACACTTCGACACTTAACACAGCTCCAAATTCCACTACAAATTACAGTTATGATTGACGACAGCTACCGCCATGCTATAGACGACTTGCAAATGATGGTTTTAAGTCGTCGCAACACAGCCATCCTTCGTGATAAAAACGCGCTTCTCAAACTTTTACCAAAAGCAGATGTTATTATTTGCAATGCCAATTATACGCCTTACAAAATTGCCTCTTATGGTGTGCCATGCATTACGCTTGCACAATCGGAGGCAGAGCTATTACATGCTTTCCCAAGAGAACAGAACGGTTTTATTCATCTAGGGCTAGGTCGTAAAATGAAACAATCACAAATACAAAATGCTGTTATGGAGTTTCTTTTACATGAAGCACGCAGTGAACGTGCCGTAAAAAAACAACGCCAGCTCAATCTCGTTAGCAATAATGAAACACTCTTAGAACTACTTTTAGACTTTGCTTATGATCGTCATAATATCGCTTCTACTTAGTGCTACTTCAAAGACGATTATGATACAATATATAAGAAATTTTCACTTTAGCATCTCATCTTATAAAAGTTGGGACTTATGTAAGTTCAAAGTTTTTCAGTTCCCGATTGATTTTAATGACTAAGCGGTGGGGGATCAATAAAGCCCCCATCGCTTTTTACACGCATTCGCTATACAAATATTCTTAAAAAAGGAGCAACTATCATGCCAACCAAAAATGATTTAGAATATCAAATTAAAGAATTAAAAATGGACTATATCAATTTACAAGGCGATATTGAAAAACTTGAGTCTACAGGACACAACGATCAAGTAGCACAGGCAGAGCAACGTCTTGCAAATATGGAATTGAAGCTTGCAGAGCTGAATAAGCAACTTGCAGAACTATAAAATGTAAACTTGAAAGACAGTTGGAGGAACATATATGGCAATTTTAACAGTAGAAAATTTAGGTCATTCATTCGGAGATCGTACACTTTTTAAAGATGTATCGTTTCGTTTAGTAGAGGGTGATCATATTGGACTCGTTGGGGCAAATGGTGTAGGTAAATCAACTTTAATGGGCATTATCACTGGTCAAACAATTCATGATGAGGGAAAAGTGGAATGGCTCCCTGGTACACATTATGGTTATTTAGACCAACATACCGTACTCACAGCTGGTAGAACGATGCGCGATGTATTGCGTGACGCTTTTCTACCCTTGTATAAAAAAGAAGAGGAACTCAATGAAATTACAGGTAAGATGGCTGAAGCTACACCTGAAGAATTAGAAGTTCTATTAGAGCAAATGGCTGAGGTTCAAGATGCGTTAGATGCAGGTGACTTCTATTCACTCGATATGAAAATTGAAGAAGTTGCGCGCGGGCTTGGGCTCGATGCTATCGGCTTGGAGCGAGATGTGGCTGCTCTTTCTGGTGGTCAACGTACAAAGGTTTTACTAGCTAAGCTGTTATTAGAAAAACCGAAAGTTCTATTATTAGACGAGCCTACAAACTATCTTGATGAAGAACATATTACATGGCTAAAAAACTATTTGAAGAACTATCCATATGCCTTCTTATTAATTTCGCATGATACAGAATTTATGAACGAGACGGTGGATGTCATCTTCCAACTCGAATTTTCAAAGCTAACTCGTTATACAGCAACATACGAAAAATTCTTAGAGCTTGCTGAAATCAATAAGCGTCAGCATATTGACGCGTATGAAAAACAACAAGAATTCATCAAGAAGCAAGAGGATTTTATTGCCAAAAATAAAGCGCGATACTCTACTACTGGCCGTGCCAAATCTCGTGCCAAGCAGCTTGACCGTTTAGAGCGAATTGATCGCCCAGAAACTGCTGTAAAGCCTGAGTTCGGTTTTAAAGAAGCACGCTCATCAGGTCGCTATGTTGTAGAGGCTGAAAATTTGGTGATTGGTTATGATAAAGACAAGCCATTACTTCCCCCACTCACTTTTGCGATTGAACGAGGAGAGAAGATCGCTTTAGTCGGCATGAATGGTGTAGGTAAATCAACATTATTGAAAACAATGCTTGGTAAAATTAATCCTCTAAATGGCAAAGTGATCCGAGGAGATTACCTTTATCCCTCTTACTTCGAACAAGAAGTAAAAGCGGAAAAGATCACACCAATTGATGATGTTTGGAATGCCTTCCCTTCAATGGAGCAGGCACAAGTACGTGCTGCCTTAGCGAAGGCTGGCTTAAAGACTGATCACATTACACGTCCACTGAATTCATTATCAGGTGGAGAGCAAGCGAAAGTTCGTTTATGTAAATTAATGATGGAAGAGGCAAACTGGCTTCTTTTTGACGAACCAACGAACCATTTAGATGTGGATGCAAAAAATGAATTAAAACGTGCGATGAAAGAATTTAAAGGCACTATTGTACTTGTAAGTCACGAACCTGATTTCTATGATGGTCTCGCTACGAAGGTCTGGGATGTTCAAGATTGGTTTACTTCTGGACAACAAGGCTAAATATAAAAGGGTAGTCTCAAATATCATTTGGGACCACCCTTTTTTTCATTTGCGAAATTCCACAAATAATTTTAAGTTTTTATGTATACTTCTCGTCATTTAATCATACTATAATCAGTGGACTGATATTTTTTAGCTTGTCATTTCTCTCCTCTTGGACAAGCCTATGTTTCATGTAGTCCCTATTCAATTTCCCTAAACTTACATCATTGTAAGCTGTGAAAATGAAACTTTTTATGATGATCTTCGTATATGTTAATATACCTGAAAAAAATCATGGTGTTCTAGATATTTTTTTTAAATAGCTATTGATTTATATATAGCTTACTAGTAAGATATATATATAAACAAATTACCTTACTAATAAGATATTTATAAAATATAATCTAAAAAAGAAAGCGAGGAATGAAGAATGACAGTTACAATTTACTCACAAGCGAGCTGTTCTTCATCCAGAAAAGCACTTAAATGGTTAAAAGATCACAATATTGAATATAAAGAAAAACGTATCACTTCTCATCCACTTACACTTGCAGAGTTTAAAGAAATTTTAAGCATGACTGAAGATGGAACAGATGAAATTATCGCAACAAATTCGAATGATTTTAAAAACTTAAATATCGATATCGACCAACTTTCTATTCAGGAGCTATTTGCTATTATTCAAGCACATCCAAGAATGTTACGTAGCCCTATTTTAATAGATGAAAAACGTATTCAAGTTGGTTACAATGAGATGGACATCCGCCGTTTTATCCCACGCAAAGTACGTGCTTACGAATTAAATGCGATGACAAGATTGGCACAAGAAAGTTAAAACAGTTTTGGAGATGACCTTCTATGGATCAAGAAAAACAAAAAGCCATTACCTCGTTGTTTGAAGTTGTTTCATCTATTGAGCGTAAGTGGGCGAACGAGTGGAATAATCATAATGCGCTCGGCTTTTCAAAATCCCATATTTTAATTTTAGACTACTTATCGCAGGAGGGCCCGAAACGCCCTTCTGCTATTGCTGAGCGGTTAAAGGTAACGACAGGTGGCGTCACCGTTTTAACAACGAAGCTTATCAATGCTGGCTTTATTGAAAAAACACAGCACGCTACAGATCGACGAGCATCACAGCTCGTTATTACTTCTGAGGGCGAGAGCATCTTAAAAGAGTCTCGCCAACAAGTGAGTGAAATTATCAACAATATGTTTGGAATGCTCACTGCTGAAGAACTGCAAACATTGCGCACTATTTTTTCAAAATGTCTATTGGATGTTGAATCCAATCGTCCAGAATAAAGTCTTAATAATAAAAAGATGCATCGCAATTATATGCGAATGCATCTTTTTTTAGATTAGTCGACTGAATACTTCCGTCTAAGTACGTATGGTGTGCGACCAATCAGCTTTAATCATGCTGGTAGCACAGATTCCACAATGGCCGTATCAGACATAAGCATTTCTTTTAATCGAGCCTTTGCACGGAATAAACGAGATTTCACAGTACCAATGGAAACTTTCATAATTGTAGAAATTTCTGCAAGTGAATATTGGTCTATGTAGAAATACCATAAAGTCTTTCTATAAATGCCATCTAATTGCTCCATTTTATCTTGTACGAGTTTTGTGACAATATCCTTTTCAACCTTTTCTTCTGTTGAAATTTCATTATTGGGAACCAAATCTAATATCGGTACGTCTAATGTTTCAGGTTGGTTCATCATATATTTACTGCGACGAACCTTTTTACGATAGCGATCTCTGAAAGTATTCATTGTAATAGTTGTAAGCCAAGCCTTAATATGCTCTACTTCAGCTACGCTGTCTTCATAGCGCACGACCTTTACCCAAACTTCTTGCATTAAATCTTCAGCCTCTACATTATTGCGAGTTAGTTTTAAACATAAGTGATATATATAACGATTGTATTCCTCGTATACGCCTTCTAATTTTTCATTCATTGTGTATGCCTCCGCTTCTTGTTCTTGCTTCTATACACATTCTCGCAAAATAATGTATTACACTCTATCGTATTGGCTTTCAATTTCATTACAATCGTGTAAGCTTAATCGCTTTTGCTTGTAATATTCGTAAAAAATGTTTTACTACTAAATTACTCAGCCTGTAAAACACGTCTCTATAACATTAAACCCCTATTTTGATTGCTATATTTTTAATAATAATTATTATCTGAAAATTAAAAATATGCCCCTTTAACAATGACTTGTAAAGTAAGCAGATGTATTTTATAAAATAGATTACATATTTATTTCCCCTTGGCTAACTTAATAGCCCTAAACGAAAGGCGGAAGCAACGACCTGTGTTCGATTTTTAGCTTTTAGCTTTGTCATTAAACTACTTACATAATCTCTTACCGTATGCTCACTTAGAAATAGTAATCCCCCAATTTTTTTATTGTCATATCCCTCTGCAAGTAAACCTAAAATCATGGACTCCCTTTCTGTTAAGTGCAGTTCTGTATTCTTTTCAGCCTTCTCACCCTTACGTGATAAAAATAAACCCAACCGCTTCCCTACTTCTTCAAGTAACAATAACTCATCCTTTGTACAATCAAATTCTTCACCTAGCTGATCAAATGTCAGCCAACCAAATAATTGATCCTGTTGAATAATTGGGATAAATATAATCGACGATAAATTAAATAATTGTATATGTTCTTCCTTCACATAATTTTTGGGGTTTTTTAAATAAATAGGTTTTCTTGAGCCAAGAACTGTATTTTCACCGGTCAGCTCCCCTTTCATGCTCTGAACCTTTGGAAGCTCAGCACCAATAACCCCGTAAAATTGATTGGACCATGGCACATAGGCATAAAATACACATCTTTTATAACTAAAATACTCTTCACATTTCTTTAAGATATAAGCTAAATCCTGATAACCAGAGGAACTGATAAGCAATTTATCAAGTTTATCCAACAATTGCAGCCGTCCCAACTCCTTATTTTCAGGGGTAGTTCTACGACTATTTTTATGCTCTACTTCGGCATCACAGTAAAGCTGTACTAAAAATGTAAAAATCGATAATACATACATGAGTATGGCATTCATTCGACTAATTTTCTGCTGAATCATAAAAGTGATCAATGATTTCTCTAAAATCAATTGGAATAGAAGAAAGCTTCTCGTATCGATAATGGATAACTGTGATTGAAGCCATGTCTTAAAAAAGCTCCTAAAATCATCATGAAGCTCTTCGATATTCGTATGCGTCATTAAGCGTAGAAACGAATCCAGTAGCATTGCCACTCTTTCTCGATCGGCTTCAGCAATAGAAGGTTCTAGATTGAGGTAAATATTCGTATTCTCTTCAATTTGTTTATTATGAATTTTGATGAATAACACAAATTCCTGAAGTGTCATTTCTTCAAAGGATTGAAATGAGTGTGTCATAGGAAATTCCTCTCCTTCATACTAAAAATACCCCTATAAATGGAGGATACTCACTCACTATATTATACAGCATCTTATAGGATAGTATTTCAAATTGAAAGGAGTAAGATGAAGGTATCGCTAAAATAAAGCGAATACTTTTAAATCCTAAGGTAACCATATAACCAGAAATAATGGAAGGTGCGTGCTTGAAATGAGATTGGAAAATAAAGTAGCCGTTATTACAGGCGGAGGTACAGGCATCGGGAAAGAAACTGCACTATTATTTGCGAAAGAAGGAGCAAAAATAGTCATTACTGATATAAATGAACAATCTGGGAACGAAACTGTTAGCGATATCCAAGCAATTGGAGGCGAAGCATTATTTATACGTCATGATGTAAGCAATGAAGATGATTGGAAAAAAGTTGCAGATGAAGCGATTCATACATTTAATAAAGTTGATATCCTTTTCAATAATGCAGGCATTTATATAATTAAACCACTTGCGGAAATTGAACTTTCTGACTGGAATCGGTTAATGTCCATCAATGTAACTGGTGTTTTCCTTGGTATGAAACATATCATGCCGCTTATGGCTAAACAAAATAAAGGCTCTGTCATTAATGCATCTTCTATTGCAGGCTTAACAGGTGCTGCTGGACACGTTTTATATGGTGCTAGTAAAGGTGCTGTGCGCATTATGACAAAGGATGCAGCAATGGAATATGCCCCATATGGCGTACGTGTAAACTCTATTCACCCTGGCTATATCGATACAGGAATGGCCGATTATGCATCTGCAACAACTGGAAGCTCTAAAGATGAATTAGGAAAAAACTTATTCCCATTAGGACGTTTAGGTTCTGTAAAAGAAGTGGCTCAAACAGTGCTGTTCTTAGCTTCTGATGAATCCTCCTTCTCAACAGGTGCCGAATTTGTTATTGATGGTGGAGCAACAGCAAAATAAATATTAAGGTGGTCATTGACATGAAATTAACAGATAAAGTAGCAATCGTCACTGGTGGAGCTAGCGGTATCGGTGAGGCAACAGTTCGCCTCTTCGCCCAAGAAGGTGCACAAGTAGTCATTGCCGATTTTTCAGAGCGCGGACAAAACATCTCTGAACAATTAAATAACGATGGTTATGATACGCTCTTCGTAAAAACAGATGTAACAAGCGAAGAAGATATTAAAAACATGATAAAGGAAACTATTAATAAATACGGAAAACTTGATATTATGTATGCGAATGCAGGTGTAGCTGACGATGCACCCGCTCACGAGTTATCTTTTGAAAAATGGAAAAGAACCATTGATATTAATTTATCCGGAGTATTTCTTTCTGATAAATATGCTATCGAACAATTCCTTGCGCAAGGAACAGGTGGTGTCATTGTTAATGCTGGCTCTATCCATAGTTTTGTTGCCTTACCAAATCCAACAGCCTATTCATCTGCAAAAGGTGGTGTAAAACTATTAACACAAAACCTTTGCACAGCTTATGCAAAACAAGGCATTCGCGTTAATGCTGTATGTCCTGGCTATATCGACACACCTTTATTGGCTGAAGTAGACGCTCAAAAGAAAGAATATTTAGCTTCCCTTCATCCACAAGGTCGACTTGGTAAACCAGAAGAGATTGCCAAAGCTGTTTTATTCTTAGCAAGCGATGATGCAAGCTTTGTTAATGGTACAACACTCCTTGTTGATGGCGGCTATACTGCTCACTAATTAAAAGTTTACGGGTCTGAATTCGGTATTGTTCCGGATTCAGACTCTTTTTATTTGATTAAAATTCTCCCAGTGCTAATCGGTCTAGATCATAACAAGAAGCAGTAAGCTTTAAAAGCAGTCGTATTTTATGGTAAAACAATAGAAGATTATTTAATTGCAACTCCACATGCAGGTATTTTTTCTATAATATAAATATTAATATATTTTAAAGCTAAAAGAGTTGCTATTACATGAAATGCTTTGTACCTTTATTACATCAGTTATTATGAAATTGAGGGGTGTTTTACAATGAGTTTAAATGATTGGCTAAATGAAAAGGTCCCAGAAATTACAAGTTCATTAAGTGATATTAACCGACAGTATGTTGATATTGAAAATTCAATTGGCTTTGTTGGGCGCAATCAAATTTATAAAATCTTAGATAATTTTCATGAAGTACTGTTCCCAGGTATCCATACTGCTCCGCCCATCGATACTACACGCGTCAATATTGTAAGTAGTAATAAATTGCGTGAAACGGCATTGGATTTACGTGATATGATCGAAAAAGTTTTAATTTACAATTTGGAGTACAACAGCAATCTTGAAAACTGTACTTGTCAAGCGGATGCAGATCGTATTGTGATGGATTTAATTTCACAATTCCCAAAAATTCGTAAAACCTTGCAAACAGATATTCAGGCAGCGTACAACGGAGATCCTGCTGCCCTTTCTACAGAAGAAATTTTACTAAGTTATCCATCGATTGTTGCGGTATACATTCACCGTATAGCACATGAATTATATGAAGTGGGCGTACCCATTGTCCCACGTATTATGTCTGAGTATGCACATAGTTTAACAGGAATCGATATTCACCCAGGAGCGACAATTGGTGAATCCTTCTTTATCGATCACGGCACAGGTGTCGTAATCGGTGAGACATGTATAATCGGCAATAATGTTAAAATATATCAAAGTGTAACATTAGGGGCATTAAGCTTCCCTCTTGATGAAAATGGTAATCCAATTAAAGGAATTAAACGTCATCCGAATATTGAAGATAATGTTGTTATTTATGCAGGAGCAACCATTTTAGGTGGCGAAACGACCATTGGTCACGATTCGGTGCTAGGCAGTAACATTTGGCTAATGAATTCAATACCACCCTATTCCCGTGTGTACAACTCACCACCAACACCTAACATCAGTAGTAGTAAATCGAAAAATGTTTAATTCTTTCTTTAAGTAAATAAAAATTGCCCTCACTTATAGACACCTATTGAAAGACACTGTAAAGAATTTTTGCTACAGTGTCTTTCATTTTTCCCTACATCTATTCGTCCGTTACATAGCTAAAGACATTCAAAAACAACCATTGGCCTTGTTATAAAATGGTTGATGTCCCCCTATTAGAGCTTATTTATTTATGAACCCATGTTAATACTTTCTAGTTTTGATATGCTATACTATTTCTATTATCGAAATATATTAGAAAGAGGGATGCTAGATGACAAATTTACAGCAAATTGATGCTTATTTTGCTGAACATCGTGAGGCTCATTTAAGCGAATTGAAAGAATTTTTACAAATTCCAAGTATTAGTTCTTTATCTGAGCATAAGGAAGATATCCAGCATGCTGCACAATGGCTTGCTAATGCATTTGAAAAATTAAATCTTGAGAATATCTCAATTACACAAACTGCAGGTCATCCAGTTGTCTATGCCGATTGGTTACATGCAGAAGGCAAACCAACTGTATTATTTTATGGTCACTACGATGTACAACCTGTTGACCCATTAAATTTATGGGAGAGCGAACCGTTCAATCCTACCATTCGTGACAATAAATTATTCGCTCGTGGTGCTAGTGATGATAAAGGGCAAGTATTTATGCACTTAAAAATGATTGAAGCTTTATTTGCAACAACAGGAACTTTACCTGTAAACGTTAAATTTATTTATGAAGGTGAAGAAGAAATCGGTAGTCCGCATCTACCTTCCTTTGTTGAGCAATATAAGGAAAAATTAGCTTCGGATCTTATTTTAATTTCTGATACTGGACTTTATGGTCCTGGTAAACCTGCAGTATGCTATGGCTTACGTGGTTTAGCAGGCATTCAAATTGATGTGCGTGGAGCTAAAGGAGATTTACACTCAGGTCTCTATGGTGGAGGCGTGCAAAATGCTATCCACGCATTAGCTGAAATATTAGCATCCTTCCGTGACGAGCATGGCACCATTCAAGTGGAAGGTTTCTACGATAATGTATTACCTTTAACAGAGGAAGAACGTGAAGCTTATCGTGCACTTGGTTTTGATGAGGAGTCAGTAAAACAAGAGGTTGGTGTAAAAGAACTATTTGGTGAGCAAGGGTTTACCTACCTAGAACGTACTTGGGCTCGTCCAACATTAGAGGTTAATGGGGTCTTTGGTGGTTTCTCGGGAGAAGGCATCAAAACGGTATTACCTGCTGAAGCAGGCGCTAAAATTACATGCCGTCTCGTTCCAAATCAAGAGCCGGACGAAATCGTTGCGCTATTAAAAGCCCACGTTGAAAAGCATAAGCCTGCTGGAGTGGAAATTAACATTTCGGAATTCGATAAAGGCCCTGCATTCTTAACACCATTTGATCATCCGTTCATTCAGGCAGCTGGACGTTCTTATGAAAAGGTCTACCATGTACCTACTGCTTACACACGTGGTGGCGGTTCTATCCCTATCGTCGCTGCATTTGATGAAATTTTAGAAATCCCTGTAGTATTAATGGGCTTCGGTTTATCTAGTGAAAACTTCCATGCACCTAATGAGCATTTCCATTTAGAAAACTTTGATAAAGGTTTACGCGTTTTAAGTGATTATTTATATGAAGTTTCGGAATTACAAAAATAATTTTCTATTCCAAAACAAATCCCCTCACCTACTTCAGTGAGGGGACTTTCTTTGCTTTTTAGGCGATTACTCGCCAAAAACTGTCACTATTTCAGCCGATTTTTTACGATCTTTCCCTTTTGGTACTTCATCAAAATAACCGACCTGTAGCATTGCAATCACACGTTCACCAGGCTGTACCTTTAAAGCTTCTCGGAACTTTGGATGATCTAAAAAGCCTGGTGTTTTCCAGCAAGAGCCTATCCCTCTATCCCATGCTAATAGTTGCATATTTTGAATAAAGATACTCGCTGCTCCATAATCCTCTAAACGTTCTTTTTGACGCGCATCCTCCGGTACGATAACAAAGGCATAGCCACCAGGTAACGTAAATTTCAACATCTGCTTCGCCAAGTCTTCACTTAAAAGCTCTTGCCATTTTGGAATCGTCAGGTCGCGTAATAAATGATGTAGATTTTCTAATTCCTTACCACAGGCTACTACTAAACGCCAAGGCTCACGGTTACCGTGGTTGGGTGCCCAAACTGCATCGTCGATAATGGCCAATAAATCATCACGATCTACAGGCTGACCATTAAATTTTTTAATGGAACGACGTTGAATAATTGCATCTCTAACCGATAAAAATTGTTCGCTCATATATCCATTCTCCTTCTACCACAAGACAACTTTTAAGTTTATCTCTTCTACCTTCACATTATCATAAAATGATATGCTTTAAAACTACCTCATCTTAAGCAAAGCTATCCTCAATATGATAGAAAAAGTAAGTCATGCTCGGCGTAAAAGCAGTGGAGTCTTCATACAAATACGGTCGATTAATACTATCTGATGTATGAGCATTTACATAAGGAATGCCGTTTTGAATACTTGTAACAATAACAGAGTGATCGATTCTCCCATTTCCTTGAAAATCATAAAAAATAACATCACCCAGCTCTAACTCTTCGGCGGTTTGCACACGTGTACCCTTCAACCCTGTCGTTGAGCCTTCTAAATACCATCTTAAAGAATGTGCAACAGACCAGCTAAAGCTCCAATTTCCTTGCTGAATCCACCAGCCCTTATCTCTACTTGGTGCCCCTCGCATTGGTGCCCCACCAGCTAATAAACATTGCGATATATAGTTTGTACAGTCTACATCAAAGTTAGGAAAAGCTGGATTGCGTCTATTCCACCATAAATTGGCATACTGTACAGCAGCTTGCCTATTATACATCTTTGCCATACATCCCCTCCTCATGCCATCATATGTCTCTTCAAGTATTTCTATTAGTTAGGTCCATACTCATATTATTGTCGAAAATAGGTATAATTAGTATGTTCCTTTCCATTTTTAAGATCATTTTTGCTACAATAAGATTAAAAGAAATGCATGATTTTATTTTATGACCAGAAGGGATGTTAAATGTGAAGCAGCATGCTGAGAAAGAAATTTTACAGCCTACTCTTTTATGCGATAAAAAGGGGAATTTAAATCCAGCAGCCATCGGATTTGCACGTAAACCACTTATCAACAGCAATTTAAGCGGCCATCTCATGCGCAAAAAGAAATGGAACTATTGGTGTGTCTACGGTGATGAAATCTTATTTTCCGCTACGATTAGTCATCTAGATTATGCAGCAGTCTGCTTCGTCTATTTCCTTGAATATGAAACGCAGCGCTATTTCGAAAAAACGATTACCATTCCCTTAGGCGGCAAATTGAAAATGCCTACACAGGTTTTAGAGTCTGTATCGTTTAAAAATAGTGAAATGATGATTGATATACTATATGTACAAAATGAAACACATCTATCCGTTTCTATTCCAAATTTTGATGGCGATATTTTACGTGCAAAGCTCATCATTCAGCATCCCGCTACAGACGAAACCTTAAATGTTGTCATCCCTTGGAATCGTAAAACATTTCAATTTACAGGTAAGCATCATACACTCCCTACTTCAGGTGTGGTCGCAATTGGTACTCGTCGTTATAATTTCTCGGCAGAAGAAAATTTTGCTGTCTTAGATTATGGTCGAGGTGTATGGCCGCGTGAAGCCGTATGGAATTGGGGAATGGCCTCTCAGCGGGTCCGTGGAAGAAGAATTGGACTTAATTTAGGAGGAAAATGGACAGATGGCACAGGTATGACCGAAAATGCTGTTTTCGTTGACGGTAAAATGACAAAAATACATGAGGATTTATTGTTTGATTATGATTCCGAAGATTATATGCAACGCTGGAAAGTAAAATCAAAATTCTCTCATCAAGTGTCACTAACCTTCTCTCCGTTTTTTGAACGTGTAGCCTATACAAATGCAAAACTAGTAAAATCAGAAGTACATCAATTATTTGGTTATTATGATGGTTCTATTTTGCTCGACAATGGTGAAACATTAGTTATTCGACAAATGCTTGGATGTATTGAGGAGCATCAGGCAAAGTGGTAACGAATCTTAAAAAAGACGCCGCGTTCCGTGGGCATTACTTCATAATCATTCCACGGAATTCGAGCGCCACCCCCTCACATTGCTCTAAGTAAGGGCTTTTAATATTTTCTCTGGGTCATCAGTAAATATTGCTTGTATTCCAAGCTGCTGTAAATATCGAGCATCCCGCTCCTCGTTGACTGTATACACACGTACAGTTGCCCCTTCAGCGAGCGCTAGTTTTACTGATTTGCGATACGCTGTAGGCAAACTAACATGCAAGCCTTTAGCAGGAATAAGCGCAACATAAGTCGTAAAGTCTACTAAAACTTCAGCAAACAATGCAGCACTTTCAATATAAGGTGCGATTTGTGCGACTGTTTGCAAAGATTCATGATTAAAAGAAGAGATAATAACTCTCTCTGTCATTTGTTGGGCAGCTACTTCCTTTAGAACTAATGCCTCGATCCCTTCATAGGCAAACACATCTGTTTTAAGCTCAATGTTAATGCGATGGTTTGTACCTGCAAATAGTTCTAACACTTCCCCTAATGTGGGAATCACTTCTCCACTATAGTCCAATGAGTACCATGAGCCAAAATCAAATGTACGTAATTGCTGTAATGTAAAATCCTTTACATAGCCTGAACCATTGGAGGTACGGTTAATGGTTTCATCATGAAGAACAACTACCTCTTTATCTGCTGTTAAATGAACATCTAGCTCAATTCCAGCGATAGGAAGCTTAGATGCCGCTTGGAATGCAGCAATTGTATTTTCCGGGTAGCTTGCAGAAACGCCTCTGTGTGCAAAAATATCCAAAATAATATACCTCCTCTTTTAGTAACATTCATTCAAAACCTCTACGTAATAGTAACATATTCAGCTTTTAAGCTTTCACTTGATGGTAAATATTATATATAGTAGTATGATAATCTACTTTGAAATTGTAAGTACCTAGGAGGTGCTAAAAAATGACTGTAAAACATCCAGATTTTCAGACTGAAGTAGAGCGATTAGCGTATACCCAAAGTTATATGCAGCAAATTTTAAATGAGTCACAAAGAGATTTAAAATCCGCTCAAGAAAATATTCGGAAGTCGATGGCAGATCTTGATTACTTAGATTCTAGTTTGAGTTATTTAAACATCTTAACCAATGCCCGATTCTTTGAAATGGCCCGTAATCAAAAGGAAGGGCTAGAAGCCGTTCAAAAGAAGCCTTATTTTGCCAGAATCCATTTTCAAAAGACGGGTGACCCTGAAGAACTTCTTTACATTGGAAAAACCTCGTTATTTCATCGTGAAACACATGAACCCATTATTGTCGATTGGCGCTCACCAGTAGCGAATGTCTATTATGATGGCCGTCTTGGTGATATGGAGTACGATGTCCGCGGAGAAATTCATAAAGGGCATCTATTTGCTAAACGACAATATAAAATTGAAAATGGCGATTTGCTCGATATACGTGATATTGACTTAACGACGAACGATGAACTGTTACAAGAAGCATTGGCTGGTAAAGCTGATGTTCGTCTAACCGAAATTGTCTCGACAATCCAAAAAGAGCAAAATGAAATTATTCGCGCCCATCTTCGTCAACCAATAATTGTCCAAGGAGCAGCAGGCAGTGGAAAAACCACCATCGCCCTACACCGAATATCCTATTTCCTCTACACAATGGGTGAGCATTTTAATCCTGAGCAGCTCATGATTTTAGCACCGAATAAGTTATTTATTGATTATATTGGAGATGTCTTACCAGAACTAGGCGTCGATAAAATATGCCAAACTACTTTTACCGATTACGTACTATCCGCCACTAAATTAAAATTAAAGCTTCAAAATCCAAATGACCAATTAGAATCGCTTGTGGCCGGAGGAAATTCTCAGCCATCTGCTTGGATTGCTGAAATGAAAGGCTCTCTTTATTATCGTGATGTTATCGAACGCTATATTCAAAAACTGGAGCAAGATATTGCAGAGCAATTTGAAGATGTTTATATTGAAAAATACTGTATCATGCGGGCTTCTCACCTTAAGAAGCTATTTTTATATGAATTTTCTTATATGCCTATCGAAAAACGACTGGCACATATTAAAAAGGTGTTAGCTAGCCATGTTCGACAGAAGAAGCAGTCTGTTTTAGCTACACTCCATAAAAAATATGATGAAGCACTTGGAAAGGCATTAAATGGTATTCGAGATGATGAAAAACGGCGTCGTGTCGTAACAAAATTCATCGATGAACGCGATGAGCGAATTCCTGCTATTGAAAAAGAAGCCAAATCAACTGCAGCTGCTTATATGCGCCGCTTTACCAAACACAATATTAAAACCCTTTATCGTTCACTTCTCACCAATGCAGAGCTGTTAGCAGAACTGGCTCCTGAATGGCATTATCTCGAACAACAGCAATTTTTACAATCACATCGCAAGGAACAATGGGCACTTGAAGATTTAGCTGCACTTTATTATTTACAGGCGCGCTTAAAAGGCATCCCTGATGAATGGAAAATGCGCGTTGTCTTTATCGATGAGGTTCAAGACTATAGTCTATTTCAGCTTGCCGCTTTAAAAACAGGTTTGGATACGGATATGTTTACAATGGTTGGTGACTTAGCTCAAGGAATTCATAGCTATCGTTCATTAACTGCTTGGGAGCCTGTCCAAAGTTTATTCCCACGAGCAAGCTTTCGAACTTTGCAAAAAAGCTATCGTACAACCATTGAAATTATGGAAGTCGCTAATGAAATTTTAGCCCAAATGGATGAACAACTCCCGTTAGTGGAGCCAGTTGTTCGTCATGGCAACGAGCCAAGCTTTATTCAAGCGGATGAATTCGACGCCTTACAAATTAAAGAAATTTTTGAAACGATTCGTCAGCATGGACATCGTTCCATCGCTTTAATATGCAAAACAACAGCTGAGGCATTGATGATGCAAAAAAATTTAAAAGCTCACCAACTACCTGCACAGTTACTAACTGAAAATGATTCCATTAATCAGGAAATGTTGCTTGTTGTTCCAAGCCATCTAGCAAAAGGGCTTGAATTTGATGCGGTGATAGTAGCTGCATTTGATACGCCCTTTCATGACACGCCCATTGATCGAAAGCTACTCTATGTAGCACTCACACGGGCAATGCACGAACTTTACTTAATAGGTCCCTCTAAAAATACATTTTTATTAGAAAATTAAAAAGTCGCTATAAGGCGACTTTTTTATACCTTATCAATTTCTCGGTGGTAATCGATAGAACTTTCCTTTCGATAGATAGGCCTTAACCACTTTCCACCACGAACTAGGTGCTTCCTTCGGAGGAGACTTCTTTTTAGGCAATGCTGGCATGCGCATAATCACGACTCCTTTCTTAAGGCTTATTATTACTATATGAAGATAGTACGCAATTATGATAAAAAGGGCGATGAGTTAACTTCACTCCTCGCCCTTTTTGTTATTGTTTTACATAATAATCAATTTGCTGCGCCTTCATAAAACCAGCCTTTTCATAGACAGATATTGCTTTTTTATTGTCTATTTCAACATCTAACATAACGAAAGTGGCACCTGTTTTACTCGCATAATCCTTTGAAAAGGACAATAAAGCCGTCCCAATACCTTGACCTTCACAATTTGGGTGGACTGCAAGAGCTGTTACCCATTGTATTTCATTTTCCTGAGCTGTCGTCACCGTGCCAACAACTCCTCCATCTCGATAAGCAATCCATAGCTTTCTTCCATTAGTGGACGTATTAAAGGCGATGAGCTCTGTTGATTCTTCTGGTAAATCACCAAATGCTTCACTATAAATAGCGATGAGCTCAGCCTGTTCGCCATTATAGGGAAGAATAGTAATATCGCTTCGTAATGCTACAGGCTCCGCCTTTGTTTCTAAGGTTGCTTCTGAGAAGCTGTAAACATAATCTTTATTTTCAATAAATGTGTGTCCATGTGGGGAACCATCAATAACAACAGCTAACTGACCCTCAGCCCCTCGCTCTTTTAGCCCAACTTGTATGCCTTCAACTAATGCAGTCCCAATCCCCTTTTGGCGATATGCAGGTGTCACCACTAGTGACCACTCATACGTATGGAGTCCCATCATATCAATGGCACTTGCCACACCCACTAACAAATCCTGATCATCCTCATACGCCAATACCATAAAACCCTTCGATTCAAAAGAGCTAGCCATTGGTACATTCAAAATAGTTTCGTATACTCGATAATCATGAATTGTCGCTTCTTCACATAATAATTTTACTTCCTTCAATGTTTCTCCATCCAATGGGAAAGACACTGTCATCACTGAAATATTCATTGTTTACTCCGTTCCTGTATCAGACTATTGCCCTATTGTAGCAAGAATGAAAATAAGCTGGCAACTAAATATACTATTACCCTCTATTAATCAGAATTTTACTTCAAATAATCCAATAATAAAAGGATTTTTACTATAAAAGTTCACGAAAACAACTAAAATTTACTATGAATTCTAGATATATAACAACCTAACAAACTCATAAAATTGTCACTATTAACTCTTTTCATTTAGTTACTTTCAAACTATATACTATTCCCTACTTATTTATATTAATTATACTATTTATTCAAATTAATTACATTTTTAATTTGATTAAAAAAAGAGTAATTTCAAATGAAATTACTCTTTTGATAGTTGTCAATGGCTATTCTTCTAAATGATGGGAGGATGAATGAAGCATTTGAGCATACAAACCGCCCGATTCAATTAGTTTTTGCTGTGGACCAGCTTCCACTAACTCACCTTTATGCATAACTAACACCATGTCTGCATTATGCACTGTATTTAATCGGTGTGCAATAACAAAGCTAGTGCGGCCTTGCATTAATGTATCAAGTGCCTCTTGAATCGCCATTTCTGTTACTGTGTCGATACTACTTGTCGCTTCATCTAACAATAAAATTTTCGGGTCCGCAATAAGTGCACGTGCTATTGATAGTAATTGTTTTTGGCCTTGTGAAATTTCTCGGCCATCTGCAGCAAGAATGGTATCGTATCCATCCTTCAACTTCATGATAAAATCATGTGCATTAGCGCGCTTTGCTGCTTCTTCAATATCAGCATCACTTGCATCTAATTGACCATAGCGAATATTTTCACGAACCGTGGCCTCAAATAAAAATGGATCCTGCAATACAAAAGCCATTTGGGAACGCAAGGATGGACGATCAATTTCCTGAACATTCATGCCATCAAATAATACTTCGCCCTTTGTCACTTCATAGAATCTTGCAATAAGTTGAAGGATTGTCGTTTTCCCTGCTCCTGTAGCTCCTACAAGCGCTACCGTCTGACCAGGTTCCACTTTAAAATCAACATTTTTTAATGTGTAAGATTCCTGGTCTTGTTCATATTTAAAATACACTTGCTTAAAAGCTACATGTCCCAATAGCTGATGTTTTTTCGCCGAGGTAGATTCTACTTCTGGTTGTTCGTCCAGTAATGCAAATACTCTCTCAGCACCAGCAATAGCTGATAGCACTGTATTAAATTGGTTAGCTAAATCATTTAATGGGCGTGTAAATTGCCGAGCATATTCTGTAAATATAACGATAACTCCTATTGACACATGTCCATATAAAGCAAGTACGCCGCCGATACCCGCGACAATAGTAAAGCTCATATTATTTAAAAAATTCATGACCTTTGGAATATAGCCAGAATATGTCTGTGCCCAAAATCCCGTTCTTTTTAACCGCAAGCTTTTTTCCTGAAACTCTGCCTTCATTCGTTCCTCTTGGGAAAAAGCCTTCACAATGCGCTGTCCGGATATCGTTTCTTCTATCATGCCGTTCAGAGCCCCAATAGCTGCTTGTTGCTCCTTAAATAAAGGAGCAGTTCGACGTGTAATCCAACGCATTGCCCAAAACATAATGGGAATAATGGTCATAGTTAGAATGGTTAGCAATGGACTTAAGCTCAGCATAATAATAATCGTTCCTCCAAGCGTTAGTACACTTGAAAACACCTGAATAAAGGAACTATTGAGCGTTGAGCTGACAGCTTCTATATCATTCGTCATACGGCTCATTAATTCGCCATGCTGACGACGATCAAAGAAGGCAATCGGCAGGCGTTGAAAATGACCAAACACAGTTGTTCTTAGCCTATAAATAGTTTGCTGAGCAATACCAATCATCCAATAATTTTGTAGGAACAGAGAGACGGCCAGCAACAAATAAATGCCGATCAATAAGACAATCCCCTTACCTAAGCCAACTAGCTCTCCATGCATAACATAGTGATCAATCATTTGGCCAATTACATAGGGACCTATCAAAGCCAAAATTGAACTAGTCATCACTAGTAAAAGAACTACGATTAGAAGTGCTCGTTGCTCATCGACAATTTTCCATAAACGTAGCAATGTACTTTTCCAATCACTTGCTCGTGGCCCTTTCTTTTTCTTCACAGCCTGCTGAAGATCATCTTTAGTCAAAATCGGCTCATAGCCAAAAGGTTTTTGGAAAAATCCCATTATTCCTCCACCTCCTGTTGAGAGACTGCAATTTTTTTATAAAGTGCGGAACATTGTAAAAGCTCTTCATGGGTTCCATAGGCAACTACTTTTCCAGCATCAATTAGTAAAATACGGTCTGCACCTTTAGCGGTACGAATTTTTTGCGTGACCACAAGCATCGTAGCGTGTTCTTCGCTCAATGCCTCCCATAGTGCCTGTTCTGTTTTAACGTCTAATGCACTTGTACTATCATCGAGCATTAATAGATGTCCCTTTCTCAAGAGCGCTCTCGCAATGGATAGTCTTTGTTTTTGCCCTCCTGATAAGTTGACCCCTTTTTGCCCAACCTTTGTATCATAACCATTTGGAAAATCCTCCACGGATGCATGTATTTGAGCCTGCATCGTAGCCTGTAGTACAGCGTCCATTTCAGCATGCGTATCTCCCCAACGCACATTATCCGCAATACTGCCTGTAAATAACAAGGACTGCTGAGGGACATACCCAATGACTTCACGTAATTCTTGTAAATCCCACTGTTGAACATCCTGTCCTTCTACTAGTATTCTTCCTTCTGTTACTTCATAAAAACGCGGAATAAGCTGTAACAAAGTGGATTTACCAGCACCTGTTGCCCCCATAATCGCTAATTTTTCACCCGATTTAACTTGGAAATTGACGTCTGATAGGACTGGCACCTCTCCGCCTGGATACGTAAAACTAACATGCTCAAACGTTAATTCATCATAGTGTTTACCATGGCTGATTTCCTCAGAAATTGAAATATCCTCAACCTCATTTTCTGTAGAAAGAACTTCTGCCATACGCTCAGCTGAGGCCTTTGCACGTGCATAAAAAATAATAATAAAAGCGAACATTGAAAACGAGCCTGTCATACGCATCGCATAGTTAACAATCGCTACAATATCTCCAAGTGGTGTTGTCCCTGCCGCAACTTGTTTTGTACCAAACCATAGGACGGCGAGCAGACTCATATTCATAATGAATAAAAGAGCTGGCATAATGTATTCCATTACGCGTAAAGCCTTGACAGTATCGAATTTTAAACGAGATGCAACTTCATCAAAGCGAGAAGCCTCATATGTCCCCCGTAGGTATGCTTTTACTAAACGTATGGCCTGTAAATTCTCCTGCAAAACCCTATTTAAACGGTCGACTCTTTTCTGCACCCGACCAAAATAAGATACGCCCTTTGCGACCATAAAAATAAGAAAAATTAAAATGATAGGAGCACCTATGACTAAAAATAAGGCTAATTTTGCATTCACAATAAAGGCCATTACTATACTTCCTATCACGGCAAGAGGTGCCCGAAGCATAATACGTAAGCTCATAAACAGCACCGTTTGCACTTGTGTAACATCATTAGTTAATCTCGTAATGAGAGATGCCGTAGAAAATTTTTGATAGGTTGCTAGTGTAAAGGATTGGATTTTATCAAACATGGCATTTCGTAGATCATAGGAAAAGCTTTGAGCAGTATGAGATGAAAAGTAAGAATTAACGATACCCGCCATAAAGGCGACAAATGAAAGTACGAGTAAAACAGCACCCCATTGCATAATCATTTCGTGATTTTGAGCTCTTACCCCGTCATCAATGATTTTGGCCATTATAAGTGGCTGTACAAGCTCTACAAACAACTCTACCAACATTAAACATAAAGCAAAAATAGCTGTCCATTTATAAGGTCTTACATAGGAAAAAATTTCTTTCACATTCTTTCCCCCCTAATCCTAAGATGAAATTTATAGCTAGTTAAAAATTACTACCACAATAGTATATTTATGCTTTCTCACCAGCAATTGAAAGCCATGTTACACACACAAGCATAACGAATACCCCTACTAATTGCCACAATCCTAAAGAAGTACCAAAGACAATAACTGAAATAATCATAGCCGTTAATGGCTCAATGCTGGAGAGGATACTCGTCTCTACAGCTGTTATATATTTCATACTACTTAAAAACAATATGAAAGCGACCGTTCCAAAAAATATTAAAGCAACCATTAAAAGTAGTGTTTTAAAATCAGTAAAAACGACCCATTGGTTAGACAGCCATACCCGACTCACTATACCTAATGTGAGCCCACCTATTAGCATCCCCCAGCCAACTACTAACAACACATTCCACTCTCTCATTAAACGCGCAGGATATAATGTGTAAAAAGCAAAGGTTAAACCTACTGCTACACCCCATAGCAATGCTTTTGGACTAATAAGCAAACTATCAAATGATGCGTTCGTTAGTAGTAGAAATAACCCCATAAGGGTACCAATAATTCCTATTACTTGATATTTTGGTGGCCATTTCTTTAAACTAAGAGAGACATATGCCACAACAAATATTGGCGCTAGAAACTGGAGTAAGGTCGCTAGCACTGCATTACTTTCATGAATCGCTGCTACAAATGCAAATTGAACACCTAGCATACCTACAATACCAAAGACAATGAGCTGTCTACCCCATAGTTTGTGCTGCCAAATTCCAAAAATATTTTTTCCCGTTAACAATAAATATGTAATTAGTATCATACCTGCAACCGATAAACGGATTGTTAACATAAAGGAAACAGTCAATGATGTATGGTTCAGTAACCACTCCATCAAGGGGCCAGTCGCACCCCATAACATAGCACCCGAAACGATAAATATTATTCCTTTTAAACGTTGCATACCAATCCTGCTTCCTATATACGTACTAAAAAATGTTACTTTTCTTCAAATCTTTTCTTAAACATCATTAGAAAAGTCCTAATTCTTTTCATTATCAAATATTTACAAATATATTCATAATGACTAATTCCATATAATTATCTATAATATTAGTATATATTGATTACCCAAGGAGATCGAAAACTCATGAGTCATATGCATAAATCATTTACGATTGATGAACATTATTTAAATTCACTTCCTTTTCCTGCAATTATCTTAAATCAAGATGGACAAGCCACTAACTGGGGAAAGAGCGCTGAACATCTGATTGGTTTATCAACTAATGATATTACAGGAAATACTACTCCATCTATACACGAAAATCTACTACGTCAGCTTCCAGTAGAAACTTTTCAAGCTATCCTACAAAGCGAGGAAAGTACGTATATAGAAAAAATTCAAATTCACACCTCTTTAAAAACAGAAATGTCGACAGCACTGCTTGCTAAACCTTATACAGAGCAAGGAGAACGTTTGATTCTCATGATCTTTATGCTGCCAGAATTAATGACTAATGCCGTCTCTCATTGCAGTACATTTGTAGACCTTAAACAAGGATTGGATGCTACATTTATGACTGTAACACTTGACCACGATGGTTTCATCTTAGAATGTAATAATGAATTTCTAAAAACAAGCCAATGGACGCCAAAGCGTGTTATCGGCAAAACATTTTGGCAATTGTTCCCAGATAATGACCGTAGTGAAAAAGTGACAAGTATTATCTGGCGTAATTTAAACAACGGGCACACATGGCAAGGTGAAGTTGAAAAAATCACCAAAGCGGGTCAATCCTATTGGGTATTACTAACGGCTATCCCAACCTTTAATCTGGAAACAGGTGAACAACAATTTTTCTTAATTGAAAAGGATATTACTAAATCAAAAACTATCCAACACCAACTTGAGAAAATAGCTTATATCGACACGGAAACTGGGCTGATGAATGCCCACCGACTTGAAAAGGTCATTAGCAATATGATTGAGGAAGACAGACACTTTTCATTTGTTTATTTAAGTATTGATAAATTTTATACTTTAAAGGAACTACACGATCAACAAATCGATCAAAGCCTAATTATTGAATTTACAAATCGTATTAAGATGTATTTCCAAGATAGCACGATGGCGCGTATCAATGAAAATGATTTTGTAGTCATCACTCCTTTAAGTGAATGGTTTATTCAAGGCTTTTTATCATACTTACAACAGCACCCTATTTACAGTGGCAATATTGCTGTGCCAATCTCTATTAGTGGTGGTATCACTAGATATCCTGAAGATCAAACAACATTTTCTCAGCTGATGAAAGCTTCTATTGCTACTATTTCAACTGTGCGTGAAGCAGGCGGAGATAAAATTGTGTCACTATCAACAGCGACTCATAAAGCTTTAAATCGTAAAGCATTAATTGAAAAGCGATTACTACAAGCGCTTGATCAAAAGAATTTAAAGGTCCTATATCAGCCACAAATCGATGTTTATTCCGGAAAAATTACAGCTGTTGAGGCACTTGTACGTTGGGAAGATGAAGTGATTGGCGTGGTTTCACCTGATGAATTAATTCCAATTGCGGAAGAAACAGGACTAATTAATAATATCGGTTCCTTTATGCTAGAGAGAGCTTGTGAACAGGCGTTAGTTTGGAAAAAGGCTGGCCATGATTTAAAAGTATCCATCAACTCTTCTGTACGAGAGTTCCGAGATAAAAATATGGCTAAGTCCATCCTTGAAATGATTGCTAAAACAGGCTGTCCAGCAAACCTTCTACAAATTGAAATCACTGAAAAATTTGCGTTAGAGGCAGAAGCTGCAACATCTATTGCTCAGCAAATGCGCAAATTAGAAAATGAAGGCATTTCGTTTATTTTAGATGATTTCGGTACGGGCTATGGATCATTTAGATATATGCAAATTTTACCAATTGATACAGTGAAAATCGATAAAACGTTTACGAATTCTCTGTTAAAATCCGAAAAGAGCCAAAAGCTTATGAACGGTATGGTGCAGTTAGGTAAATCTATGGAACTTAAAGTTGTAGCTGAAGGTGTCGAAACGGCAGAACAGGCTGATTTGTTAATTACTTATGGTTGTGATGCTATTCAAGGCTACTATATTAGTAAGCCTGTAACATCAGATGAAATCGAAGCATTGCTTGTAAAAAGATAATACGATAAAAAGGAGGCTGCGTAGCATAGTGTACACGCAGCCTCCTATTATTTTTATTTTTTATAGACTTTTTGGAATTTCACCTTACTTGAACGGACTGAACGGAAAATGAGTTGAATAATTACTTCTGCAAAGACCAGTCCAATAACAATAGCCCCTGTTATTAGAAATGCCTTTAAACCATATTGTAAGCCTTGTAAGTAATCATCCTCTACAACATTTCTCATGGCATTATAGGCCATGCCTCCTGGCACTAACGGAATGATTCCACCAACAATAAATATAATCATCGGTATTTTAAAGCGCCGCGCATATAAATGAGCCACGATGGCAATGACAAACGAACCGAAGAATGAGGCTTTAACAACATCCATTCCTTGCTCTGTTAAAATATAATAAATAATCCAGCCGATTACCCCAACAAGACCGCAATGAAGTAGCGTCTTTCTAGGTACATTAAAAATGATGGCAATTCCAGCTGTAGCAAAAAAACTAACAACTAATTGTATGATAATGTCCATTATGTGCATGCTAGTCGCCTCCTAAAATCCTAGGGTGACGGCAATAGCTGCCCCTATGGCAAAGGCAGTTAAAAAGGCTTCTGCACCTTTTGCCATCCCTGACATAAAATGACCTGCCATTAAATCACGAACTGCATTCGTAATCAAAATTCCTGGTACGAGCGGCATAACAGAACTAATGATGATTTTATCTAGCTCTGTTCCGTAACCATATTTTACTGCAAAGAAGGCAACAAAGCCGAGAACGAGTGATGCTGTAAATTCAGAGAAAAATTTAACTTTTGTTAAATGATTTGTTATTACAAGCATCAGGAAGCCTAACCCCCCTGCTAAAACAGCGATAGGAAAATCGGACCACCCTCCCTTAAACATAATAAGGAAGCAACCACTTGCAAAAGCAGCCGCAATAACTTGTAAATAGGTTGGTAAAAAATAATTTGTTTTTTGTATCGACTTTAGCTCGTCATAAGCTTCTTCTAATGTTATCATGTGAGATGTGAGTCTCCGAGATACTGAATTTACCAAGGCTATTTTTTGTAAATCTGTAACCCTGCTGGAAATTGATGAAATTCTCGTTGGCTGTGTCTTGCCTAACGAAAAAATGATTCCAGTCGGTGTGGCATAACATTGAGCATTCGGCATATTTTGAGAATGTGCCATCCTCAGCATCGTATCCTCCACACGGTATGTTTCTGCACCACTTTCAATCATAATACGCCCTGCAAGCAACAAACAGTCAATCGTAAGTTCATTATCCGCTTCTTGTAAGACCATTGCAGCTATCTGCCTCCTTCAAAATGTTCCTTGCCAATAGTATCGAACTGCCATTAAAAACACAACTGAAAATTTCAGCAAAAGATTGGGTTTTTTTTCAATTTAATTTTACATAATTGACCTTTGGTTGTTCTATTTTTAGTAAGGATTTTTTATCCACTAATACAGTAGTATAACCACGTTCGATATACTACTTCAAGAAGGAAAAATGGCTAGCATTAATTTCTATAAATTAACAATAAAAGTTTATAGATTTGTATAACTTTTTTCATGATTGGCACGTCTGATTGTATAGAAAATAAAAATGAGGGGAGCGTATCCAACACCATGCAGGAACGCAGAAAAAAACGCGGCCCAATAGTAGATTTTTTATTACTTGGCCTCATTGTAGCTTTAACAACTATTATACTCGTTATTATCCTATCAAAGGATGAATTTAAGTTTCAAAAAATTAGTGCTTCAAAAGAAACCGATACAGAATCGGTTAATAGTAATATATCAACGGAAAGTTCTGCGTTTCCAGGGATACGAATTGTAACAGATGTTTCTAATGATAAACGTACACCTTTTGCCATTCATTACCCACAAACAGATAACGAAGTTTTTAATGATGCCGTATTACAATACATAACGGATTCAAAAGAAAACTATCTAGCCTCTATGAAAAAAGATAAAGAAGTTATGGGCGAATTAAATATTAGTCTTGAAACATTTCCGTACCGAGAACATTACTATTCATTCGTGCTAACAAAGATGCTTTACGTAGGTGGAGCCAACCATGAGGTCACAACGAAAACATTCTTTATTAATAACGAGACTGGCGAGCAAATAACTATTCAAACATTATTACAAAATGACGAGAACAATTTATCGACATTAGCAGCAAATGTGCGAAAAGATTTGCAGAAGAATCTCCAAATAAAGGATGAGCTTTTAAAGGATGAATTATTAAAAGCTACTGAACCAAAATGGTCCAACTTCACTCGCTTTGCAATTGCAGATGATTCGTTACAATTCTATTTCGATGAATATGAGATTGCTAGCGGATCAGCAGGTGCCCCAATAGTGAAACTACCACTTTCGCTCATTAACCCATTGTTAGCCTCTGATTTTCAAATTGCTATGGAAAATGTAAAACCAATTACACCACCACCTACTGGTGATCCAAATAAAAAAAGAATTGCGCTGACATTTGATGATGGTCCACACCCAAAGGTGACGGAGCAGATATTAAACATTCTCGATAAATATCACGCAAAAGCAACCTTCTTTATGCTTGGTAGTCGTGTACAATATTATCCTGATATTGCAAGAGATGTACTTGCACGTGGGCATGAAATCGGCAATCACTCATGGAATCACCCGGTTTTAACGAAACTTACGCAAGAACAAGTGATGAAAGAGTATAATACAACAGCCTCTGAAATAGAGAAGGCTATTAATCACGGTGCCACTGTTTTCAGACCACCTTACGGAGCAACTAATGACACGATTGACGCTGAGATCCCTGTTCCAGTCGTGCTTTGGACAATTGATACATTAGATTGGAAGCATCGCAATGCACAGCAACTATTGCCAAATGTAAAAAATAATCTTCACAACAATGCAATAGTACTAATGCATGATATCCATCAATCTACTGCAGATGGCCTGGATGCTGTTCTTGCTTATTTACAAGGTCAGGGCTATGAATTTGTAACAGTTTCTGAGATTTTGCCCTACCGTCAAAAGTAAGATCTACGACAAAGAAAAGTCCAATGAATTCTAATTGAATTCATCGGACTTTTTTTGTCATTTAATGATTAATGTATCTAGAGGTTTAAAGTCTTTTAACTGATAGCTCTTCACTTCATTACGCGCTACTGTATAAAGAGCGTCCTCTATATAAACAACCCTTTGTACGACCTGCTCCCAATTCTCATATGGCTCACCGTTCGTAGCATTCATAATATTCCCTTTTAGAGTAATTCCTTTATCTGCAGTAATTTCATAAATTTGAGCACCCTGACCTTTATAAATAATGTTGTCTCCTTTACCCGCTTCATATTGGACAACTGGGAAGCCAAAGTAGTTGTATTCCTTATTTCGGAATAGCGCTTTTGGATTGTATTGAACTTCAGAATAGGATCCCTTTCCGCCAATTTTGACGGTGGATTGTTCTTTTGGATTTTTGAAGTCTGATACATCAAATAATGACATCTTCATATTCGTCGTCACCGTAAAATTACGCTTCGTATACGAATCATAGCGTTGTTCTGTATCATAGCCGATACCAATTAAATGTGTGTCATCTAATGGATGTAGGTAATTACTAAAGCCCGGAATTTTCAACTCCCCTAGGACCGCTGGTTTTTTCGGATTTGCAACATCAATGACAAACAGCGGATCGACTTCTTTAAATGTCACCACATATGCCTTATCTCCCATAAAGCGAGCAGAATAAATCTTTTCCCCAGGTGCCATATCTTTCACTGTACCTAAAGCTTTTAAATGTTCATCTAAAATAAAGAGGTGGTTATAGGAGGTACTTTTCTCATCCCACGTATTACCTTCTGTTGTAAAGATTCGTAAGTTGCCCTTATATTCATCCATAGAATATTGATTTAATACAGTCCCCTTTACTTCAGTACTACCCGTGAAACTCAATGTTGTTCCATCTATATTCCATTTAAAAATTTGCGTGTCAGCTGCTCTCGGCATCCATATCATATCCATAGCGCGTTTTTCTAATGGTATAGCAGTATTACCTTCATAAATTGGCGTCGTTAAATATAGGGCATTCTCTGACATATAAAGTCCACTACTGCCGCCCAAGTACCCTTTTGTATTAGCTGTTGTTTGGGCACCATTTTTTAAATCGATAGCCGTAATTAAACTATAGGTACCATCCATTGTATTAGGCAAAATCGAAATTTTTTCTAAAGGTAGGCTTGTGAACTTTTCTCCTGTCAAACTATCATATGTTTTTGGTTTTAAATCTGCTTTTTGCTCTTGTTGTAATACCCAATAGTTCGGATACATATTACCAATTAAATAGAGTGTGTCTTTTGCAATACGGATATCCTTTAGATATCCTTCTTGCCCCACATCACGTATATGTTTTGGCTTGTTTGGATTGGAAATGTCATAAAATGAAGCTGTGACCATTCCCGTGCCTGCTTTTTCAATATATTGATCCCCAATCGCTATTAATAAATTATCATATAGCGCAAGCTTTGAAATATATTGCGACTCTTTCAGCTTAATATTTGCAGCCTGTTTTAAATGCTGCGGGTCTTTAGCGTTGACCACTGTAATGCTTTGATCTTTTGCAGTAAAAATAAAACCGTCTTTAACAACAACAATATCGCCCTCTTCTACACCATCTACTTGATTATTAGTTGTAGACTCGTTATTCGATGTTGCTTTATCTTCACTTTTTGCACTTAGAGACATCTCATCTTCTCTAATTTCATCTCTAGGCGCCTTTAACAAATTCTTAAAATATTGTTCTAATTCTTTTTCTGATTGAACGGCTGTTAACGTTTCAATAATTGTAAATGGAATAACTTGTGAAGCTACATTAAGTCCTCCCTGTGCAAAGGCTTCTTTTTTTACATGTAATTGATAATTGCCTGGTACAAGTTCCTTTACAACTAATGTTTTTTGATCTTCTAACAAGGCAATCGTTGCAGGTACTTTTTTCCCTTTTTCTGTCGTTACATACACATTGTCCTCAGTAATTTTACTTTTCTTTAAACTTACAGAGAATGATGCCTGCCAACTTTGGGTAGTCATACCCACACTAGCAGCCTTGGCAGTGACCTCTGTATTCATTGCCCATGTGAAAATACCAGGCACGATTGCTATAACAGCTATCAACATAAATGCCAGCCATTTACTTTTCATTATTTTACCTCTCCTTCATATACTTGTTTATCCATTAGACTAAGAAAAGGATGGAAAGTTACATTATTCTGAAATTTTTTTAAGGCGTGGTTCCCCTACACAAAAAAACGAAAGGGAATAATTTCCCCCTCGTTTATTCTTCAAACGGCCATTTTGGTAGCCTATTAGCTAATGGCTTATCTTGGCGTCTGCCTAATACATAGTCTGCCTGCATAATGGTATGAATTTCTCGCGTACCTTCATAAATAACAGGTGCTTTGGAATTCCGCAGATAGCGCGCAACTGGATATTCATCTGAATAGCCATATGCACCATGAATTTGTACTGCATCATCCGCAGCCTTATTGGCAAAATCACACGCCTGCCATTTCGCTAAAGAGGTTTCTCTAGTATTACGAACACCTTTATTTTTCAACTCACCAACACGATAGACCAATAGACGGCTCATCTGGTAACCAGCCTCCATATTAGCAATCATTTGTCCGACAAGCTGATGCTCTCCTATAGGCTTTCCAAAGGTTTCTCGTTCATGACAATATTTCACACTTGCCTCTAGACACGCTTGGATCAAACCGACAGCCCCCGCAGCTACGGTAAATCGTCCATTATCTAGGGCAGACATGGCTATTTTAAAACCTTCTCCCTCTGCACCGAGACGATTTTCTACTGGTACACGTAAATCTTCAAAGAAGAGCTCACCTGTATTACCTGCACGAATCCCGTATTTCCCTTTGATAGCCTTTGATGTAAAGCCTGCCATTGAACGTTCAACAATGAATGCACTAATACCATGATGTCTCTTGGACTTATCTGTATAGGCAAAAACGATAAAGTGATCGGCTATATCACATAAGGAGATCCACGTTTTCTGTCCATTGATGACATAATGATCCCCGTCACGGACAGCTGTAGTAGACATAGCTGCCACATCAGAGCCAGCACCCGGCTCAGTAAGACCAAATGCACCAATTCGTACTCCTTTTGCCTGTGGAATAAGATAGCGCTGCTTTTGATCTTCAGTACCCCATTGCATTAATGTCATGCTATTCAGACCAATGTGAACGGATACTGCTGTTCGGAATGCTGTATCTCCACGCTCCAGCTCCTCGCACACAATAGCAAGGGAGTTATAATCCATTCCACTTCCACCGTACTGCTCTGGCACACAAACGCCCATTAGCCCAAGCTCCGCAAGCCTCGACCAAATTTTAGCGTCAAAGCCCCCTTCAGCATCCCACTTTGCAATATAGGGAATAATTTCTTCATCAACAAATTGCCTTACCGTTTTTCGTAGCATTTCATGCTCCGTGGACATGTCAAAATTCATGGTCAGCACCTACCATTTCACGATCATAGCAGACTTATGAGACGTCTCTTTTATTACTACACCACGTTTGGCCATTTCTTCAATATACGTATCGCCAGGGACCACTGATTCAGGCGGAAAAACTCCGTGCTCTTTAATAACACCCGCACCTATCATCTGAGCTACAACCGAAATAGTATTAGCTGTAGCACGGGCCATCGCTGTTTCATTGATAGTCATATCCTTACGCACAACCATTTCATATTCATATGTCACTTGCTGTTGCGCTTTTTCACCAGCAACAATGACACGTAATAGCACCGCATCTGGTTTTGTTCCAAGCTCCAGTTTCTTTTTAAGCGCCTCACGGACTACAGAACGAACAGGCACCTCTTGATTATCAACCTCTACCTTATTCGCTGAATCAAGGAAGCCTAAATCTGCTAATAGCTTAAATTTCTCTGCATGCCCCTTATAACGAATTGTTTTATATTCTAATGTGCGGACATTTGGGAATGTTTTATACAATGTAGAGATGCCTCCAGATGTATAAAATGCCTCAAGCACACCGAAATCATCAAAATAAATAGGTTCAACACCTGAAAGGGAAGGAACTTCTTGTAATTTGCCCTTTTGAATCGTTTTTGAAGGCTCAGTATAATGATCAAAAACACCATCTAAAGAAAATACACGTGTATAATGAAGCGGAGGCTTTGGTTCAGTTGGAATGCCACCCACAAATAGTTTAATAGACTCAACATCATCTAATTTAGAGGCGCCATAGCCCGCTAGAATATTGATCATACCTGGAGCAACACCTAAGTCAGGGATAATTGTGACACCTTTCGCTTTTGCTTCCTCATGAAGATTTAATATATTTTCGGTAACACCACCTATATGGCCACCTAAATCTACAGAGTGAACACCCGCTTCAATAGCTGCTCTCGCAACGCGCTCGTTGAAGGAATAAAATAATGCATTGATGACAACATCACCTTTTGAGATGACCTTCATTAACGAATCATCGTGCTCTGCATGAAGCTCTACAACCTCAACCCTATCTGTATTTAAAGTATCCACAAAGTCCTGTGCCACTTTTACATCGATATCACCTAAAAATACACGATCGACTTTATCATTTTTTATTAAATCACGAGCTACCTCTTTACCCATTAAACCTGCACCTAATACAACAACTTTCATCAAGAACATCCCCTTTCGTTGATCTGTTACTCTGTATCGATTTGTGCTCTTTGTAATTTACCGCTGTAGTCTACGTAAATACTCTTCCACTCCGTATATACATCTAGTGCTGCAACACCTGAATCTCGATGTCCATTGCCAGTTCCTTTTGTACCGCCAAATGGTAAATGGATTTCAGCACCTGTTGTGCCGGCATTTATATAAACAATACCCGTGTCTAAATCACGCTGTGCGCGGAAAATAGTATTAACATTTTGTGAGAAAATTGAGCTTGATAAGCCAAATTTCACGCCATTATTTACTTCAATTGCTTCCTCTAAGCTTGCTACCTCAATTAGAGAAACGACAGGACCAAAAATCTCTTCTTGGGCAATAATCATGTCCGGCTTCACGTTCGTAAACAATGTAGGCTCGTAATAAAACCCATTTTCATATGGTGGCTCATTTAAAATTCTACCTCCAGCCAGCAACGTGGCCCCTTCCTGCTTGCCTATTTGTACATAGTGATTAATTTTTTCCAATGCAGCTTTATTAATCACTGGCCCAATTTTAACTCCTTCGTCTAGACCATTCCCAATTGTGAGTTTTTGCATTTCATCTAAGAGACGATTTTCTAATTGCTCTTTAACATCTTTATGCACAATTACTCGGCTACATGCTGTACATCTTTGACCAGCGGTACCAAAGGCACTCCAAAGTATACCCTCTGTAGCCAGTTGAAGATCTGCGTCATCCATAACAATGACAGCATTTTTTCCACCCATCTCTAAGGAAATCTTTTTCAAATGCTTACCGCCAAGCTCCGCTACTTTACTGCCTGTTGTCGTCGACCCAGTAAAGGAAATGACCTTAACATCAAGGTGTTCAATGAGCGCAGTCCCTACAGTCGGTCCTGTACCAAACACAATATTTGCTACTCCATCAGGTAAACCTACTTCTTCAAAAATTTTACCCATTTCATAAGCCATCATAGGTGTCTCATTTGATGGTTTCCAAATGAATGTATTACCCGCCACAATTGCAGGGAATGATTTCCATGTAGCGATCGCAACAGGGAAGTTCCACGGCGTAATAAGTGCTACGACTCCAATTGGTGCCCTTACACTCATTGCAAACTTATTGGCCAATTCAGACGGAGTAGTTTCCCCAAACAACCTACGACCCTCTCCTGCCATATAATAGGCCATATCAATTCCTTCTTGCACTTCTCCTCTTGCTTCTTCAATTACCTTACCCATCTCTTTTGTTAAAACGGTCGCCAAATATTCCTTTTTTTCTTTCATTTTTTGACCGATGGCATATAAAAATTCTGCACGCTTTGGCGCAGGCACAAGTGCCCAGCCCTTTTGTGCTTGTTTGGCTGCTACTACAGCCTCATCTACCTCATTAGAAGTAGATAGTGGTATGGTAGCAAGTTGCTCACCATTTGCAGGGTTCGTCACTGCTATACTTTGTAAATGTGAATGTGTGCTCCATTTACCACCAATATAGTTTTTAATCTCCACTACATACACCCCCTGAAATACTCTATGATGCCTCAGCCTTTGTAACCAGTTGTATTCCTCAGGTACAAAATCTATGAATTTTAATAGAATAAAATACTTCAATATTCCGAATTTTCAAGATGTGATATACCCTGTCATACTATGATTATCAGTGACAATTGCCAGAGGCTTTATTTTCACTTAACTGCTTCCCCTCTATTAGAGGATACTCCTAAAGGAGGAATCGCTTAAGGTTATGTATATTCATAACACCCTTAGTTATATGAAAATAAATAATACACATTCTAGTTTTTTATATTCGCCATTTTCTATTTAATTCCCTTTTTTTCTAAATTATTTAATTTCTTATTGAAACCAAAGTGTTTTATAATCGTATAGAATATCAATAAATTTACTTTTGGAGGAATCCCTTATGAATAATCATGAAATTGACTACAAGTTATTTGGTGACGACATGCAATATGTGCAAGTTGAGCTTGATCCACAAGAAACAGTTGTGGCGGAAGCAGGCGCTTTAATGATGATGGATGACTCCATCCATATGGAAACTATTTTTGGCGATGGTTCAAAAGGCGGCTCACAAAGTGGTCTAATGGGCAAATTATTAGGTGCTGGTAAACGTTTAGTAACAGGTGAAAGCTTATTCATGACGACATTCACAAATGCTGGCTCAGGTAAGAAGCATGTTTATTTCGCTTCCCCGTACCCAGGTAAGATTATTCCGATGGATTTAAGTCAATTAAACGGGAAAATTATTTGTCAAAAAGATGCCTTCTTAGCTGCAGCTAAAGGTGTTTCTGTGGGCGTAGAATTCCAGAAAAAAATCGGTGTAGGCTTCTTCGGTGGCGAAGGCTTCATTATGCAAAAGCTTGAAGGCGATGGTATGGCATTTGTACATGCAGGAGGAGCCATTCATGAAAAAACATTACAGCCTGGGGAAGTTTTACGTGTAGATACAGGATGTTTAGTTGCGATGACTTCAAATGTAGATTACGATATTGAACTTGTTGGAGGCGTAAAAACTGCATTGTTTGGCGGTGAAGGGATTTTCTTCGCTACATTACGTGGACCAGGAACTGTCTGGGTGCAATCATTACCATTCAGCCGTTTAGCAAGTCGTGTCTTTGCAGCGGCACCAATTTCACAAGGCGGTGGCGGCCAGTCAAAAGGTGAAGGCGGTATTGGTGGTATTTTCGATTTATTCAATAGATAAAATAGAAGGAGCATATCTATCAGTGATATGCTCCGTTTTTTAATCAATTCGATTTGAAATAGCCTTGCCCTGTCCATAAGCAGCCAGTGCTTTCACATTTAACATGAGCATAGCTGTTCTCGTTTCTAAGGACGCACTACCGATATGTGGCAGTGCCACTACATTCGGGAGTGTCAACAATGGATGATCCATAGCAACAGGCTCCTGTTCAAAGACATCCAGCCCTGCTGCCCATAACTTGCCACTTTTCAAGACATCGTATAGAGCTGCCTCATCAATAATTCCACCGCGTGAAGCATTTATTAGGACAGCATCCTCTTTCATTAACGCTAATTCATGTGCGCCAATGAGACCCTCAGTATCACTATTATAAGGTGTCATAATTACAACAAAATCAGATTGTTGTAAGAGGTCCTCTAATGAAACATAGCGAAAGCCATACATTTCTTCCGCCTCATGTCGACGTCTTCGGTTATTATATAAAATTTTCATATCAAAACCTTTTGCTCGTCTAGCAACAGCCTGACCAATTCGGCCCATCCCTATTATTCCAATCGTCGCCCCTGATACATCTTTACCAACCAGCTGCATCGGGTACCAGCTTTTCCATTTTCCCTCTCGTAAATATCTCTCACTTTCCGGAATTCTACGAGCCGTTGCAAGCAGTAAGCCAAATACTAAATCTGCCGTTGTATTCGTTAAGACACCAGGCGTATTTGTCGCCATAATACCTCTTTTTCGTAAAGCCTTTACATCAATATTGTTAAAACCAACTGCTAAATTTGTTACTAGCTTTAGGTTTGGTGCTTGCGAAAGTAATTCCTCATCCACTTGATCTGCAATTGTTACCCACAACACTTCACAATCAGCGACAGATGCAAGTAGTTTATCGTGAGGGATGACAATCTCCTCCTCTTCCCACTGAGAAACTTCATAAAACTCTTTTAATGGCTCAACAATATGTGCAGGAAACTTACGTGTAATAAATAATTTCTTTTTCATGTTCCAAACACCTCTCTACTCATTTCCCTAATTCGCCTATAGCGTAACACTTAAGGGAAGCATTTTCTAGAGGTTTCTAGTTTGCAACCTTCTATAATAATTGGTAATTTCCCCTTTCATCAGCCTAAATACTTTGTTTATCCGTGAAATCCATCAATTTATCCACTTTGTAAGCATAAAAAAACTATGCATAAGCTGTATGCATAGTTACATCTCATTTAAAATTCTCTGATGGTCGTATTCAAACGATTCGCAACTCTCTCTAATTCATCAGAGGATTCACCTATCGTCTCAATAATATTTGCTAAATCTGATATTTGCTTTCCTACGTTTTGGAAATTTGAAATGGAATCCTCTACGGAGCTAGATATTGCATCAAATGCCTTTAAGGACTCGGCATTCTGTTCAATACTATTATTTACGAGCTCTTGTATATCCTGTATAGCTTGAACTACTTGTGTGGTAATTCCATTAGACATCTGAATTAAATCGGCAATCTGCTCAACTGAACTTTTCGTCTGATCCGCAAGCTTACGTACTTCATTCGCAACAACCGCAAAACCTTTGCCATGCTCCCCAGCACGCGCCGCTTCAATTGCCGAATTTAATGCCAATAAGTTTGTTTGACCCGAAATACTTTTAACCATTTCAACCACTGCATTGATTTTTGAAGAGGATTCGTCCAGCTGCTCTACCATATTTGCCATTTCAAATGTCTTATGATGAATTTTCCCTGTTTGTTCATTAATAGAAACAATTTTGGCATAGCCTTCACTTGAAACCTTTTGCATCGATTCGGCCTCATGAATGCTATCCTTCAATGAATCGTTCACCTTTTGGGCACTAGTAACGAGCTCAGTTACTGTATCCGATGTATTTTGTGATTGAGCCTCTATGTGAGTAGAAATCCCACCTATTACATCCTTTACATGCTCTCGAACGTTATTGCGCTGTTCCTCCATTAATGTATTTGCATAGTTATCGTATTCCTCCAAAACAATTTGCTGTTCAAAATTACATATTTTACTAATGGCATCACAAAATTTTTCTTCCTCCCCCTTAGATAAACGAAGTTCAAAAATTATCTTACGTAAAGATTTTTCTAGAATTTGAAAGGCTGCTAAATACCACTTCGGATATAAGTTAATTTTCACATGCATTTTTGCCACACGTCTACGCTTTTCAAGGAAAGTTTCATCTATTCTCCCCTCAAACATTTCAATAATATGATGGCGCAGTGTTTGACGTAGGCGCTCACTGGAACTATGCCTTTGAATAACCTCACGTAATGCTGGCACACTTTCAATTGCATGATAAAATGCTGCAACAACTTCCACAACATTTCTTTCCACGTATGGCTTTAAACTATTAATTAATTGAAGATCATATACGCTTAATTCCACAAGATTCAATTGCAACAAACGATCAGGATCTTTAATAAATATCCCTATATTAGCTTCATTACTTATTTCAATTGTATTTTTCTTAGATCTACTTACAATTTGAAACATTTTATCCACCTCATATTATAATCATATACCGAACTAAGTCTATTATCCTATATGCTATTACAAAACAACAAATAAGTAGATTCTTTATGTATCAATTATAATCTCAAACCTACCAATTGAACAATATATGGGTAAATGTTGTCGGTATTTATTAAATTCAATAATACATTTACCCTAAAACCAATACTATGTACCTAATTTTATTCATTTTAATTGAAAGATGGATTGAAAAACCAATAAATTTAAGGCAAAAAAGCCACTGCTTCTTGTGAAAGAAGAGTGACTTTTTGTTTACATGAAAATAATTACGCAAAGAACTGCTGCTAAAACTAAACGATAAATTGCGAAAGGCATTAATTTCACTTTTGAAATAAGTGCTAAGAAAAACTTGATTGATAGTAACGCAAAGATAAATGAACTAATAAATCCGACAGCGTAGAATCCGAAATAATCCATTGATAATGTGTCCCAGTTTTTCAAAACAGATACTAAACTAGCTCCTGCCATAATAGGTACCGCCATAATGAATGTAAAATCGGCTGCCACACGGTGACTCATACCGAATAATACCCCTCCAGAAATGGTCGCACCTGATCGTGAAAATCCTGGCCATAAAGATAAACATTGCACTAGCCCAACCTTAAAGGCTAAACCATATGAAATCTTATCTAAAGAATCTACTTTTGGTTTTCTTGGTGCCAACTTATCGGCTGCAATCATTAGGATTGCCCCTGCTACTAGTGCATAAACAACGTGCTCTACTTTAAATAGATGATCGTCAATAAAATCCTTAAATGCAAACCCTAAGACAACTGCTGGTAGCATACCGACAATAACATGCAATAAGTTAAAACGTCTATTAATGGACTGAGACTGACCGTCAATTTTGTATAAGCCAACTAGGCTTAACATACGCTTCCACATCACCACGATAACAGCTAAAATGGAACCCAATTGTACGACAATTTTAAATGTATTGGCAGGGTATTTACCTAAAAACTCCTCTGTTTTTAACCACATATCGTCAACAATAATCATATGGCCAGTTGAAGATACTGGGGCAAATTCTGTCATACCTTCAACAAAGCCTAAAATCAGTGCTTTTAATAACTCTATAATTTCCACCTTGTCACCTTACCTTTATTAATCAAATACTCACTTATTATAAATTACTCCATTTTCATATACTACTGCTATTTCACCTATAAGTCACCCACAGCTGTAGCCATTAACGAAATTTCATATCCACTATCCAAAGCTCTGACCTACTACCGATTCTCATAGGCGGACCCCAGAAGCCATAGCCTGATGAAACAAGTGTATGCATTTGGTCTTTCAACTTATAACCATAATCCAGTTCAAACACTCGAGCGGTAATATACTGATTTGGCCACAGTTGACCTTTATGCGTATGACCTGACATGTGTAAGTCCACCCCTAGTTTCGAAGGAGTTAACAAATCGTCAGGCGTATGATTCATTACGAGCCATGGTAAGCTTTCGGAAGACTTTAACTCTGCTAGTGACTTTCTATCTTTATTCGTCCTGTCCTCTTGCCCTGTTAATATAAACGCATCATCTATACGAATTGTTTCATCAAGTAGTATATTTACATTGGCATTTTTCATTTCTTTTATAAATTCAGGAATCTTTTTACCATAATATTCGTGATTCCCCAATATACCATAAGTTCCATATGTAGATGTTAGTTGTTTCATGACATCTGCCATTTCCCCTTGAACAAACCATTTTGGATCATCATCGACAATATCTCCAGCTAGCAACACAATATCCGGCTGTGCTTCATTCGATAAGTCAACAAAACGTTGTAAATGTCTTTTATGCGATAAAACACCTAAATGAAAATCAGATGCCACAACAGCTCTCAGTGACTTCAGTTCACTATCCTTCTTATCAACAGTTATTTCTAAATGGCGAACGACTGGAGAATAGGCTAAATAAGAGCCGATAATACTTAGCATAAATAATACAGCAATTGCTATACTACCAATTATTTGTACATTTTTAAAGGGGGTTAGCCAAATAATCAATTGTGCTGCTAAACATAGCAATAAACCGTATTCAAAAACAAACATCCAATAATTACTAATAACTGAAAAGAATCGTAAGGACTCATGCAATCTTCCAATAATAATACTGAAAGCGACAAGGTACAATACTAACCAAAATAAGATTGGGTAACGGAACCATCCCATAGCCCCTAGCCACTGCTTTACTCCCCACCCCAAATAGAAAGTCAACGCACTATAAATACTAATTAAAAGTATACCACCGATTACTTTTGGCATATCTTCGTCCTCTACTTTCCTATATATTTAGTTGATTATATCATTTATATGTAACAGTCATATGGGATGAAGTACTTGAATAATCTTCTAAAGAAAATAGGGACTAAATGCTTTAACCACTACATTGTAAGCATAGCTCATTATTTCGTATCATTCTTTTGTTTTACATGACATTTCACTGGGCATAAATGACAATTTCGTCATTTTAGTATAAAAAGCTACTATTATTTTCACAAATATTCCAGTAACATAATAGATGATAGAGAAGATTTACGTATTTACGAGCAAAAAGGGGTGCTAGTTCAAATGACACGTTATAAATTTGAAACAACAGAGCATGAGTTATTTCGTAAAACCTTTCGTAAGTTTTTAGCAGAAGAAGCCGAGCCACATTATGCGCAATGGGAAAAAGATCATCTTATCCCGCTTACATTTTGGCGAAAACTTGGTGATATGGGCTATCTTTGCCCACAAGTAGAAGAGCAATATGGTGGACTGGGTCTTGATTTTAGTTTCGGTGTTATTATTCAAGAAGAGCTTGAGCGTATAGGTTCAAGTCTGATTGGGATCGGTCTGCATAATGATATTGTCGTACCTTATATTGAATCCTTCGGTACACATGAACAAAAATCACGGTGGCTGCCAAAATGTATTTCAGGCGACTATATTACAGCGATTGCCATGACTGAGCCTGGTACAGGTTCAGACTTAGCAAATATTCAAACAACAGCTATTCGTGATGGAGACCATTATATTGTAAACGGCCAAAAGACCTTTATTACAAACGGAATTCATACCAACTTAGCGGTTGTCGCCGTGAAAACAAATCCTTCCGCTGAAAAAAAACACCAAGGTATTAGTCTACTTGTCATTGAAGAGGGTACACCAGGCTTTACTAAAGGGCGGAAGCTGGAAAAGGTCGGTATGCATGCTCAAGATACAGCTGAGTTATTTTTTGAAGATTGCCGAGTGCCAGCACAAAATCTACTTGGTGAAGAAGGTAAGGGCTTTGTTTATATGATGGAAAAACTTCAACAAGAGCGCTTAGCTGTGGCAATTGCTGCACAAACAGCAACTGAGGATATGCTTGCCTTAACACTAGACTATGTAAAATCACGCCAAGCATTTGGCAAGCCCATTGGAGACTTTCAAAATACACAATTTAAAATAGCTGAAATGGCTACTAAAATGGAGCTCGGTAAATCATTTTTGGAATCATTGATTGAAGAGCATCTCGCAGGAAAAGATGTGGTAACGAAAGTATCCATGGCAAAATACTGGATAACTGAAAATGCCCGTGAGATAGCCACGCAATGCATGCAGCTTCATGGTGGCTATGGTTATATGGAGGAATATAAGATTGCACGAAGGTACAGAGACATTCCTGTTATGTCCATCTATGCAGGCACGAATGAAGTCATGAAAGTAATTATCGCCAAGAACTTAGGCTTATAATGAAAAAAGATGGTGGCAATCCTCTGCCACCATCTTTTCCTTATACTGCTGAAATTCGAACAGTCACTTTAAATAAATCGCCATCCACATCAATTGTCATGCGAGCTCCATGCAAATCTACTATAGATTGCGCAATGGCTAATCCCAGTCCAGATCCTTCCGTATGACGTGAAGCATCTGCACGTTTGAAACGTTCAAATAGTTCATCAGCATCTTCATTAATTTCATACTTCGCTACATTTTTTACCGTTAATTCAGCATCACCATCTGCTGTTCGTTTTAATGTCACATAGACGCGAGTACCCTCTAACGCATATTTCAATATATTAACAATTAAATTATCAATGAGTCTCCACCATTTTTGACCATCCACATAGGCATAAATAGGCTCATGAGGCATCGTCATTCGTAAATCTAAACGCGACTGTAATAAATCTTCCTTATGCTCCCCTACTGCCTGCTGAATAAGTTGTGTCAAATCTACGCGACTTCGTTGAAGCTCAATATTACCACTTGCCATTTTCGATACTTCAAAGAGATCTTCAATCAATACTTTTAAACGTTCTGATTTTTTATCAAGAATATGAATGTATTGTTGACGTTCTTCCTCTGTAAGATTAGATTTCTTCAAAAGATCCGTATACGTAATAATCGAAGTTAACGGAGTTCGTAAATCATGACTCACATTGGTAATAAGCTCTGTTTTTAAACGTTCACTTTTTGCCTGCTCATGCATAGATGTTCGAACGCCTTCTCGTAAATGATTAAGGTTTTCAGCATGACTAGCGAGCGGGGACTTCCCTTTCACTTTCACGTCACGATTCAGTCGCCCATTGGCCATATCTTTCGTATCCTTCATAATACGGTTTAAGTAACCCATTCTTGATAAGAAAACAATCAAGGTTGGAAACCCTACGAACATACACACTCCTAGAACAAGAACTGGGAAAGCTCCTCCTCTTAACATAGAAGCGACAAGGCTACCTCCTCCAAAGAAAGCTGCCCCTATCATGAATAGTGCGTGCATCGCTATAGAGCGATTAATAAATAAATCCGTAATTGAATCCCCGAGTGACCATAAATAACTGGATTTCACATTTTGCTCTAACTTTTTCAACGTATCTATTCTTGTATAAAGCCAAATTAATTGAATAAAGAAAGCAATTCCTATAATAATTAACACACCTAATTTAAAGGCGAAATCTAATATAGAGCGTACATAATTATATTGGAAATTGTAATCGTAAGTGTATTCAATTGATTCAAAAACAATTTGAGATGAAATAAGATACATAAACCCTGTGATCAACACTAGAACAACTTGAAAATCGAATTTCACCTTATTTAAAACGTCTTTTTCCTTCATTCCTCTAACAGTTTGCAGAACATCCTTGCGACCTCTCCAAGCAAAAATGGCCGTTATTATGCTAGTGAGCCATATAAAGAAATAGGTATATTGATTACGGTGAAAACGATTATAATCCTGCATAACACCTAATGATTGAACTGCTTTTTTAGAGATGGTTAAGACACCTGTATATTCAGTTGTTTCATAAAGATTATCGACATCCACATAAGTTTCTGTACGGTAAAAAATATCCCTTACATTATTACTAATATTTCCTACATACAATGGATTTCGCTCAGAATACTTTATTTTATAGGCACTACTTTCTGAAACATCACCTGCGCGGTATGTTTCTCCTGTTTCCGTATTCGTCAACTCATAAGACCAGTAATCATAAGACTTTTTAAAGGTTTTAGCTTCATCCTGTGCTGCTTTTATATATTTATCAATTAGTGCTTCTCCTCCAGCAAGAATCTTCTTTCGTACATGTTCATCATTTTCGAAATTTGTCGTAATGTCTTTAATTTTATTATCGCGTTCAGTCTCTAACTTTGTTTGTAATTCTCCCGCATTGGCATCTATTGCTTCCTGTATTCGCTGTTCGTATTGTTGTTTAATATTATCGATTTGCTGTCCTAATGTTCCATAATAATTACGATGCTCTTCTATTTGAGACTGCGTAATCTCTATTTTCCCTTTTAAATCTTCAGCCTTCGGTAGATTTATTACTAACGGCCCGAGTTCTGAAGTAAAATTATCAATTTCATGTTGGAAATTTTCTGATTCGAAATAGGACTTACCAATATACTGATAACCCACATGCCAAAAAGTAAAGATGCCGAAAATAGTCCAAATGAGACTCATTAACACCAGTAGGGATTTCCATTTTTTTATCATACCTCTATCACTCCCCTAAAAAATTCTTTCTAGTAACTGTATAACCTCTGAGGAGCGAGAATCGACGATTTGATAAGCATAAACGCCAAAATAAATAAGTCCAACAACACCTGCAATGAATCCTGCAATAGTCATATACTTCTCTATTTTATTTTTCCATTTTATAGCCAACGCCCCATACCACCTTTAGATAGCGTGGGTTTTTTGGGTCCGCTTCAATTTTTTCACGAATTTTTCGAATGTGCACAGCTACAATATTTTCAGCATTGTAGGCTTCCTCATTCCAAACTCGTTCATAAATTTCACGAATCGAAAAAACACGCCCTGCATTTTTCATTAATAATTCCGTAATTTTATATTCTATTGGAGTTAGTCGAACTGGTTCTCCTTCTAAAATGATTTCTTTAGCATCTTCATCAAGAATAAGCCCGTCAATTTCTACTTTTGTTGCACCTTCACTATATGTTCCTAGTTGTACATAGCGTCTAAGTTGTGATTTCACTCGTGCTAATAGCTCTAATGGATGGAACGGCTTTGTTACATAATCATCTGCGCCTACCGATAATCCATGAATTTTATCGCCATCTTCTGCCTTTGCACTTAGCATAATAATAGGAATATTGCGCTCTGCTCTAATTTTAAATGTCGCTGTAATCCCATCCATATTTGGCATCATTATATCTAAAATAATTAAATGTACTTCATTATTTTCTAGCTTGTCTATTGCATCTAAGCCATCTGCTGCTTTTATAACATTATAGCCTTCATTTTTTAAATAAATTTCAATACCATCACGAATATCTTGATCGTCATCTGTAACAAGGACTGTTAGTTTCGTCATGATAGACACCTCGCTCTCAAATATAAGTGTACCTTTCAAATCTTAAAATCCAGCTAGTAAAAAAATGAAGAATTTCTTAAGGTTTTAGCTTATTATGAAGCCTTCCTTGCCTCCCACCTATCGTCAATACAACAATGCTGCCTAATAGCATTGCTACACCTAGCCAGGACACGCCACTTAATTGTTCTCCAACTAGAAAAACGCCAAGTATTGCGGCTGTCAATGGCTCAGCTAAGGATAGAGTTACAGCTGTTGATGCATTTATTTTTTGCAAACCGTTTAAGAACAGTAAATATGCTACGCTTGTACACATAATTCCCATAAATAGTATCGTCCATAAATTTTGCATATTTTCTAACCAAGCAAAACCATTAGACAGTGAAAACGGTAGTAAAAATAAAGTACAGAGCGAAAACGTCATAGCAACTGCAGGTAAAGCATCTTCCTGCGCCATTAATTTCTTACTAATATTTGTATAAAAGGCAAAAGATAACCCTGCACAGAGCGCTAAACCAAAGCCACCCATTTGCACAGCTTCTTCCCCATTATTGATAAACAATAAAAGACAGCCCATGATTGCTATCAATGTAGCTATTCCCCAAATAATAGATGGTCGGTTTCTCCATATAATCCATTCAATAATACCCGAAAATACCGGTGCACTTCCTATAGTCGCAACCGTTCCAATTGCTACCCCTGTTAGACGTATTGATGAAAAGAAAAGACCTTGAAAAAGAGCAATACTAGCCGCAGCTAAAATCGTCCATTTCCACGACCAATGTAGAAAATTAATTTTTCGCCCCAAAATTGCAATAGCTAAGAGAAGTCCACCACCAATGGCAGAACGAATAGTGGCGACTGCAATCGGAGATACATTATTATCTAAAAACGTTTGGGCAGTTCCTGTCATCCCCCATAAAATAGCTGCTAACAATACAAATAACGGATTTAACATGTAGCCCCCCCGCCTTCTTCCTTCCAATACTAATCATACATATTTATCCAAAATCAAACAATTATCATTTTTACTTTTTCTTTCATCCACTCCAGTATGCATTCGGTTAAATGGGCGTTATAATGAATACAGATAAAGGAGCGAGTTGTATGTACAAAACAATTGAAGAGACAGCAATTGAACTAGGTATGCCTGAAGAACAAATAATACGCCTAGTCTATGAGGGACGCATCCGTTCCGTTTTCGATGGAAATATGATACTCATAAATAGTGGACAATTTAGTACGTATTTTAATCAATTGGAGCGTATTAAAGAGGAGATTGAAATATGGAGATCTACTCCGATACCAGAGGATATTGACGTAAAAGACGAGGATTAAAAAGCCCACCATTCAATCAATAGATCATTGTTGAATGGCGGGTTAACTTTATAAAATAATAATGATTAAATCGTTACAACAAAGCCTGCCCTTTTCCCGATGATTTCAGCATAATCTTCTACCATCACACTGGCTGTTGGGTACATTCCAGCACCAGGACCTACTAAGGTTAAAGTACCAATATAATTTGTTTCTAATGCAACTGCATTGAACACATCATCGACTGGATAAAGTGGATGTTCTTTATCCACCAGTTGTGGTCCGACCTTTGCTACAATTTTCCCATTAGTTAATTTTTCCACCTCAGCTACATGACGGTAACGTAAACCCTTTTCACATGCCTCATGGACCTGCGAAGCTGAAATACTATCTATACCGATAACTTCTACATCCGCCCAATCAGGTTGTTCTCCAAATGCTAGGGCGCTTAAAATCATTAACTTTTTAAAGGCATCCTGACCAGAAACATCATTATACGGATCTGCCTCAGCGTAGCCTAAACTTTTTGCTTCTTTTAAAGCTGTATCAAATGACCAGCCCTCTGCTCGCATTTTAGTTAAAATATAATTACAAGTACCATTTAAAACACCTTGTATACGACTAACATCATTAACAAGTAATATATTTTTCATCGTTTTAATAACAGGTACTCCTCCAGCAGTTGTCGCCTCAAAGCCTACAAAGACACCATTTGCTTTTGCAAGTTCTTGTAACTCTAATCCACGCTTTGCAAACATGACTTTGTTGGCAGTAATAACATGACATTTATGCTCTACCGCTCTCTTTAAATAGCTATATGCTGGCTCTTCATTCACTATTGCTTCAAATACTACTTGCATGCCTGGTTCAGCCAATACATCATCCATGCTTGTAGTCATCAAATGTGCTGTGCCTAGTACACGTTCGCGGCTAGCATCTGTTACTAAAATTTTCGCTACTTCCAACTCAATGCCTAATTTATTTTTAAGATCTTCTCGCTTTTCATTTAATATATGATAGATCCCTTGACCTACCGTTCCAAATCCTAAAATCGCTGCCTTTATAGTTGCCATTCTTATTATTCCCTCCAACTTACATTCCGCAGTTTCATCAAGCCAAACTCTCCGTGGGGTTGTGCCAAATCATTTGACACCAACCGCAGGCCTTAGCCAACCCTTTATTTTGGATAAATTTTGATATTCAGTACATGTTAGAACATATACAAATTCAAATAATTCGAAATTTAACTTAAAGAAAATTGTAACGCATATATATACTTTACACAAGAAAAATCTTTCTAGGAAGGACATTTGTTTTCCCTAGACGTGCAAAAGAAATCGGTTTCATTCCTTTTACTATACGTTTTTTTAGTTTATCCATAAGATTTGAACAAATATTGACTCTTTACTCTCAAATTATGATGTCTTTCTTCTATTATATATATGTATGTTCAGACACCCATAAAACAGCTAAATAATTTAACTACTATAAAAAAAGGCTCATTCCCTGTAGCAGCAGAGAATGAGCCTAAATATATGAGGGATTATTTAGCTCGCTTTTGAAAGCAATTGAAAACGATATTGTGTTAAAGCTTGTTGAACAATACTAATTTCTTCTTCTGTAAAATTTGGTATTGCATACGTACGTTCTACTAATTGAAATGTACCATATTTCAAATAAAATTCTGTTGCTGGAAGCTGGATGTGGCTCACACCATACTTCTCATATGTCTCATAAACTTCCTTAATCGTATGGCCAATATCATCTGCGCAAACCTGTTCCTGATACGCTGAATGACCGAAAACTTGCTGCCATTTACATTCCACTAATGTAAGGATGTGTTGAATGGATTGATTGTTAACAAATACATGACCTTCATTTAGTTCATAAATTAGATAAGATGCAATGTTTTGCGCACTATAGAGATTACCCATTTTAAACACTCCTTTATCATCAGTTTTTTTGAAGAGTAGCCACTGGCTATGTAACTACTCTCCTATCTATTCAAAAGTGGGGGGAGCACTTATGAAAACATTTACCTTTTCAACGAGGTTTTTCCGTACACTTAACTTAATTCCAAGTATATAACAAGGTTTTAATAAAGTCAATAATGCATATAAAATTACTCGGTATTATTTTTTTAAAAGGTTCTGATAATTACCGGATGAGGTAATTGGTTAATGTAGCACGTTTGACGTATACCAAATGGGGCTATTCGAATGAGAAAATACGTAAACGCTACCACACTCGCCTGTCATTCTATATTAAGCTTCTACTGTTTGTTCTGTTGCTGTTGCCTGAGTAATAGCCTGCTCTAAATCTGCAATGATGTCCTCCACTGCCTCTAAACCGATTGATAAGCGAATGAGCGATTCGGTTACGCCAGCTTGAATTAGTTCATCTGCTGATAATTGTTGGTGTGTAGTAGATGCTGGATGGATAATTAGCGACTTGGCATCTCCTACATTTGCCACATGTGAAAACAGCTTTACATGATCAATAAGCTTTCGCCCTGCTTCACGTCCACCTTTAATGCCAAATGTAAGCACTGAACCGAAGCCATTTTTTAAATACTTTTTCGCCAACTCATGTGTTGGAAAATCTTCCAGGCCATTATAATTTACATACTCCACAGATGGGTGGTTACGTAAATATTCAGCCACAGCTAAAGCATTTTCATTGTGTTTAGGGATACGCAAATGAAGCGTCTCTAAACCTTGTAATAGATTGAAAGCTGCATCTGCACTTAATGTTGGTCCAAAATCACGTAACAGCTGTACACGCAGCTTTGTAGCAAATGCTGCAGAAGCTGTATCGATTCCATAGCGTAAACCATGGTAAGAAGCATCCGGCTCTGTAAAACCTGGGAATCGCCCACTAGTCCAATCAAACTTACCAGCGTCTACAACAACACCGCCTAGAGTTGTCCCATGGCCACCTATCCATTTCGTCGCTGAGTGAACTACCACATCTGCGCCGTAGTCAATTGGTGTAGAACCATAAGGAGAAGCAAATGTACTATCGATAATTAAAGGTAAGCGGTTGTCATGTGCAATCTTAGCTACAGCTTCAATATCTAAAACCTTTAAGCTTGGATTACCGTAAACTTCTGCGAAGACAGCTTTTGTTTTATCAGTAATGGCAGCCTTAAAATTCTCTGGGTTTGTTTCATCTACAAAAATCGTTTTAATACCATAATTTGGTAATGTATTCGCGAATAAATTATACGTACCACCATATAAAGAACTAGCTGCTACAATTTCATCTCCTGCTCCAGCTAGATTTAAAATAGAAAATGCAATAGCTGCTGCACCAGATGAAAGTGCTACTGCTGCCGTTCCACCTTCTAATAAAGCCACACGCTTTTCAAAAACATCCACTGTCGGATTCGTAATTCGCGTGTAAATGTTTCCCGCTTCCTCTAAGGCAAAAAGACGTTGCGCATGAGCAGTGTCTTTAAAAACGAAAGCAGTTGAACGGTAAACAGGAACTGTTCTAGAACCCGTCACAGGGTCTGGTTCTTGACCGCCATGTAACAGCAGTGTTTCTGGTTTAAAATTTGTCATTGTGTACCTCCATTTGGTTATTTTTTTACGATGGTACCGGAGATGAGGAGGATTTTTCTGTAGAAAACAAAAACCCTCTTCAGCTAAGAAGAGGGTTGCGGTTGCAAGTTTTCCTCCCCTTATCTGCCAGATCCAAGTAAGAATCTGTAGGAATTAGCACCTTAGTAAGTTCATCACCTACTGGTTGCCGGGCATCATAGGGCCTATCCCTCCGCCGCTCTTGATAAGAGTATGAGATTCAATTTCCATCGTTGTTACAAAGTATAAGCATAGAGTTTTTTTCTGTCAACAGCTAAATTTTATTTTTTCCGAAACTTCTGTCTGCTCTTTTACGTAGTAAGAACGCATACACTATTTTAGAAAAAAATTTGAAAGGAGTATTTTTATGGTAAAAGCCGTGATCTGTTTTCTAGTTGTTGGCTATTTGATTGGCTGTATTCACGGCTCTAAAGTGGCACAATTTTTATCCGGGGTTGATTTAAAAAAAGCTGGCCATGGCAATGCTGGTGCCTCTAATGCTACGCTTTCACTCGGCTGGAAATATGGCGTTTTAGTAGCTCTTATCGATATTGGCAAAGGCGTTGTAGCCATCGTCGGTGCACATTTTTATTTAACAGATATAACACATTTAACAGCAGAACAAACATGGCTCCTCACCTACTTGATAGCTGCAGGGGTTATTTTGGGGCATAACTTCCCTTTTTATATGGGCTTCAATGGTGGAAAAGGGACTGCCTCTATTATTGGAATTTTACTGGCGGTTGATTGGAAGATTGGTTTATTTGCACTTATTCTATTTGTTATTTTATCTTTTGCAACGAACTATTTAATTGTTGGGGTATTAGAATTTTACCTCGTTTTTTGTACCGCTACTTATTTATGGATTCCTGGGATTGGCCCGACCATTATTGCCATTCTACTTTTTGCTATTGCTATTATTTTGCATATTGAAAATATTCAACGTTTAATCAATGGAACCGAGCCTAAAGTTACTGCTGCCTTCAAGAAAAAAAATAATATTTCTTAGGAGATATTTGTATTTTTTATGACCACAAATTATCTCTTTAATTACTATTAAAGCTGTAAAACAGACATATTTCGCTTCCTTTCATTCTAAACAATAAATGGACGAATTCTTATCTTAAAAAAACATTATACTGACCGATGTTATGGATAATAACCGTCATTTTTACGTAGAAGGGATGAGAAAATATGTCTTCACCTAAACAAACAACAACGAAGCGTAATTTAAAGCCTTTATGGATTGGGTTGGCTTTCGCTTTATTAATTATCATTATTTTTTTACCTAATAACGGTGAGCTACCTGTAGCTGGACAGCGCGCTTTAGCCATTTTAGCTTTCGCGGTTATCCTGTGGGTAACAGAGGCCGTTTCATATCCTGTTAGCTCTGCAATGATTATTGCACTCGTCACTGTTTTATTAGGACTTGCACCATCCATGGATGATCCAACAACACAACTAGGTACTGCTAGCGCCTTAAAACTATCATTAAGTGGTTTTAGTAACTCTGCCGTGGCTCTAGTAGCAGCGGCTCTTTTTCTAGCAGCAGCCATGCAAATTACCAATTTGCATAAACGACTTGCTCTTTGGATTCTTTCACTTGTAGGAACAAAAACAAAAGCCATTGTTTTCGGTGCTATATTAGTTTCAATTGCCCTTGCATTTTTTGTTCCTTCAGCTACTGCACGTGCTGGCGCAGTAGTCCCTATTCTTCTTGGAATGGTCGCAGCATTCGGTTTACCACGTGATAGTCGACTTGCTGCTTTACTCGTTATTACTTCTGTACAAGCCGTCTCCATTTGGAATATCGGTATTAAAACTGCGGCAGCGCAAAATATGGTTGCTTTGAATTTCATCCAAGAGCAATTTAATGTGAATATTTCATGGGGTGCTTGGTTACTTTATGCTGCCCCATTCTCGATTATTATGTCAGTAGCCTTATTTTTCATTATGATTACGCTTATTAAGCCTGAGACGAGCAATATTGATGGTGGTAAAGAAGTCATCAAGAAACAGTTGGCTGAGCTTGGTCCATTAAAAGCACCTGAGATTCGATTGATCGTTACATCATTAGTTTTACTATTTTTCTGGGCAACGGAAGGCAAGCTCCATCCATTTGATACAACAACGGTTACAATTATCGCCATTGCTGTACTTCTAATGCCTAAAATCGGCGTTTATTCATGGAAGGAAGTTGAACCTCATATCCCTTGGGGAACAATCATTGTATTTGCAGTAGGTATTATGCTCGGAACTATTTTGCTGAATACAAAAGGTGCATCATGGTTATCCGATAAAGTATTTGGTTCACTCGGTCTAGATACTATGCCAATTCTTGCTACAATTGCTATCGTAACATTATTTAATATTCTTATTCATTTAGGTTTCGCTAGTGCAACAAGCCTAGCCTCTGCACTTATACCAGTGTTTATCGTGTTAGCTTCCACATTAACAGCTAATGTTGATCAGGTTGGTTTTGTTATTGTACAACAATTTGTTATTAGCTTTGGTTTCCTATTACCAATTAGTGCACCACAAAATATGCTTGCCTATGGTACAGGAGCGTTTACAACAAAGGATTTCCTGAAATCAGGTATCCCACTAACGATTCTCGGCTTCCTCCTAATTTTGCTGTTCTCTGCAACTTATTGGAAATGGATTGGCCTACTTTAAACTCAAACGTCTTAGCTAAACTTATACAACAAAAGGCCTTGAGGGAACAGCTGTCCTTCAAGGCCTTTTTATTAGAATTCTATTTTGATAAAGCTGGGTCTTTCATTGTTCCACTTTTTGCGTAATTGACATGCCATGACAGCGCTTTTTCAAGATCATGCGGCGTATGATGTCCACCAGTTGCCTCATTAGCGTCGTTAAAATATTGCCATAGCTGCTCACGATAATCAGGGTGTGCACAATGATCAATCATTAGACCTACACGTTCTTTCGGAGCAAGCCCGCGTAAATCAGCCACTCCCTGCTCTGTTACGATAACATCAACATCATGCTCTGTATGATCCACATGCGATACCATTGGGACAATGCTCGAAATATTCCCACCCTTAGCATAGGATTTAGTCACAAAAATACCTAAGCGCGCATTGCGGGCAAAGTCACCCGATCCCCCGATACCATTCATCATTTTAGTGCCAGAAACATGTGTAGAATTAACATTTCCGTAAATATCCACTTCTAATGCCGTATTCACTGAAATCAAGCCGAGTCGACGAATAATTTCTGGTTGGTTAGAAATTTCTTGTGGACGCAGTACTAATTTATCCGCATACTTGTCAAAATTCCCATAAACACGGTTTCCTACTTGTTCAGAGAGCGTAATGGAAGTAGCAGAAGCGAAATGCACTTTTCCTGCATCGATTAATTCAAATACTGCATCTTGAAGTACTTCTGAGAATACTTCTAGGTTCTCAAACTCAGAATCTTTAAAACCAAGTAATACTGCGTTCGCCACTGAACCAACCCCAGATTGAATTGGACGCAAGCTTGTTGTTAAACGGCCAACTTTAATCTCTTCTCGCAGGAAGTTTAACAGATGATTAGCCATAATATCCGTTTCCTCATCAGCAGGAACGATCGTTGATGGCGCATCTAAAATATCAGAAACTACGATACCTTTTACTTTATCTAAATCTAACGGAATACCAATTGTACCGAGACGATCAGACACATTTTGCAAAGGGATTGGGTCCCGTTTTCCTTGTTGTGCAGGAACGAAAATATCATGTACGCCTTCTAATGCATCAAGTTGTGCTACGTTTAATTCAATGATGATTTGATCTGCCTCTTGCACAAAAATCGGAGAGTTACCAACTGAAGTTGTAGGAATTAATAAGCCATCTTCTGTAATAGCAGCCGCTTCAATAATTGCAAAATCAATAGGTCCTATAATGCCTTGGCGAACCAACTCTGCATTATGTGATAAATGTGCATCCACAAATGTGATATCACCACTATTAATTTTATTGCGAATACCAGCATCTGCCTGGAAAGGTCCTCGCTTGCGAATAACGCCAGCCTCCGCTAGGTATTGGTCTACCTCAGGACCAAGAGATGCTCCTGTATATATATCTACCTGGAAGCTCTCTTTTTTAGCTTTCTCTACAAGCGCAAGAGGTACAACTTTTACATCCCCAGCACGAGTGAAACCGCTCATCCCTAATACCATGCCATCCTTAATCCAAGATGCTGCTTCTTCTGCTGTTACAACCTTGCCCCGTAATTGCTCATGACGAAGCTTTTTCGCTAACTTTTCTTCCATTCCTTATTCCTCCATCCCCACTTTATTTTTGTTCAACTAGTATTTGGTTCCATTATCTCTGTCATCAAAATTACCTCTGCTTCAAACAAATAGGCAGGAGGCTTTATCCTTAATTAAAAGAGCTAACCCCACTCCTCTTCTGCATAAGAATAATCTAATTTTTGGTAGCACAACCAAATAAACAGCCGATTATATAATTTTATACTATTTAGAATATTTAATCTATATCAAATGAAATATTTAACTTTCCGAGATAATTTCTACATTTCCAAACTATTTAAATATAATTATCTCCCCCTCTTTAATCGATTTTGATTGGAAAGCGTGCTATGCTCTTGATATATAAGTGACAAAGGAGAGTAGACAAATGGTTAAAGAATTATTACGAAACCATTCTTCAGTAAGAATCTATGATGGAAATCCGATTTCAAAAGAAATTATTGAAGAATTAATCGCAACAGCCCAAATGGCTGCCACGTCACATTTTGTGCAAGCCTATAGTGTTATATGGGTAACAGATGCAGACAAAAAAGAGAAATTAGGATTACTCTCTGGGAATCCACGTCAGTATGAAACTTCTGGTGGTGCCTTTGTTTTTTGCGTTGATTTCAAACGCCTACAAGCGGCAGGTAAGTTAGAGGGAGTAGATATCGTGGCAGATTCAGCCGAAAATGTCCTTGTTGGAGTTGCTGATGTATCATTGTTTGCACAAAACTTTGTTATTGCAGCAGAATCAATGGGATATGGCATTTGCTATATTGGAGGAGTGCGCAATAACCCTTCAGAAATAAGCGATTTATTTAATTTACCTGATCACGTTTTCCCGTTGTTCGGTCTAACAATTGGCGTACCTGTTCGTCGTAATGAGGTAAAACCACGTTTGCCTGTGTCTGCCGTATTACATGAAAATGAATACAATGCCGAGAAGTATGATGACCTTTTACCAGCATATAATGAGACAATGGAAGCCTATTATAATAGTCGATCATCTAACAGAAAAATCGATAATTGGACAAAGCAAATGGCTGATTTTTTAATTGAGCAACGACGTCCTCATATAAAAGATTTTTTAGCTACGAAAGGATTTAACTGGAAATAAACAACTTTTTTCTAAAATGGGGTTACTATCGAATGATAATAACCCCATTTTTTTCATAATTTCGTTACCTATTTGTATAAACTCTAGTCATTATGTCTCGATATATCTAGTAAGTACAATAATAAATTAAACGAAAAGACTCTTCCATTTTCAAACAATTCCATTCATATTAGTAAATGATTACTTATTTACGAAGGGAGTTATACAAGCAATGTCCTATATCAATAAACATCTTGCTCGTACCTTAGAACAACAACATAAGAGAAGTGTAAGAGGTTTATTTTTAAAAATTGAAGAACTAAATGCCGCTTGCACTCAACTAAGAAAACGACTTGAGCATGAAACAGATATAGCTGTTTTTAAATATGCGATAGATTATGTCAATCAATTTGTTGCCCATACCTCTATCCTCAATCTAAAATTTATTACTAATACTCAAAATTTAGAAGTGTTAGTATTACATGCTCTTCTACTATCCTATATTTTAGAACATGAGGACAACCAGTCTTTTGCCTACGAGGAAAAATTGCTAAAAGGATACTTACAAGACACTTTCACATTAAACGATCATGCAAAAACACTCTTTATAAACCATAGAGAAAAAATGCTCAGCTTTATTGAAAACGAAGGCACATAAAAAAGACGATCTTGATATACGAACAAGATCGTCTTTTGCTTTTTTATTGTAAGCCTTTAATAATTAAAGAACGGACTGGCAGGAATTGCTCCCCTGTGTCTCCATATTTGATAATAACCTCGTCCCCTTCTTGTAAATAAATAGCTAAAGGTTCTGTTTCGGCACTTACTAAGTAATTTTCACCATTGCTTAATAAGAAAGAAATCGTCGTAAAATCACCAAGTCGTTCCTTGTAAACGCGGACAACTTTTCCGCTAGCCTGTTTCTCTTCTGCATTTGAACTACCATCTACCGTATTTCCTCCACGACTTAAAGCAGTTTTATACAGCTTCAGTGCTTCTCTTGGAGTGGTAGCGTAGACAGAAATTTCAGGATTGGCTGCTGAAACAATGAAATAGTTTTGTAAAAATCCATTTGAATCAAGCACCGCTGTCAGCCAGCTAGCTTCTCCATAAAAATTATATAATACAGGCATCTCACCAGCCCATTTTTTCTCAATAAATTTTTTCTCGATAATTTGCAAATTCCCCTGTGAGTCCATATAGCTTGAATCTAGATTACCTGTGTAATAGGTTGCTTCCCCTGTTCTTGCATTCGTTAAGGAATAGCCTAACATGGAATCTACGCCTTCTTTAGGACTTGTAAAATCGGTAAAGTAATACATATCGCCTTTTTCATCAAAAATAGGACTGACATTCGATTCTGTACCTTCGTCCGAAGGAATTTTCACATCTTTCTTACCAAACATACTGTTCCAAAAACCATGAACATAATTACCGAAATAACTGTTCTGTAAGCTTACTGTCTCTGGTGAAACTGCACCATCAATAAATTCAGGTATAGCATCAAGCTTAACTACTTCTGACTTCCCTGTAAGTGCATCGACCAAGACAATACCTTTTACATCAAAGCCATTACGCCCAGAAATAAATTCACCATATGAGCGAATGTAATAAGGCTTCCCTTCATCATCTACTTCAAGTTGTACATCTCCGTAGAATATAAGGAATGGATGTTGTAAACGAATATGACGTTCTAAATTGGTATTTAAATAGGCTGAAGGAACATATTTCATTTCCTCTTTTACAAATTTAGGATTATCTGCTGAATCTGTAGCACTCATAATAAAGTAACCAGGTGTCGTATCACCATTCATCCATTTAAAGAACCCCGAAAATTCAACTGGTGCGATATAAACATATTCACCTTTTACTTTTTGAATTTGTAAACGACCTAATTCATAATAGCTTGTATTCGGTACTTGCCCGAATGCCTTTTTCATTTTATTACGAGCAAATTTTGGTGGAACACTTGCAGGTGTCTGTGTCTCATCAAACGGCTTTAGCTCCACTTCTTCCTTCATTTCTGAAGACTTAAATTTCTCATTCGCATTCCATAATGGTGCTGATAGAACATAGACTGCAACACCTAGGCTCGCTAAAAATAAAACACCTTTTATTTTTCGTTCAACGCCACTTGCAAGCATTGCACCAATTAACGTTAATAAGATAATAGCTGGCCAGAAAACAAGCCAATTGACGTCAATTTTTGTTACATACAAAGTGATTCCTGTTGCTAAAAACCCTAGCACAAAGACACCAATAAAAAAGTATCCAATCACCTTTCTAGATTTTCCATCTTCTCGCTTCTTCGTAATAAGCGGTGTTACTAACACACTCGCGATTAATGCAATGACTGCAGAAGCTATTAGTAGCTTAGTCATTTGGTTCATCCTCTCTTAAAGCTTTCTGTCTTCTTATTTACGGTTACATACTAAAAAAGTTTCATACATAAGGTATATTAAATTACATGTCGGTGTCTTTAAAGTCTATAACATCTGATGGTGATTTTCGCCATCAAAATGTTGGACCACCGGAATATCCAAAGGACGTATTATTTTGCATATCCTTTATTCCAATATCGTTTAGATTCACTCTCCCTGTCGACTCGTTACTAAAGAGGTGAGTCACCGCTCTTCACTATCAGATAAAAAAATGCTTGCTGCTTAGTTAAATAAAGGAATTCTATCATAAAGAAAGAATTTCATAATAGAAAAGGAGCTGAAAATAGTGTTTAAAAAATTATTAATTGCTTTCATTATTTTATTTGGTTTGTATTACATTTTTCTTTTTTCGCATATTCCAGAAAGCTTACAACTAATCTTTAAGGTCATCCCGATGTTGTTGATGATTATTTTAGCGGCCATTCAGAAACCAGTACATATAAAAAAATATCAACTATTGATTATTATAGGACTAGTATTTTGTATGATTGGCGACTATACTTTGCAATGGTTTTTAATTGGGCTAACTAGTTTTCTAATCGGCCATATCTTTTATATTTTTGCCTTCTCATCTGCAAACGAGCGACCAGTGCCATTATGGGCAAAAATAGTCTTATTACTGTACGGAGCAGGAATGGCCATTTGGATTGCAGGATCCGTTTTCAAAGCTGGTGAAACGATTTTAGCTATTGCAGTGATCGCCTATATTGCAGTCATTTTAACGATGGGATGGACAGCAATTAAAACTGGCTCTAAATTCGCAACAATAGGTGCTTTGTTATTTATCGCCTCAGATTCCTATTTATCTATTAATAAATTTGTAATGCCATTAGCTTTTTCACATGAAGTCATTATGCTGACTTATTATGGCGCTCAATTACTCATAGCTTTAAGTATTCTTCAATATTCCGAAATCCGAAGTAAAGTGTTACAATAATTACACATACACATTAGGGGGCCATACTTATGAAAGAACAAGTAATTGAGCGATTAATACGTTATGCAAAAATTGATACACAATCAGATTTCACTAGCGAAACTACTCCTTCTACACCAAAACAATTTGATCTGTTACACGTTTTGAAAGAAGAACTTGCTACTGTAGGCTTAACAGACATTACATTAGATGAAAATGGCTATTTATTTGCGACATTAGAAGCAAATACAGACAAAGACATTCCAACTATCGGCTTTTTAGCACACGTGGACACAACTACGGATTTTACGGGAACAAATGTTAATCCGCAGCGCTTAGATAATTATGATGGTGGAAATATTCAGCTAAACGAAAACTTAGTGATGTCACCAACTGATTTCCCTGAGCTTCAAAATTACATTGGTCAAACACTTATAACGACAGATGGTACGACATTGTTAGGAGCAGATGATAAGGCTGGTATTGCTGAAATTATAACAGCTATGGAATACCTAATCCAAAACCCAAGTATTAAGCATGGTAAATTACGCGTGGCGTTTACACCTGATGAGGAAATCGGCCGTGGCCCACATAAATTTGATGTGGCTGCATTTGGAGCAGACTATGCCTATACAATGGATGGCGGACCATTGGGTGAGCTACAATACGAAAGCTTCAATGCTGCTGGCGTAAAGGTAGTCACAAAAGGAACAAGCGTCCATCCTGGATCTGCAAAAAATAAAATGGTCAATGCCATTACAATGGCTATTGCCTTCCAAAATGAAATGCCTACAGAGGCGGTTCCTGAAAAGACTGAAGGTTATGAAGGTTTCATTCATTTAATGGGCTTTAAAGGGGCTATCGAGCATGCAGAGCTATCGTATATCGTTCGTGACCATGATCGTCAAAAATTCGAAGAGAAAAAACAGTTAATGCAAGATGCTGCAGCCAAAATTCAAGCGCAATTTGGTGAAAATGCTTTAAGCATTACTATCGAGGATCAATACTATAATATGGGCGAAAAAATCGAACCTGTAAAAGAAATTGTGGACATCGCTCGTGAGGCTATGGAAAAATTAGATATTACACCAAATACCCTACCTATACGTGGTGGTACTGACGGCTCACAATTATCTTATATGGGCTTACCAACACCAAATATTTTTGCTGGCGGCGAAAATATGCATGGTAAATTTGAATATGTATCTGCTGAAACAATGGAAAAGGCAACACAAGTCATCATTGAAATCGTTCAGCTATTTGAACAACGTGCAGAATAGTTTATCTTGTGCCAAAGTAGTTCTTTAAGGGACTTGAAATGTAACGGAGAAAGGTTCTTTCCTTTCTTCGTCATTTTTTCTATATTAATTACTGAATATTCTAATTACATAAAGAATTTGAGTGATGAACTCAAATCGAGGTGATCATAATGAAAGAAATTGCTATAGGCATAGTAGCTTCCCTTTTTTTTGCTGTAACATTTATTTTAAATCATGCCATGGAAATGCAAGGTGGTAGCTGGCTATGGAGCGCGTCATTACGCTATTTTTTCATGCTACCTTTTTTACTTATCATTGTGTTTTATCGCAGAGGCTTTTCACAATTATCTAATGAGATAAAAGCACAGCCTACAGCTTGGCTTCTTTGGAGCTTTGTAGGATTTGTCTTATTCTATGCACCGTTAACCTATGCCGCTGCATTTGGCCCAGGCTGGTTGGTTTCTGGCACTTGGCAATTTACCATTGTTGCTGGCGTATTATTAGCTCCACTCTTTATGACAGTTATTGCTGGAAAAAAAGTGCGTCAAAAAATACCGTTTATTTCTCTTCTAATCTCATGTGTCATTTTAGTAGGTATTTTACTAATCCAAATACCTCAGGCACAATCGGTTTCATTTAAAAGTTTAATGCTAGGGATTTTGCCTGTCATCGTCGCTGCATTTGCTTACCCTCTCGGCAATCGTAAAATGATGGACGTCTGTGGAGGGCGTATCGATACCTTCCAACGTGTTCTTGGTATGACAATCGCTTCGATGCCAGCATGGATTATCATGGCTATTTATGCCCTGTTCACAGTTGGCCTACCTTCAACAGGCCAGTTATTCCAATCATTACTTGTGGGTATTAGTTCAGGCGTCATAGCAACTATTTTATTTTTCATTGCAACAGATCGTGTAAAAGATCATCAGGGCAAACTAGCAGCGGTTGAAGCGACACAGTCAACAGAAATTCTTTTTGTCATTATTGGTGAGGTAATATTATTAGGTATTCCATTCCCTAACTCGATTGCCCTGGCAGGTCTAGGCGTCATTATTGTCGGAATGCTACTGCACAGTTATTACACAATGATTCTTGGGAGAAAAAGTACTGTTCAACAAACGCCTTCCTCCTAACAGCTCATTTGATGGGCTGTTTTTTCTTGGCTGTATGAAAATTGAAACCTCTGCCCTACAGATAAATTCAAAAAAAGACGACTCCATTCTATAATAGAAAGAGTCGTCTGAGATTTTCACGTTCCCAAAAAATGAGGGGGGTTTTAGGAGCGTAATCATGAACTAGCAAACTTCTGGAGAAAAGTAGCTAAAGTTCATCCTCTCTACACTGTATTGTAGTGGAGGAATAATCTTTATACGATAATGATAATCATTATCAATTAAATTGTCAACATTAATCTAATAATTTTTTAAAAAGATTTTTTTAACGAACGGCGGTACTGCCATTGCTTCAGTTGAAAATGTAAAAAGCAACCTATACAAAAACCTGCTATAGCAATGGAAGAAGCTATTGCTACCATTGCCGTAAAGAAATGACCTATTACCTGCCAATTTAATAGATAGCCTAACAAGCCACCCGTTAAACAAAAGCTAGCTATACTCGCATTAAATTTTTGTTGCTGTGCATCCTCTGGTATATAGGTAGATGGAGCTTTTTTGAGAAACAACCTCCCAAACCGAATAATAGGGTTATAGTTAAAGAAGACACCCCATAAATTTGCAACCAATGGGATGGCTAAAATCCACATAATTCCTGTAACCCATGTCGTGATCACGCTTAATAGTATCGTCCATTGATTAAGTCGTACCAGTGGTCTTGGAATTGCATGAGGCAATGACACTTTAAAACCCACCTTTCTTATATGTTTAATAAATTTTACTATATGACATTCCATTTGTGAAGCAAAATTGATTACTTTATAATTGAATTACGAAAGCTCTTAAGAAAAGGGGATCATCATGCCAGCTTTAACGATGGATCAAGTTCAACAATTAAACTCCTATAGTATTTACACAACGGAACCAAAGCGAACGTTATTTACTTTAGCTGATATACATAAAGACTTTTACCATCCTGATTTTTTAAATCTCATGATGGGTATTACGGACGCCGCTACGGAAACTGCTGCGATTTCTCACTTCGCACGCCGCTATGGGATGTTTTTTGCTATGCAGCTCTATATGCTCGCCGCTTATGACGAGGTGTGGGATGGAAAGCCAATTGAATTACGCTTCGATGCTGCTAAGGAATTCAACAGCTTTACAGTCGCTATGTTTGTTAATCCTAATGATTGGCGCTATGTTGAGGAGAATGAACGTCAGGCGGTTATTGAAAAAATTCTATACGATGGTCATGTGATTGTTCAACAACTTCGCAAAGTAACTTCTATCTCCCCTCTTACTATATGGGAAAATTTCTTTGGCTATTTACTATGGCATTATCATATCTTACTATCGAACCCTGGCTTAGCCGATCAAGCTATGGACGATATAGAAATATTGGAGGACCCTAAAACATGGGCCCGTTTCTCTAATAAATCTTGGTGGGCACAATATACAGGGGGTCTAAGTCCAACAAATTTAGTCCATGTCCCTGTCCGTAAATCATGTTGTTTTTCGAAAGATATACCGGGATTAATGGCTTGCGGATTTTGCCCAATGAAGAAATCATAGCAAGACAAAAAAGCCTTAGCTTCCACAAATACATGTGAAGGCTAAGGCTTTGTATGTTATTTTTCGTATACTACAAACCAATCATTATTTTCCGCATACATAGACGTGCCAAGAAAGCCTTGCTTCAAAAGCTGCTGTTGAGCCGCTGTATCTTTCATGTTGATTACTTGTTTTTCTGTCAATAAAGGGAGCTCTTGACGTAAATCCTTCAAGAATATATAACGTAGTTTGTCTACATATTTAATTTTTAGTCCTTTAATAACGAGGTCTTGAGCAAACTTATCCTTTAAGCTCGGAATATTAAATGGCTTGACTGTTGAACATACATAATCGTATTTTTCCACATCGATGTTACTCATCACTATTGTCGCTAATGTTTTTTGTAAGCCATAGCCACGGTACTTTGGTGAAACATTAGAAATCTCCTGATATAAAACTCGATTAAATTCACTCTCAGGAATTCCACAATCATACCCAAGATGTTCCTCATCAATAGGAGGATTTAATAGGGCACGGAAGGCAATCAATTTCTCACCTGCATAGGCGCCTATCATCATACCTTGTCCATTTAGAATATATTCGAATTCCTCGGTGCTCAATGGCTGTAAGATGCTTTTATCAGCTAAAGCTTCATAAACCTCCACCTGCAAGTCCTCGATTTGTTGTAAATGTTGAATTGCTAACTGTGTGACAAAGTATGGAGTCTCCCCTAGCATACCTTCATATATTTTTTCCATGTTTCGCCTCCTTAGGCTGTGACAACAGTTGAAAACTTACACAATTCCTTCATAACAGCCTCGTCTACATCAATACCGAGACCCGGTTGTTCATTTAAACAGATAAATGGAACATCATAATGAAGATTACCCACATCTTTTGAGAACTTCAATGGCCCTGTCAATTCAACACTTGTCATAATTTTTTTAGAAAATGCTACATGGAAACCTGCCGCAGAGCCAACAGAAGACTCTACCATGGAACCAACTTGACATTCAATACCTGCCATTTCTGCCATAACTGCTAGCTTCATTGCAGGATAGATGCCTCCACATTTCATTAATTTTATATTTACTTTATCTGCAGCACGTTTGGCGATAATTTCACGCATTTCACGTACGCCGCGAATCCCTTCATCAATCATTAGAGGTACATCTGATTTTGACTTAATCTCCACCATTCCATCGATATCTTCACTATCAACGGGTTGCTCTAACCAATCAATATTTAAATCCTTCATCGCACGTAAGCCCTGTAATGTCGTTGCAGCATTTCCCCACCCTTGATTGACATCTACTCGGATGGCGATATCTTCGCCTACTTGCTGTCTTACTGCTTTAATACGAGCAACATCACGGATTACCTCTGTACCTACCTTCATTTTAAAGGAACGATACCCCATCTCTACACGCTTCGCAGCCTCTTCAGCCATTGCCTCGGGCGTTCCAATACTTAACACATGTGTAATAGGGAATTTCTCATGATAACGCCCACCTAAAAGCTGATATACCGGAACCCCCAATGCTTTCCCAGCAATATCAAAGCAAGCAATATCAATAGCTGCCTTTGCTGCTGGAACATCTTTTACAACCTTATTCATTTTATCGTGCAATTTTTCAAAGGCCATTGGATCTTCACCAATAACAGCAGGTGCAAGATGATGCTGAAGCAAAGCATATGTACTTTCCCATGTTTCACCCGTTACATGTTCATCAGGAACCGCTTCACCATAACCTACAATACCAGTATCAGTTGTTACTTTTAAAATAATAGAAGGCATTGTATCATATGTAGCATAACTAATGATAAATGGATCAATTAGCGGTAAATGTATAGCATAAATTTCTACTTGTTGGATTTTCATAATAATCAGTCCCCTTTGTCGTTATATACGTCGCTAATACGTCGCTAAATATTTAAAAAAATAGAGAAGGAACGATGCCCATGTCTACGAAAATAGCGATTATTTGTTCTAAAGCATTTATGAAGCGTATTATTAGTATCGCACAAAATATAGACAATATTCAATTAGAATTTTATCTATACAATCACCCCTCTGAGGCGCCAATTTTAATGAAACAAATCAAACCTTGTGATGCTCTTTTATTCGGTGGTACATTACCCTTTTTACATGCTCAATCTCTCCTACCGGAAATACCAATACCTTGGAATTATATAAAACAAGATGAAACAACTATCTCTACAACTCTGTTATCCCTAGTAGCTAAACATGCTATACCGATCAATAGAATTTCAATTGATGTAATGAATCCAGCATTTGTAGATAGTGTTTTAACAGAAATTGACTATAAGGGGCCGAAGCCACATATTCAACATATTTCTATTACAGAACCAACAGAACATATTCTAAAGCGTCACATTGCGTTGTGGAATACCAAAAGCATAGATTTCGTGATTACAAGTATCCACAGTGTTTTTGATACATTACAAGCACATCAAATTCCTGCCATGCGCATGATAGATGCCACCAATTCTATTATTCAATGTCTCGAAGAAACCAAATCAAAATCACTTTTAACAAAATCCGAATCATTTAAGGCCGTAGTTGGGTTTTTAGAATTCCCTACTGATTCCTCCATTGATTCAGCTATTGTAAATCAAATTGCGAAGGCTACCTTTTCAACATATAAACAAATTTCATCACAAACCTTTGAGCTTTATACAACTGCTGGCCATTTACAAAATGCACTTGTAAAGGAAGCTTTAAAAGAGCTTATTAAACAAATTGAAATACCATTTAAACTAGCCTTCGGGTATGGGCATTCCATGTTAGAAGCCACTCAAAATGCTCAGCATGCTTTAACATTTTCGAAACCATTTGAAATTTATATTCTAGATGAACATAAAAACCTTTTAGGTCCCTTTCCCAAATCAGAAGGTAGATTATCTTTAAAAACTGATGATCCTTATGTTTTACAAATGGCCAAACTCACAAGCTTAAGTCCATTAAATATTTCTAAAATCATCAATTTTAGTCATGAAAGGCAATCCGCACAATTTACATCGCAGAATCTTTCAGAATACCTACAGGTTACTAGACGTACAACTGAACGTATTATAAAAAAATTAGTAGATCAAGGTTATGCTAAGGTCGTTGGCGAAGAAATGACACATCAACAGGGTCGACCTCGCACCATTTATGAATTAAATTTCGCCACCTATTAATCAATTATATAAAAGGAATTCTCGTAAATGCTACGCATCTACGAGAATTCATATGATTAATCAACCATGACCATATTATCAGTGTTTTCCATTTCTTGTTCTTTTTTACGTTTCTCTGCTTCCGCCATTTCTTCTGGCGTTAATTTAACAATAGCAAAACCAATATATCCATAGATAATGGAAATAATAGGTACCATGAAATTAAGAATGGCATATGGTGCATACTCCATAGCGCCTACACCCAATGTCGCTAAAATAAACACACCACAAGTATTCCATGGGAAGAAAACAGATGTTAATGTTCCCCCATCTTCTAAAGCACGAGATAGATTTTTAGAATGTAGGCCTCGTTGCTGATAAACACCTGCAAACATCCGTGAAGGGACTACAATTGAAATGTATTGCTCTGAACATGTCGCATTCGTTGTGACACACGCTGCAATTGTTGAAGCAATAAGACTCCCCGTAGATTTAGCAAACTTCATGATTACATTCATAAGAGCTTTCAACATCCCTGAATACTCTAAAATACCACCAAAAGTCATCGCCACAATGGTCATTGAAACCGTATTCATCATAGAATCTAAACCACCACGGTTAAATAAATCATCAACCATGTGATTACCTGTCGAGATTTCAAATCCAGCTTGTAATGCTTGTACAGCACTTGCAGCCGAACCGCCTTGTACAAAAATTTGTAGTAAGAAACCTGATACAATCCCAATAATTAAAGCTGGAATTGCTGGTACTTTCTTAGCTACTAAAACAATAACACCCACTGGTACAAGTAATAGTAAAGGAGAAATAACAAAGCTTTCTTCCATCACTTTTAACGTTGTTAAAATTTCTTCCGATTTCATCGAAACATCTGCAAATTTTCTGCCCAAAAATCCGAAAACAACAAGTGAAATAATTAACGCTGGAATCGTTGTATAAAGCATATGCTTAATATGTTCAAATAAATTTGTACCTGTTAAACCAGCTGCCAGATTCGTAGTATCTGATAAAGGTGACATTTTATCTCCAAAGTAAGAACCTGAAATAACCGCACCGGCAATCATAGCCGCTGGAATACCCATACTTAAACCAATACCCATGCCTGCGACACCGATTGTCGCCATCGTCGACCACGAACTACCAATAGCTAATGACACGATCGAGCATAATATCATAATTGTCACTAAAAACCACGCTGGAGATATTAGTTTTAAGCCATAGAAAATCATCGTTGCTACGACCCCGCCGCCAATCCATGCTCCAATTGTCAAACCTACTAAAATAATAATGACAATGGCAGGTAATGCCAAGCGTATCCCCTTATACATCATTTCCTCAATTTCCGACCATTTGTATCCATGCATTTTGGCAACAATTGCTGCTACAGTTGTGCCGACAAGAAGAGGTACGTGAGGACTTTGCTCTAAAACAACTACTGTAATCAACATTGTAATAATCATAATTGCAAAAGTTAGTAGTGCCCAGCCCGCATTTATATCCTTTTTCATTTTTCCATCCCCTTTTTTTGCACCAAATCCCTTTTTGGTTTTTCAACGACGCAAATAATTTTTTACGTTTTTTAGCTTAATATTCAAAAAATTAAAAGTCAACGCAAAAAAATTATGCTTCTCTAGCAAATCCCTTTGTTTTAGGGCAATAAAACGCTTTCAAGTAGCAATAAAAAGCTCCCCAAACCCTTGAATATCCATGCATTTCAAGAAATGTTCATGCAAAAAAAGCTATATGAAAAAATTATTGCATTTTTCATATAGCTAAAAAAATATTTTTTTATTCAGGTTTTTTTTCTAATACGCAGGCAAGTACTTTGGCAGCATCGATTAATGCACTACGATCAAATGTCATTTTAGGGTGGTGTAATCCTGGTGTTAAGTTCGCCCCAATTCCAATCATGGCCGCTTTTAATTCTGGCTTCTTCACGGTATAAAAATGAAAATCATCACTGCCTGGAGTTGTTATTTCATCTGCTAAATATTCCTCGCCCAATGCTTGAACAATTGCTTCTTTCGCCATTTTTGCAGCAATTGTTGAAACCTCCGCGCCTGGTGTGAAATCAAACCACTTCCAATCCATTTCAATTTCAAATTGTTGCTGAATTGATTTTAAGCCAGACTCAATTTTGTTACGAAGTAATTCAAGTTGTTGATTATGCTGTGCTCGAATGTCCATCGAGAAACTAGCATTCCCTGGAATAATATTTGTACTACCGCCATCCGCTATAATTTTTGTTAACTTTGCAGAATGTGGCTCAAAAGGTGATAGATGAATACTGTTTAACATTTGTTGAACAGCCATAATGACATCAATAGCATTTTTCCCTTGGTGTGGTCTCGCCCCATGAGCGTCAATTCCCTGAATAGTCCCATCTAGGAAATAGGCCGCACCATGATGAATAGCTGGTGAAACTTTCCCAAGCGGTAGCTCTTCAATAGGTCTTAAATGTACACCAAATAAATGTGATACCCCATCAACAGCTCCTCGATCAAAAGCAGCAACTGCACCATTCCCTAATTCCTCGGCAGGCTGGAAAATAAAACGGACGCGATGTTGCAATGGTTGATCTTTAAGTAGTAATAATGCCCCAAGCACCATAGTCATATTCGCATCATGACCACAAGAATGATTCGCCTGCCATTTCCCATCCACTTCTTGCCATAAAGCATCGATATCAGCACGGACCGCAACAACCTCTTCACCTGCTCCAATTTCTGCAATTAATCCAGGTACATCCCCAAGCAAGTGATAAGAAACATTCAATTCATCTAAGATTGACGCTAATTTTTTTGTCGTCTCGAACTCCTTCCAGCTCACTTCAGGGTATTTGTGAAAATGTTCAAACCATTGATACATTGTTTCTTCTAATGTTATAGCTTTTGACATAATGACACCTCTATACGCATTTTTGTTTCTCATTATACATGAATCTATTTTATAAAAGTATATACGCAGTAAGACCTATTAATATGAAATGGCTTAATAAATTTATATGCCACTTCCTATTGCAAGGACACAAAAAAATGGACTATGTTAAAAGTCATTATCTCTTCAACATAGCCCATCAAGTATTTATTATAAACTTGTAAAAAATCCTTCTGGATATTCCTCATATTGCACGATTGCTAATGACTCCTCATTTCTTTCTTCCTCTTCCTTACGGTCAAATTCTTGATCCATTAAGTATGTCTCAAATTTTGAATTTAACAATTTACCCATTGTATCACCTCTCTTTTATTTAATTGAATTTTCTGATAAAAGAATTATACAATAGTACTTCGATAAAATGCAATAAATTATACTCATTATGCATTATAAATATAAAATCGATCTCAATTTTAGAACAATTAAGATGCAAACACTTCCTTTTAATTACAAATAATAAAAAGTCTGCCTATTAACACCTGACCGAAACAGTGGGCCAGCTATTAATAGAGCAGACTACTATTGTATTACATCAAAAATTTACGATATAGTCACACCCGTTTTGTCATTTGTAGGATCATTGTGACTGCCCTTTTTATGAGATAATACTTGAATCACAAACATGACAATGAAGATGCCTAAACCTACCCAATCCGAGAACTTCTCAGGATAAATAAGTAATAAACCAGCAACTAAAACAATTATTCTTTCAAACCAGTACAGTTTACGGTACCAATACCCAATAACACCCGAACCGATGGCAACCATTCCTGTAATCGCAGTAAATACAACCCATATTATTTGTGGTACTGTCGTATCAATCATTAGTAAAGAAGGTGAAAAGACAATCATATACGGTATAATAAATGCCGCAATAGCAAGCTTTGCTGAATTCACACCTGTTTTAATAGGATCGCCACCTGAAATACCTGATGCTGCAAAAGCGGCTAATGCTACAGGTGGTGTAATGTCTGCAATAATACCAAAATAGAACACAAAGAAGTGAGCCGATAGTAATACAACTAATGGTACTAACTCTTGCGGTGTATTCGGCGATAATAATGCTACAATCGCTGGAGCTGCGATTGTCGAAGTAATCACATAATTTGCGGTAGTTGGTGCACCCATACCAAGTATAAGGGAAGCAATCATCACAAAAATTAATGTCAAAATAATACTACCACCAGCCAAAGCTACTAAACTATTGGCTAGACTTAAACCAAGTCCTGTTTTTACAACAACCCCTACAATAATCCCTGCACAAGCTGTTGCTGCCACTACCCCTAACGCAGTACGAGCACCTTCCACCAATGCCCCTATCACGTCCATCGGTTTAAGCCGTGTATCCTTATTAAACATAGCAACCCCTATGGAAATAATGATTCCATATAATGCAGCATGCATAACAGGTGTCCCCGTTAACATTAGTACGATAATCGCAATAATTGGTAATAAAAGATAGATTCTCTTAAATACTTCCTTTCGATTAGGCATTTGATCGTCTCTAAGACCTTTTAAACCAACTCGTTTTGCTTCAAAGTGCGTCATAATCCAAATACCTGTAAAGTATAGAAGAGCTGGGATAGCTGCCGCCTTTGCTATATCCCAATACGTAATGCCACGACCAATAAACTCTACCATTAGGAAAGCCGCTGCCCCCATAATTGGCGGCATTAGCTGACCACCAGTTGATGCTGCCGCTTCAACTGCACCTGCAAATTCTTTACGATAGCCTAGTTTTTTCATCATCGGAATCGTATAGGAGCCTGATGTTACGACATTGGCTACAGAGCTACCCGAAATGGTACCTTGTAGAGCACTAGAAAAGACTGCTACTTTTGCTGGGCCGCCTATTAATTTACCTGCCAATGAAACGGCTAGATCATTAAAATACTGACCTACTCCTGTTTTCACTAGAAAGGCTCCAAAGAGTAAAAATACAAATATAAAAGTGGCTGACACACTAATTGGTGTGCCGAATATTCCATCTGTTGTAAAATACATAAGGTTTACAATACTCTCTAAATCCTGCCCTCTATGTGCCATAAATGCAGGAAAATATGGACCATAATAAGCATAGATTAAAAAACATGCTGCAATAATCGTAATTGGGAGCCCGACAGCGCGACGAGCGGCCTCAAGCACTAATACAACAGCAATAAGACCTACAATAAAATCCATTTGTGTTATGGAGCCATTGCGATTCACAAGCTCAGTATAGTTCATAGACCAGTACGACCCTACCCCTATTGAAAGCAAAGCCAATAAATAATCAAACCACGCAATTTTGTGCTTTGGTGCTTTTTTACGAGCAGGAAATAGTAGAAAAATAAGTGTTAAACCAAAGCCTAAATGGATGGTACGTTGTATTTGTGCTGGGAATTGCCCGAAAATAGCTGTATAAAGTTGAAACAAAGAGAATGCTAAAAGACCATAGAAAATGACGTGCCTCATAATACCTGTTACAGTTCTTACGTTGGATTCAATATCATATTTTTCAAGTATAGCTTGTTGCTCTTCAGCAGAAATTTGCTCGAATTCTTCTACTCTTTCTTTCTTTGCTTTTTCCTGTGTTGTCATCTCATCCTTACTCCTTTCCACTGTTCATAAAGCGATAATTGCCTTATTTCAAATAAATAGGATTTTCCCCTTTGTAAGTCTTTTTTTAAATCATATTCCACGCCTTCATAGTTGAATACCAAATCTAAATCCAAATCGCCAATTAAAATAGTAAAATTGTCAACGACTCGATGATCAGCAAATTGAAGAACATATTTGCCGTCTCTTTCTATAAATGTTTGGCCCTCCTCGGCATACCCTGGCATACCTATTGCTAAATCTTCATATTCCATCTCTAACATCTGAATACGATTTCCCTTTACATGTTGATAGGATTCGAATACATCCGAATTATGTATGGAATGGGTATATCGAATTTGAAATTTTTCATTTTCAGTAATTGGTATGTAGTACACTCTCGGATTTACCGTGCGCGTTTCTGTAAAGGTGAATACCTTTTGAAATGGAAGAATAGCTACACTAATTAAGCAGAAGATTACTAAAACGACTGCAATACTAAGTTTCCTCTGTTGCATGTTATCCTTCTCCCTACTTTAAAAGCTACTCGCCTATACTCACACCTTATAGTAGGAAAAGGCTCGAAGCTTTACGCAATCCGAGCCCTTCATATTTAGTGATAGTTTAGACTATTTTTTCTCATCAAAGTATTTTTGAGCACCTGGATGAATGTCAATACTAATACCATCTAAACCTGTTTCAGCTTTTATAAATTTACCTTTATCATGAGAAATCTTATCAGTATTATCATAAATAGCTTTTGTCATAGTATAGACAACATCCTCTGGTAGTTCCTTTTTCACTGCTAGCATAGCAAGAACTGAAACCGTTTCTGTATCTTCTGCAATTCCATAAGTCCCAGCTTTTACTGTATCCTTTGCATAATAAGGATATTTAGCAATTAATTCATCCGCTTTACCTGCATCTACACCAACAATATTTACTTTCGTTGTAGCATTTAACGCCTCAACCGCACCTGTTGGTGTACCTGCTGTAATAAATGCCGCATCAATTTGACCTGATTGAAGTCCATCTGTCGACTCCCCAAAATCTAAATTTTGAGCTTTAATATCATCCATCGTTAAGCCATGAATCTCTAGTAATTGCTCGGCATTCGCATAAGTACCAGAACCAGGTGCCCCTACAGACACTTTTTTCCCTTTTAAATCCGCATAAGTCTTAATGCCTGTTGCTTCTGTAGTAACTAATTGTACTGTTTCAGGATAAAGGGCACCTAAAGCTGAAATTGTATCAATTTTCTTTCCATCGAACATAAGCTTTCCTTCCGTAGCATAGTAAGCAATATCCGTTTGAACAAATGCAATTTCGCCTTTACCCTCTTGCAAAGCAGTCATATTGGCAGCAGATGCCTGAGACACCTCAGCCGTTGTTTTAATATCTGTTTCTTTCGTAATGAGGTCAGCAAATGTACCGCCAAGTGCATAATAAGTACCTTGTGTTCCACCTGTTAATAGACTTAAAAACTTGGGCTTTTCGGATGACTCCGAAGCGTTCTCGTCCGTATCCTTTGAGTCACTTCCGCCATCTGTCCCACATGCTGCTAAAATCATAAGTGCAAACGCACTTAATAATAACAACCATTTAAATTGTTTTTTCTTCATTGTACTTTCCCCCTCTTTAGAATAATAAAGACAATCTACTTAAAATTATCAAATTTAGTATTATTATGTCAATAAATTTATAGTAAATTCTGAATTTTTACTATATAATTATTGATAAATACTATTATTTTTCAAAAATAGTTTATTATTTAATTAACCTTTTTTATCTATAAAAACATATAATTTCTAAATTCAAAACCGTATAAAAGGAGCCTATAAATAACGAAAACTAAAAAAACTGCATCCAATGATGATTGGATACAGTTTCTCTTCTATCGAATAACGCCACAAGCAATTCTTGCACCAGAGTTACCTGCTGGGTCTGTTTTATAGTCATCTGCTGATTCATGAATAACAATTGAACTTCCGTCACTGTCTAACAACGAATTGGGTTGATCTTTTTGTAATGTTAGCCCTTCTGCTAAGAAATTCAAATCGACATTGCCATCGTCACCAACCTCTAGATTAGGTAAATCCCCTAAATGATAACCATTTGGATTTAACTTACCATGCTCTTTTTTGGTCGGATTAAAGTGCGCACCAGCCGATTCAAATTTAGGGGGCTCACATTTCCCTACTTCATGAATATGAATTCCATGTGTACCTGGTGGTAGGCCTGATAATGCCAGTGTCATCATAACACCATTATCTTCTTCCTGAAAATACGCGTTCCCATAACTTTCGTTATTTGCACCAATGACTTTTGCAGTAGCTGTTAAGGGAGATGATGCATTGACTTGTACTTTTTCTTCTTTCTTATCAAAGAAACTACAACCACCAACTAACACTAATAAAGAAAGGCTAATTAAGCTAATTTTTTTCATAAAAATACCTCCTCTATTTCTGATGGTTTCCAAGTTAATCAATACTTATGCATTTTTTATTAATTTTACCGAGGTCGTTACATGCACAAAAGGGATCTCTCCTATGAGAAATCCCTTCATGTTTTAGTCTAAAATTTTGACGGTCACTGTTTTGACGCCCCATTGAAGAGCTTGTCCCTCGGTAGGAATAAAGACATCGATTTTATTTCCTTTAATAGCTCCGCCCGTGTCAGCTGCAATCGCCTCACCATATCCTTCTACCCATACCTTTGAGCCAAGCGGGATGATACGAGGATCAACCGCAATTACCTTTAAATTTGGATTGGATCGAATATCCGTTCCATTCGCTGTAATTCCCGAGCATCCTTCACAATAGGCAGTATAGGCTGTAGCACGCATTGTTAACGTTCTACCAGATCCACTTGATGGAGCGCTCGCAGGTTTCGTTTTTGCTGTTGAAGCAACCCTTGTTGAAACTGCTTCGGATGCTTTAGGTTTTGGTTTAGCTGCCGAAGCTTTTATAGCTAAAGATTCACCAGCAAAAATCAAATCTGTACCAAGGTTATTCCATGCTTTTAGTTCATCTACTGTTATATCGTTTTTACGTGCGATTGAAAATAATGTGTCACCGCCTTTAATGACATATTCATCTTCCAATGTTTTTTCTGTATTTGATGTGTCCTTCACTAAATCTTGCTCTGGATAAAACCAAAATGAATCCATTTCTGACAATTGTTGAAATTCCCCAACGGTTAAATTATAAATTTGAGGGAGTGCCCATAGAATATTGCCGGAATTGTCTTTCGCAGAGGAAGGACTGGCATATAGGCTCAAACCAACGGTCAATGTTACTGCTAAAGCTAAAGCTTTCTTCTTCATGTTTAGTAATACCTCCAATATTTTATTATTTTTTGCAAGTCTGCTGTTAGCACGCTAGAGTCAAATAATCTAGTATGCAAGCAACAATAAGCTTACAAATTAATAACTCAGGACTGTCTGCCTGATATTAGGAATTATTACTATAAAAACGGAAAATTATACAATTTCGATTATTTTTTTAGCAAATTGTCCAATTAGATGGAAAAAAATCATCGTTTAGACTAGTATTTTTTATATTAGATATTTACTATTTACGGGCCATAAAAAGAAGAAATAGATGACATAAAAAATTGAGAATTCATCCAAAAATATTTTCAAATCGTGAAGTAAACGCGGCTACAACATGCATGGAAGCTATATATGTCTGCTACATACAATTACTGAACAATTACCTCAGTAGCAAATGCCAACATATCCATACAAAGGATAGATATCTCTATCTAATAACCTCTAGACTGAAATGAAAGGTCGTGTTTTTTATTTTGATTCGGGCGATATTGATGGACGACGAGCCTTTAGCACTTATTAGTATGGAGAAACACTTGCTAAAATTTGATAGGATTGAGGTTATTAAAACTTTTACATCTGTAAAAGATCTCCTTACAGAGGGGCCGAGCTTGGACTTTCATGTAGCATTTCTAGATGTTGAAATGCCAAGTATGAATGGATTAGACATTGCCGAACTATTAAAATCGTGGAATGAGAGCATCTATATTGTTTTTGTTACAGCCTACCGAGACTATGCTGTTCAAGCCTTTGAACTACATTCCATTGATTACCTGTTAAAGCCTATTTCAACATCTCGCTTAGCGACGACTATTCAAAGGATTGAGGACCTTCTTCAGCCCAAAATAACGTCATCGCCAACATTATTTCATTCAGAGCCATTGCTAAAAATAAAATGCTTCGGAGAATTTGTTGTTTCCTATGAAGGAAAACCTCTCCATTGGCGGACTATTAAAACGAAAGAATTGTTTGCACTACTTTTTTTACATCTCAATACCCCTGTGCCCCGTGACACTATTATTGATAATCTGTGGAGTTATACTGATTTTAATAAAGCAAGGGTTCAACTGCATACTACCGTCTCATACCTTCGCTCCTCCCTTTCAGCATATGGCCTTTTAAAGGTCATCGATTATACGAACGGGTGTTATATTTTAACATTAGACCATATTCAATGTGACGCTAATGATTTAGAGATGATTTTGAATAAAAAAGAACAAACCGGAAAATTGGATATTGAAGGGGCTGAAGCACTTCTTCAAGACTATCGTGGAGAATTTATGACTACGATGGCCTACCCGTGGATTGCTAGTAAAGCAAATTTGATGAATAAACTATTTACTCAATTACTGAAAGAACTAGCCCATTATTATGAACTAGTTCAGGATGTCAAAAACCTAGAGCATTCGTTACTTATAGCTTTAGAGTTAAATCCATATTCCGATCAAGCTGTCCAGCAATTAGTCAAGCACTATGCTAATATTGGGAACCGAGCAGAGGCTATAAAAATTTACCTTTCTTTTAAACGTACTCTATTGTCTGAGTTAAATGTTTTGCCAATGCAGGAAACAACAACTCTTTTTCAAACCATCTCTGAACAAGAGTGACGACAAAAAAGCATGCTAGTGTGGAATGCCAGCATGCTTTTACTCATGATTTAATAATCATTTGTCTCATATTCCGTACTACACATAAACAATTTCTCCCTGACTGTTTTGCTTTATACAGAGCATGATCTGCAATTTCTATCAATTGATTTGGGCTCTGTACATTTGGTGTAAAAGCAGTAATTCCGGCGGACATTGTAACAGGTCTACCACACGCAGTTTCCTGTAAGGCCTGTTTAACCCGCAAGCTTTCTGCAAGTTCTACCGCTTCATCAATACTCCTTGAAGGCAAAATAATCATAAACTCTTCTCCACCATATCTAAAGCACATGCCTTGTTCCTCCATATTGAGCTGCATATGATGAGCGAAAGCTTTTAACACTTCATCCCCTACGGTATGACCATACGTATCGTTTATACTTTTAAAATCATCTAGATCAATTAAGATAATGGCATGCGGAACTTTATTAATAATTAATTCATGAAGAGTTTGATCCATTATTCTGCGATTCGGAATACCTGTTAATGAGTCTACATTTAATTGATCCGTTAAATCAGTAATTTTACTTTCTGCGCAAATCATCATATTTTGTACGTTTTTTTTCAGCAACTTTGCTTCAACATACCAATCAGCAATATTTTCGTTCCTCTGCCCGTTTTCGCCAACCTCTATCATGGCCGAAAGCTCATTTAGGGGGCGTACTATTTTTAATGCAAGACATATAGCGAGCACCACTATTATAGCAATGACTAAAATAATAGGGACAATAACCTTTTTTAGAAACAGGCTAAAAGGAATAATCATTTCATTTGAAGCTACCTGTTCAAAAAATGGTTCTAATGTAATATCTTCCTTCAACGAGTCCTCTAGATATCCGTCTTTAATTGCGGAAGATCCCTTTACGTATGTATCTTGCATAACATGATTATTTTCCATCAAAATTTCATTAAAACTTTGATAGCTACTCCAAATACTAACACCAGATGTCGCCAGTACAACCATTATTGTCATACAAACAATAAGAAATGATAACTTTAACTTTAATTTACCCACAATAGATCATTTCTCCCATTGAGATGATTTTTTCGTTAAATCTTATCTATGTTTTAACTTAAACTTTAATATATCTATTCAATCATCATACGTCATACTTCTTAAAGAAAACTTAACAGCTGGGTATTTTTTACTTTATCCAGAAAAGCGCTTGAATTCAAAGAAAGCATATACCACAATTAGTTCTTTCTATTCACACTTAAAGTATTCTTTATAATTCTAAAGGTCTAACAGGAGATTTATCTAAAAATAGAATCAAATAAGTTTGTGGTAGCTCTTTTTTAATGTTCCAAGGTACAATTCTTCTATAGATTTATGGAAAAAGGGTACATTATAAAGTAAAGAACGAAGGAAGGGTCGATAGAAATGTACAAGATATACATAGTAGAGAACGATAAAAATATAGCTTCACTGATTGTCGAACATTTATCGAAATATCAGTTTGAATGCCATACAGTACAACAGTTTCAGCACATCATAGAAGAGTTCAATGACATCCAACCCCATTTAGTCATTATGGATATCAATCTCCCAACCTTTGATGGATATTTTTGGTCACGTAAAATTCGTCAGCTTTCCATTTGTCCCATCATCATTGTCTCAGCTAGAGTCAATGATATCGATCAAGTATACGGTATTGAAAATGGTGCTGATGACTTTATTACTAAACCATTTTCACTAGATGTCTTTATGGCAAAAGTAAATGGGTTACTTCGGCGTACATATGGTGAGTATGCTTCCTTTGATACATCTACCATTACAATAGCCAATACTACATTAAACCCAGACACAGTTCGTCTCCAAACAGATAGCAAAGAGAGCCTGTTAACATTAAAGGAAATGCAGCTCAGTAAACTATTATTCGAGGCCTATCCAAATGTTGTAGCTCGCCAAAAACTATTAAGTGCTATTTGGGATGATGAAACCTTTGTGGAGGAAAACACATTATCTGTGAACATTGGTCGACTACGAAGAAAATTCGAAGCTATCCACTCTCAGCTTGAAATTAAAACCATTCGAGGCCTAGGTTATCAACTTGTGGAGGAAGAAAAATGAAGCTGTTTTTTAAAGATCATATCAGTATTATTATTCTTTATGGTATCAGCTTTCTATTCTTACCCTGGATGATTCAAGCATTGGATGATTTAACAGCGCATTATTTTTATTTTATTTTTCTCGTTAGCTTTCTATTTATCCTTTGGCTTGTTGGCCGTTATTACAGAAGGAGACGACTATATACACACTTAGAAAAAGATGATCTATCGAGGGACGACCTTCATCTGTATGAACCCCAAGCTTCAATCGAACAAGCCTATAGTGAAAAGCTACGACAAATGCAATATTTACATGTAACGCAACAGCAACAATTAGAGGAGCAAGCGGAGGAAAAGCATCTCGTATTATCACATTTTGCACATCAAATGAAAACACCGCTATCTGTTATTCAATTACTTACACAATCAGCATCCACCAAGACTTCTAATGAATTACAGCACTGGCAAACAATTAGTAAAGAATGTGATAAGCTGACATTTACACTCAATCAACTATTAACGTATGAGCGTAGTTCAAACTTAGTAGCTGATTTAAAAATTGAGCCTATTCTTTTAAAAGAGCTTGTAAAAGAAGTCGTGAATGATTTGAAAGATTATTTTATTACAAAAGAGGTTTTCCCAAAATTAACGCTGGCGGAAGATCAAATGATATACTCCGATCGTAAATGGTTAAAGGTTGTTCTTTATCAAGTATTAAATAATGCTGTCAAATATAGTGAAGTTGCAAGCACTGTCCATATTGATTATGACAACGACATTTTGCATATCGATAACCGTGGTGAAACAATCCCTACTAGCGAAATTTCTCGTGTCTTTGATTTGTTTTATACGGGCAAAAAAGGAAGAACAAATGGAGAAGCAACAGGCATAGGATTATTTTTAGTGAAAAAGGTTTTAACGATACTAGACCATCCCTTCACCTTGCAATCCTCACATGATCACACTACGTTTTCCATCAATTTCTCAAGCAGTCTTAAAAAATGAATATGACAACTTTGTCATATTCCCGTCATCCAGTGAAATGGGTTTTTGATCGCTCCTTTTTTATACTAAGGCTATCAAATCAATTTAAAGGAGTTGTTCCAAGTTGGGAAACATCATTCTTCAAGTGACCAATTTGCAAAAAGAATATATCGGGGAGATTACCTACAAGGCATTAAACGGCATTGATTTCCAGTTACAGCAACAGGAGTTTGTAGCGGTCATGGGGCCCTCTGGAAGTGGCAAAACAACATTTTTAAATAGTGTATCCACCATCGATCGCCCCACTGCTGGAGATATTGTTATTAATAATAGAAATCCCTATGTTTTAAATGATGAGGAACTTGCAAAATTTAGACGTTCTGAATTAGGCTTTGTTTTTCAGGATTTTAATCTTGTTCATACGTTGACGGTAAAGGAAAATATTTTATTGCCACTAACATTAGACAGCATACCTAGCGCCAAAATGCGTCAACGTTTAAAACATGTAGCGCAATTTCTTGGAATTGAGGAGCTATTACCGAAACGGATTTATGAAATTTCAGGTGGGCAAAAGCAACGAGTAGCTATTGCTCGTGCTGTTATCCATGAACCGAGCTTATTGTTAGCGGATGAGCCTACAGGAAATCTGGACTCAAAAGCCGTCAATGATGTGATGGACTTATTTACCTCCATTAACCAAGAACTACAAACTGCCATTCTCATGGTGACACATGATCCTTACGTAGCAAGCTTTGCCAATCGTATTATATTTATCAAGGATGGAAAATTATACAATGAAATACATCGGGGCAACAATCGTAAGCAATTTTATCAAGAAATTATGGACACTCTTGCTTTTCTAGGTGGTGGGCAACATGACCTTTAACCACATTGTTATCCAAAATATTTTACGAGATAAATGGACATATGTGTCTTATTTTCTAAGCAGTATGTTTTCCATCATTATATTCTTTTTATTTTCTGTAATCGTCTTTCATCCCAGCTTAAAAAGCCTAGATCCTGACTCAACTCTTGGCATTTCATTAATGCTAGCTAGTATGCTTGTTTATTTATTTTCATTTATTTATATCATCTATTCGATCATGGCGTTTTTACGCAAAAAGACGAAGACTCTTGGCATTTTTATGATTACAGGGGCTTCCATGAAACAAGTACAAAAGTTAATATTCCGCGAAAACCTATTCATTGGAATTATGGCGATTATTGCAGCAATCGTTCTTGGTCTTGTTATGACTCCCCTGTTCTTAATGGCTGCTAAAGTAGTGTTAAAGGCAGAAACATTTAGTATGTATATACCTCTACAGGCAATTGGTTTAACAATAGGTTTATTTTTAATCTTATTTATGGTAATTTCCAAAATCGTCACTAAATTTATTAATAAGGAAGCCTCCATACAGCTTTTAAAAGGTGATACTGTTATCGAAAAGTCGATTCGACCACATTATATTTTATTAGCTGTTAGTATAGTAATGACCGCCATTTTAGCTTATTTACTAAAGGTTGAGCATGGCATTGTAGAGTCTTTAAGTGTTTTCTTTTATTTATTATTTTTCGCTAGCATTCTTAGCATGATTTATTTAGTCATTGCTCAAGGCTTACGTCTATTTCTGAAAATCTTTGAGAAGTCTCCCGCTTACCTTCGCAAAACAAATATGCTTTTAGCGTCAAATTTAAATGCAAAAATGAAATCCCATGCAAATATGCTATTTCTAATTACCCTATTGTTAAGTGGCGTATTTCTATGTACAAGCATTTTGTTTAGCTCTTATTACAATGTTCAGAAAGATAGCGAAGGAAATTATCCGTATAGCTTTCAATATATCGCGGATCCAAAAGCTGATGACAGTTTAATAAAGGAGGATTTAAACCATCTTGAAACAAGGCTAGCAACAGTAAAAGCTAACAAGTATTTTATTGAATTTAAATCAGATGAAAATCAACGCCTTGGCTATATGTCATTATCTGATTACAACCTGCTACAGCAAAAGGAATTCAGCCTTAATGAAAATGAATTTATCGCGGTTGCTGGGAATCATGGTATGGCACCGATAACCAACAATGCTAGTGACCGTTATATAAAATCTTTCAAACTCGCTGAAATTAACGAAAAGAACCTACTATCTACAGGGTTTCAGGAAACTTACTTCATTGTGCCAGATTCGCTTTATCAGTCGATTGACTACCCTGTTTATAAAACCTATATTTATGAATTAGACAATTGGACAGCTCATACAGAATTAGCAAAGACCATTACCGAAGATATACCGTCCTTACCTGGTGAACGTTACGTTACATCCAAAATCAACTTATATGATACGGAAATGTTTGTTAAAAGCGTTATGTTCTTCATTGGCTCTATGTTAAGTTTAATTTTCTTAAGTGCAGCCATGAGTATACTTTACTTCTATTTACAAACAACATTGTTACAGGAAAAAGAAAAATATATGGGCATTCGTAAGCTAGGACTGTCTAAAAAAGAATTAGCCTCCGTTATTGCAAAGGAATTGGCCATTCTTATATTTGTACCGTTCACAATAGCAATTTTGCTATTACTCACTATTTTATTAGCTATGCGTACAATGGTCTCTACAGCTTTTTTACAAGTTTCCATTGCCAGTTCTTGTTGTTTCTTTGTGCTGTTCCTCATCAGTTATTTATGGATACGAAAAAGCTATTTCAAACGTTTAGTAAACTAAAAAAATCGCACTCCACGGGGTGCGATTTTTCAATAATAAAAGACTCGTTACCAAACAATTGGCTTTGCCACCATTAGCCATAGCATAATGAGCAATAGCAAAATGTACATCCACGTCTTGCGCTGTAATAGAGCAACAAATCGTTGGTGATTATAAGCGGGTGTATTAAAAGTCCGTAATGTTGGTTTAAACGCTCTGGCTAAAAATACTATCGATGCAAGCATCACAAGGAAAGTGAGAACAATCCACGACGTACTCCAATGGTAACCGGCATGCCACATTAGTAAAATACCTGACCCTACAAGTACATGTCCTGAATGTTTGACAATGGCAATAGCCCCTTTAAAAGATTCTATATATGGTGGCATTTCACCATTCGAAGCTGTACGCATTTTTTTTACAATCGTTAACACAACGAACAATGGCCCAATCGAAAGAACCGCACTTAAAATATGTATATAAAGAAGAAGCGTATAAATGGAAAACATGATGTGTACTCCCCTTTTCATCAGTCCCCTACATTATAGCATTCAACCTTCGTCTGCTTATTCGGTAATTGTGAATCCTTTGTAAACACAAATTGAATCATTGTTAAATTGTTTGAAAATCTCACAAAGAGGGTATTGTTTATAGTAACATGCACTTATAGAACAAAAGGAGTGATTTTTATAGGAATTCATCAATTTTTTACAAGCCTCAATGATTTAGAACGAATTATTCGTTGCCCTGGGCGATTCAAATTTGAAGAACATAATGTGGCAGCCCATTCTTGGAAAGTGTCACAATATGCGATGTTCTTTGCGACATTAGAAGAAATGAATGGCGTACAGATTGATTGGAAATCTTTATATGAAAAAACAATTAATCATGACTTTGCTGAAGTTTTTATTGGTGACATTAAAACCCCAGTAAAACATGCTAGCCCCGAGCTCAAACAAATGCTGGCGCATGTGGAAGAAAAGATGATGGAAAAGTTTATTAGCAATGAAATCCCAGAAGAATTTCAAGCCATTTTCTTTGAGCGTATGAAAGAAGGCAAGGATAGTACGATAGAAGGGCGTCTACTTGAATTTGCGGATAAGCTGGACCAATTTTATGAAGCTTTTGCAGAATTAAAGCGAGGTAATACTGACAAAGAATTCGTCTATATGTATCAAAATGCCTTATCGAAGCTTTTAGCCATTCCACTTGAAGCAACTGTCCAATATTTCCGCACTGAAATATTAAAAGACGCCGTACAGGAAAAAACCCATATTGATATTCAAGCATTAACAAATGAAGTACTAACAGCCAAATAGTCAGGTGCATGTACAAGTTTTCCGAATGAAAAGTTCAGGAAGGCTTTTTTTATTTCCTCTAAAAAAAATCGTATAATGAAAGGTGATTGAATGGAGGGAAAGTTTTGTCAGAAGATTGCCCAATTGTAGAAGATTTATTACCGTTATATAGGAAACAAATGCTCCAAGCACCAACATTACTTTATGTAGAACAGCATTTAGCAAGTTGTTCCCACTGCAAGCAGCTCTTAAGCTCAAAACCAATTCAAAAAGAATACATACCGATGAAAAAAACATTATCTTTTTTTCATCTTATATTTATTGTCCTTTCTTTCATGTTTGCCATTAATTCATCGTTACTTGGCAATCAAATGGGCTTTGTCATTTCGTATGCCATTTTCGGTTGTCTGTCTTACCTTTTTTATAAAAACATTTGGATTGTTTTTATCATTAGCTCTGTTCCTGTATTTGTTTGGGCGATTATCGACAACCTTACGAATGAGCTCTATATTACCACCTACTCCTTAACAGAATTTGGGGCACTTTTGATGGGAGCAGGCTATATCGCTCTCTTACATACGATTTTTGCCTTAGTTGGTGCGGCCTTTGCCATTTTATTACGCAAAATTTTTAAAATAAATACTAATAAAAAAAGCGTCTAAACATTCGTGTGAGTTTAGACGCTTTTTCAATTCACTATGCTTTTTTCACAAATTCTGACTTTAATTTCATAGCGCCAAAGCCATCAATTTTACAGTCAATATTATGATCCCCTTCTACAAGGCGAATGCTTTTTACCTTCGTTCCTATTTTTAAAGTGGAAGAACTCCCCTTTACCTTTAGGTCCTTAATAACCGTAACTGAATCACCATCAGCTAACAGATTACCATTTGCATCTTTGACAATAAGTGCATCTGTTTCTGATTCCGTTGCGTCCATGCTCCACTCATGCGCACATTCAGGACATACATAATTCGTTCCATCCTCATATGTGTATTCAGAATTACATTTTGGACAATTTGGATAAGCTGCCATTTCTGCTTCCTCCCTTTACTTTTTGCTAGATAAATCCTCTATATGCTCCTATCTTTACATAGTCGTCCATAATAAGCAAAGGTTGTTCGTATTTTTTGTTCGTATTTGTGAAAATAATATGAAGCTCTAGTTCCTTTCTAAAGGCATTTGTCGTTACGTATTGCATAATTTGGGACACCTACCCATTGACTTATTTCAAGCAATCATCTTACTTGCATGTTTGTCGATCATGCTTTAATATATCCATAAAGGCTGCATTGTTCGTATAATATTAAGTTTTAACCTTTAAGCTGTAAAAGGGAGTTTTATTATTGGAGTTGGAATGACGGGCCTCACACTACGGTGCATGAGGATAAGCAGGAAAACTTCTGCGAACACCCACTTTGAGGAGTGGTGGTTTAAAACTTTCTATAATAACTACGGCATACGCGGCTTTTTATATTACATTTACTTTTACAGCACCTTAGCCAATATGGTTAAGGTGCTTTTTTATGTTTGAAAAGTGTATCTAAATCCAACATACGCATTTGTCCTTGCACCTACTATATCTTCAATTTTACATATTCTTTTTCTAAACCCCTTAAAAAGGACCTGTTCATCTAACGTTTTAAATTCTAGTTTTAAAAAGTACATACAACCTTCTCATATTTTGTATAATTCCCTTCCATTTTGCGCATATATGGAGTAACAAGGGAGGTAATGTTATTGAAAAAGTTAATGTATGTAATGGTATTTGCTTCACTGCTACTAACAGCTTGCGGAAAGAGTGACGATCCAAAAGAGGTCGCAGTAGATCAAAATACTTCCGTTGAAGATATTGTCGGAGCAATTGTTAAAAATGAGTTCACGGTTGAAGAATCCAAAGGTGTTGTCACAATATCAATACAAGATACGGATGTGACAGAAGGTTCGAAAAGTCAGATGCTGAAGGACTCCACTAAAATTTTTGCTGATTTGTCGAAGCTGAAAGATGTAAAGACACCTGCTGTTACTTGGTATGCTCCACTTACTGAACCAGATGGAGATAAAACCATGACCGAAGTATTGAATATTTATTTTAGTGAAGAGGATTATCATAAAGTAGATTGGGCCAATTATTTACAGGTTGATATCGAGTCAACCGCAACGAATTATCATGAAAGTGAAGCTTTAGAGGATTAATTTTATAAAACAACAAATACCCCTCCATGTATGAAGGGGTATCTTTTTTATTCATTTTACATACAGTCTAAGTCCCTCTACTAAAAGAGGCTGTTTTATTTTGTAGTGGGTTGCCTGCCAAATTCCTTTACCCCCCTGCAAAATTATAAACTGTGGTGATTCGTGCTTTACCTGCAGATTAAGTTCTATGGCGTTGGAAACATCACGTTCCTTTTGGACAATGATCATATTTAGGTAATTCTGTCGCTAATGCTTTGAACTCCTTTAAAGCTGAAACACTACTTATACATGTCAGACTAAATTTTAAGACAAGACATGGTATTTCGTGTGATTGTTCTAACACTTCTCTCCAACTATCCAAAGTTTTAATTCGTTGCATATATAAATACCCCCCTTAATAATTATATACTATACAGGGTATTTATTTTGACAAAAAAAACACGAGACTACGATTATAGCTCGTGCATTCCTTCTTCTGTTTAAATGCCCTCTGTATTCATTAATACAAGGCGCCAGCCATCAGGGTCCTCAATTGTAGTACCCTTCTGCATCCAATATGGATTTTCAGGCTCTACTTCAGGGTACCCCATTCGTGATAAGCGTTGAGCAATGCTATGAATCGTCTCTTTATTTGGAATATAGAGCACTAACAGATTGTCCTTACTTGGAGCAGGACAAGGGCTCCCTTCAACATGTTCTGTAAATTCCAAATGATAGTGTGCATTTGGAAGACCAATCATTATTCCTGTATAGCCACGATGCCCAGAAAAAGACCCAATTTTCTTTAAACCTATGCCCTCACAATAAAATCGTTCAATTTCTTTTAATTGATCTGTTGGCCTTGCTACTCTGACCTGCGCAACTGCTAGTTCATTTGTCCATTGTTGGTCCATCCGAAACTCTCCCTTTTTAAACGAGTATAGGATGATACAACCACGTTGAAAACAGTCCTAAGTCTGAAATTATTGTGCTAAAGCTACATGAAATGAAGCCGCAGTCTTTGCTTTTACTTCCTCTACAGTAACGCCTTCTGCTAATTCAATAAGCTGCATCCCATCTTTAGTAAAATCAAATACAGCTAAGTCTGTAATTAACCGGTGGACAACTCCTTTACCTGTTAATGGGAGTTCACATTGTTTTTTAATTTTGGATTCACCGTTTTTATTAACATGCTCCATAACGACGATGACTCTTTTTGCTCCTACTACAAGGTCCATGGCGCCCCCCATTCCTTTGACCATTTTCCCTGGAATCATCCAATTTGCCAGATCTCCGTTCTCTGAAACTTCCATACCGCCTAAAATAGCAAGGTCAATATGGCCACCACGAATCATAGCAAATGATTCTGCACTATCAAAAAAGGAGGCACCTGGCCTAGCTGTTACGGTTTCTTTCCCAGCATTAATTAGATCGGGATCTACGTCGTCTTCAACTGGATAGGGACCGATGCCAAGTAATCCGTTCTCTGATTGTAAAAGTACTTCATAATCGGCTGGAATAGCATTGGCAACTAAAGTTGGAATACCAATACCTAAATTTACATTCATGCCATTTTGAATTTCTTTTACTGCTCTATTTACGATTCTTTGTCTTGTATCAGCCATCACGCTTCCCCCTTTTTCACTGTCAAACGCTCAATACGTTTCTTATAATTTTCACCCAATAAAACACGTTGAACGAAAACTCCTGGTGTATGGATATGATCTGGGTCTAACTCGCCAACTTCTACAATTTCTTCAACCTCAGCAATAGTAATTTTACCTGCCATCGCAGCTAGCGGATTAAAGTTACGTGATGTTTTTCTATACACTAAATTACCTAGTTTATCTGCTTTCCATGCTTTAACTAGAGCAAAATCAGCAGTAATTCCTTTTTCTAATATATAGTCTTTCCCATCAAAAACCTTTACTTCTTTGCCTTCAGCAATGGGCGTACCAACTCCAGTAGCTGTATAAAACCCTGGAATCCCTGCTCCTCCTGCACGTAGGCGCTCAGCAAGTGTTCCTTGAGGTGTTAACTCTACCTCTAACTCGCCACTTAAAAATTGTTGCTCAAAAATTTTATTCTCACCTACATAAGAGGCAACCATTTTTTTTATTTGCTTATTCGCTAATAGTAAGCCTAAGCCCCAATCATCTACACCGCAGTTATTACTGACAACTGTTAAATCCTTCGTGCCCTTTTGCACCAAAGCTGCAATAGCCTTTTCTGGTATACCGCATAGACCAAAGCCTCCTACTGTTAACATATCTCCGTCCTTAATATCAGCAACCGCTTCTTCAAATGAACCCCACACTTTCCCATCCTTCATCTCGAAACCCCCTAAAATTGCTCGTTTATTAATAAAAATTCTACCTTATTAACATTTTACAAGTAAAGGAATTAATTAGAATACCACTTATTCCAAAATAGAATAAATCGCTATATGTCTTACTTACGTATCGTATTAAGTAACTGTTTTAAGGCATACGATTGATATGTATTTTTCTTGGTGATAATCCCCAAACGCCAAGGCATGTCAAAATTAGCTAAGGGAATCATTTTGACATTATTATTTGTTAGCTTGGCAGCAATAGAATATGGCAGTAATGTTATTCCTAAATTTGACGAGACCAGTTCAACTATCAAATCCCACTGTGAACTTTTATAGCCTATATTTGGTGAAAATCCAACACTTCCACATGATTTAATCACATAATCATGTAAAGCGAACTCCTCAGCAAAAATAATAAAGGTTTCATTTTTTAAATCCTGCAATTGTATTTCGTTAAATTGAGCTAATGGATGTAGTTCATTTATAAATACATAAAATTGATCTTCTACAAATGGCTGAACCGAAAACTTCCTTTCATCCGTCGGTAGTACGACAATCCCCATATCAACATCACCGTTTTCTACTAACGTACCCACCGTTTTTGCACCTCGTTCAACAAGCTCCAAATGCACGTCAGGATATTGTTGATGAAATTCTCTAGCCATTTTAGGAAAAAATAATGTTCCAATTAAAGGTGGAATCCCTAGCTTGATGGAGCCTGTCTTTATATTTAATAAATCATCTAGTAAAATGTGCAGGTCTTGAACGGAACGCATGATTTTTTGCCCCTCTTTAAAAACAATAATGCCTGCATCTGTTAGCTCGACATTTCGTGTAGATCTATTCAATAGTTCTACATGCAATGTATCTTCTAATTTTTTTATGCTTTTACTTAATGAAGGCTGAGATACAAATGTTTCATTCGCAGCCTTCGTAAAGCTACCATGCTCGACAACAGACATAAATGCTTTTAAATCTCGTAATTCCATAAATATCTTCCCCATTTATTCTTTTTGATGAAAGTCTCAGCAAAATTCTCTTATAGTAATTAATTCTTCTTCATCTATGGTAATCCTTCTAGAAAAAATAAGTGCACGGAAACTATAACTATCATTCAGAAGATGTTCCTTTATTTCCCGTACACCTCTACAACAAAAAATACACCAGCTATCATTAGATTTTTACATCTAATATATAGTGGTGTATTGACTATTAGTGGGCCTTTTCCAATGCTAATTTAATGCCGAAACCTATTAACACCGCACCCGTCAATCCTTCGATTACTGCCTTAGTAGTTGGCCTTTTCATAAATGCACTAATGCGATCTAATAGATAAACATAAAATACAAACCATAACATCGTTAAAGCTGTATATATTAGTCCCATGATTAAAAACGGTAGAAATGTTCCACTCGTTCCATCCACAAATTGAGGAAGAAATGTTAGGAAAAATACAGCGACCTTCGGATTCGTCACATTAGTGAGGAACCCTTGCTTAAAGCATGATTGATGGGAGTACTTATGATCCATATTAGCTTCATCCTGTACTTCGGGAGATTGTGCGCGAATTTTCCGTAAGGTCCACAATGTTTTAATACCTAAATAACATAAGTAAACTGCACCAATATACTTTAATGCAGCAAACACATAAGCTGATTTCACAATGATAGCGGAAAGCCCAATGACAGCTGCGCACGTATGAATCAATAAACCACCGCAAGACCCTAAAATTGTCTGCAAGCCACCTTTTCTACTTACAGTCAAGGTATTCTTTGTCGCAATAGCTGTATCTGGACCAGGTAAAATTATGAGTAAAATGCACATAACTAAGAAAACAGAGATGTTCACCATTTTGCTCCCCTACTTTCTGTCAGAAAATTATAAAAATAATTGTAACATATGTACTTCCTTACAGAAAGATACTAAATTTTTTCTTTTGACATTGACATACAACCATTAGGTGTTATATATTCATAACACCTAATGGTTACATTTTATCTATAAAGGAGATTAACACATGAACGGAAAATTACCCGATATTATTAAAACAATTACACTTAATGCACCTATAGAAAAGGTGTGGGATACTGTAGCAACTGCAGAAAAAATTGCTTCTTGGTTTATGCCCAATGATTTTCAACCTATTGAGGGACATGAATTTACGATTCAATCGCCATTTGGTCCGTCACCCTGTAAAGTTGAACGTGTAGATGCGCCACATTTTCTACGATTTGCTTGGGACGAGGATGGTTGGTTCGTTACTTTTGAGCTAAAAGAAGTCGGAGAACAAACAGAATTCACCTTAACACATGGTGGCTGGAAGGAAGCTTCACATATTATTCCTAAAGCTAACGGTGCTACTGAAGCCATTCGCACAAAAATGGATGGTGGCTGGACAATGATCATCCATCATAAATTAAAAGAAATTGCAGAAGCCTAATGGTCCAAGAAGCAATTAAATATGACGTTTTTCAGGCAATTGCAGATCCTACAAGAAGAAATGTATTAAAGCTACTTGCATCTAGTGATAGACCTATCTCTAATATTTCAGAGCATTTTGCAATTAGTCGAACAGCTGTCGTGAAGCATTTAAATATTTTAGAACAGGCAGAGCTTGTGTCTGCTCAAAAAAAGGGTCGCGAAAAGATATACACTTTGCATAGTGAGCGTCTAAAGGAAATTGAGGATTGGCTCCAATACTTTCATTTATTTTGGGACAATAAATTGGCGCAGCTACAAAGCTTGGTGGAAGACAATTAAAAAATGGAGCTGTCCCTAATAAGACAGCTCCTCATTTAAAAGAGATAAAATAATCCTCCATTAATAATGTCAATTTTAATTTTAGATTCGTATTGCTCCTCTAATGCTTTTCTTTCAATTTCATAACATTCCGGTTTATCCTCTACATCCTCATAAAAATAATCCAATACACGTTGATCACGTTGCCATCTCTTTTGCGCTTCAATGGCCCACGAATGATCATCCTTTTCAATAATGGATTCCACTGCTGCATTTAATCTTTCAAGAGCACGTACTGGTTTAATTATATATTGCACATGAAAAACATTCTCTGCTGGCTCGGTGTCAAAATCTGAGGCAAAAATCGATTCATGAAAATTCTCCTTGATAACACCCGTTAATAAATTAATACCAAATGAATACATCATTTCTTTTGTCCGATCACAGCAATAGGAAACTTTAAAATTAACGCCTAGCCATGGAGTAAGGATAACCTGACCCATTGCATGATCCACTTTTTCAAATAATTGGACATAGGCACCTAGTTCTCCTGTAGCATGAAAAAGCTGATTTAACCGTGGTGAGCCATAATGAATAACTTCACCAAACAAGTTACCGGCCATAGCTGTCTGATCTGTAATAAAGGTCACTTGAGCTGGGTTTGGTTCACTATTAGTTGCCTCTATATATTGCCAATAAAATGGTCTATTCATAATTCTTTTATCTATATCTACCGTCAACTGCACGGTCAAAGAATGATCCTCTTCCCCTAAAATAGGGCAGTCATTTTCGGCGAAAAATCCCTTTAAATACTCATGAACTTGCTGCGGATACATAGTTTCCCTCCTTACCTCATACTGATTTTTTTAAGTTTGTTAAAATGGCATCTAAATCACCAACCACTTTTTCAAACACATCGATTTTAGTATGAAGTAATTCCAAGATTTTTTCTTCAATGGTATTTTTAATAGCAAGATTATATATGTGAACATCATGCTCCTGCCCCAAACGATGGACACGACCAATTCGTTGCTCTAGCTTCATAGGATTCCATGGTAAATCATAATTGATGACATGATGACAAAATTGAAGATTTATCCCCTCTCCACCAGCCTCTGTGGCAATGAGTACTTGTGCTCTTTCTTTGAATAAATGCTTCATATAATCTCGTTTACTTTTATTAAATTTACCGTTAAACAATACACTCGTAATACCTTTGGAATGTAAATACCATTGTAAGTAGATTTGAGTGGCACGGTATTCTGTAAAAATAATAACCTTATCCTTCGCCTGTTCAATAATCTCTATCGTCTTTTCTGCTTTAGAATTCACTTCTAACGCCATCAGTTTGGCTAAAATATCTTCCATTTCCTGTGATTGTCCATGCTCCTTCAGCATATTTGTTAATGTTAATGCTGTTGCTTCCTTGCTACTGCACATTTCCTTCTGCAAAGTAATTAATGCAAAAGATCCTTTGTTTTCAAGTGAGCCAAGGAGATCGTAAACTTCTCTTTCTTCTTCCGTAAAGGTAATCGGCACAATTTGAACGCAACGATTGGTCCATTCAATACCTGTATCTTCTCTTCGATTTCTCACCATCACCTGATTGACCAATTCTTTCAAATAATCATCATGTTCTAGATGATGCTTACTAGCTGAAAAGGCGGATTGGAAAGTATCATAGTTCCCCAGATGTCCTGGTTTTAATAAGGAAATTAAATAATATAATTCGAAAACATCATTTTGTATAGGAGTGGCAGTTAATAATAAGCAAAACTTTTTCTTTAATCCTTGCACAAACTCATAAATTTGTGTTTTATTATTTTTTAATTTATGGGCCTCATCAATAATAACCATATCATAATCCTGCTCATAAATACGCTCCCTATGAGGGCTCTTTTTCGCCGTATCCATACTCATGATAATGACATCATAGCGCTCTATTGGACAATTTTTTTTATAAGCGATAGCAGGTATATGAAATTTTAAATTTAACTCTTCAATCCATTGATTAATAAGAGAAGCTGGCGCTAATATTAACGCCTTCTTCACAAGGCCCCTTAACAGATATTCCTTTAAAATCAAACCCGCTTCAATTGTTTTACCAAGACCTACTTCATCTGCTAAAATGGCTTTTCCATTCATGCGTTCAATGACTGTTTCAGCAGCTTCTAGCTGATGTGCAAGAGGTTTTAAATTTGGTAAATACTTTGTAGCTTGTAAACCTTTGAAATCAGGGATTAATTTCATTTTTACAATATCATAGTTCATCTTATATAATGTCCAGCTATGCCATTGTTCTAGGTCATTGACGCGATTGATAAAGCCTTCTTCCCATTCTGACGACCTCTCTATTTTCATGATCATCACCCCACCATGTCAGTATTTCTCCTTAGGTTGTCCAAAAAAGAGAAAGCTATGTTCGATCTATACAAAAAACACCCAATGAATGTAATTTTTTCATCGAGTGTTTGTTAATTCATCTGTTTGCGGAAAATACTAGGTGATAAACCTGTCACCTTTTTAAAGACACGACTAAAATAAAAATAATCCGTATAACCTACTCGATCAGCTATTTCCTTTATAGAAAAATCAGATGACCTTAATAGCATTTTGGATTTTTGAATACGTAAATCAGTTAAATAAACATGGGGACTGACACCCATTCTTTTTTCAAATACATAGCTCAATTTTCTACGGTCCCAATTACATTCATTAGCTATTTCGTTCACAGTAATATTCTTTGTAAAATTTTCTTGTATATACGTCAAAATGGATGCTATGTTTTGATAGTCTTTCACCTTCATCAACAAAGTTATTTCCTCTAAAATATGTAAAAAAAGTGCTTTGGATTGAAGAAATGATAAATGGCTACCCTTTTGATTTGTTTCGACTAATTGCTGCACTAGACTCATTAATTTCATGTGCTCTACAACCCGTAAAGGAAAATGACTATTATAAAGAGAAAGTTTCGCCTGTTCTTCATTAGATAGGTGAAAGTAAATGACTACATACTCTAAATTGGCCTCATGTGCAGCTAAAAATTGAATGGGAAAATTCGGACCAACATGGAGGATCCGTCCTTTTTTTATGCGATAATTAGTGCCTTCAATTTTAACATCACCTATTCCATTGATTGGGAAGATAAGTCTAGCTACATTTTCCTTTGTTTCGTTAGTCTCAGCAACTATTTCAGAAGAAATCTGGTCAGTAGTGGCAGACGTAAATGTTAAAGGTGCCATTGTATAGAATTCTATAATTTCTTGCGTATTGATACTGAATAGCTCCCTTCCTATAGCATGTTTTAAAACAACAAGAAAGGAACACCTAAAATGCATGAGTGCTCCTAAGATTGATTATTTTAAGCTTTCCTGTAATAGCTTGCGATTACGTTGTTTGAAAATATCATTATGGGAAGATACAATACCGCCATCAGAAGCATCTGGCTGAATATACTTCTTCGCACTATTCACTGCGTGCAATGCATCATGAAAAGCTGCTGCAATTAAATGGATTTTGCCATCATGGTGCAAAATATCTCCTGCCGCATAAAGACCCGGAATAGATGACTCACTATTTATAGTACCTGCTATGAAATAATCGTTTTTACGATCAATTGCTAATGGACTATTATCTAATAGTTCCTTATCACGTACATAGCCATGACTGATGACAACTTCATCGATAGGAATTTCCGTTACAGTACCCATCTCATGGTTTGTTAAAGCAATTGCTGTAATCATTCCTTCTTGATCATCTGCCATTAATTTTGTAATTTCAGAGTTATAATGGCATTCAACGGTACTATTCGTAAGCTCCGTAATTTGAGCCTCATGTGCAGACAATTGATCTTTTCGATACGTTAAATAGACCTTTGACGCTACTTCCATTAACTCTAGTGCCCAATCTACCGCTGTATTGCCGCCACCAGAAATAATGACCGCTTTATTTTTAAATTTTTCATAGGATTTGATAGTATAGTTTAAATTAGATACCTCAAATCGTTCAGCTCCCTCAATCTCTATTTTTTGAGGATTAAGGATGCCCCCACCAATAGCAACTATGACCGTTCTTGAATAATGAATATTCCCAGACTCAGCTGTAATAACGAAAATGCCCTCTTCGTTTTTAGCAATTGATACTACCTTTTCATCTGTATAAATAGATGGATTAAATGTTAAGGCTTGCTCTACTAACTGCTTAATGAGTTGGCCACCTGAAATTGGCGTAACGCCCCCTATGTCCCAAATCATTTTCTCTGGGTAAACGTGGATTTTTCCCCCAAGCTGCGGCTGTGATTCAATAAGCTTCGTCTTCATTTCACGTAAGCCACAATAAAAGCTAGAATATAATCCTGCTGGTCCTCCACCAATGATCGTTACATCATACAATTCTTGTTCAAACAATACTTAACACACCTTTCGTTTATGTTTATTTCCTATCTCAACAATTGGGCTGCGGCATCAGCTGAACTACAACCCCAACTGTATACTTTTCAACTTATAAAAATGCTTATTATTTCCTTACTCCCCTATTATACGATAATGATAATCATTATCAAGTAAAACTTCCCCTTTTCAAAGCTATTTTGTCAATCCTTACTATTCTATAAATCATTTTTATATCGTAATTCCATCGACCATGCACTCTCAAACTAACATTAATTAGGATTTTTGATATGTATGAAGTATAAAAAATAGCTGTCCTGGCAGCAGACTGCTCCTTAGCTATACGAGCGCTTTGCTCCAATAAGAGATAGAGATTCAAACAATTGGGCCATTTAGTTGAATAACTGCCTCTAAAGAGATTTGTACATTTATGTTAAAATTTAGGGGTAGTTCTTGAAAACAACTTGGTTATTTAATAAGAGTTTTCCGTTATTGCCATAGATACTTTATTTATAGTAGAAGAAGTGAGGGATTAACATGTTTTTTGTTCAAATGTCTGGCTTTCCTGGGTCTGGAAAGTCTACACTTTCTCGTCAAATTGCTGAGCGTACAGGAGCAGTCATAATAGACCACGACATTGTAAAATCTGCTTTATTACAGTCAACAGAAGAAATTCAAATCGATTCAAAATTAACTGGTAAGATTTCATATAATATTGATTGGTCTTTAATTGAATCTTACTTATCACAAGGACAAAATGTAGTATTTGATAGCCCTTGCCTTTATCAAGAAATGGTAGATCGAGGAATTGCTATGTCTAAAAAATATAATGTGAAGTACAAATATGTTGAGTGCTACCTTGATGATTTTCAAGAGATTAATTTTAGATTGAAAAATCGAGAAAGAATGATAAGTCAAATAAGTGAGGTAACTTCCGAAGAGAATTTTAAATATACATTAGTCAATAGTAAAAGACCCACTGATTATCAGTGCATAGTTGTAAATACTGGCGAACCTATCGATAGTTATATTAATGACGTTGTAAATTACATAAAGAAATGAGTTGTAAATATTTTTATTCAATTAAAGGGCGCTATCCTTGTATAAAGGAAAGTGCTTTTTCATTAATAGGTCACATAAAAAGGTTTCTAATAAATAGAGGAAGAATACTTAAGTAAGATTTTAATAAAGTTAATTGAGGGGGAAATAGATGTGAACATAGCAGATTTCAAGGAGAATCTCTTTGCTTTAAATGATATTATTTTCTTTGATCAAAATGACTATCTTCGTGAAAAAACCTCTAATCCATTAAAAATACTCCAAGTTATTAGTGATGCAGAAGCCTTACTAAAGGACAGCAATGAAGATGATAAGTATTTTCTTTATGGTACATTGGGTAATTTATATAGAATAATTGAACAACCAAAAAAAGCGATTCATAGTTTATCTTATTGTCTTAATCATTCAGTAGAAGAAAGAAATCTTTCAAGAGAGATTGTCACTTTAATTCGTCTTGGTGAGGCTCTTAAATATGATAGTAATCATATAGAGGCATTGGATAAATTTAATGTAGCCTTGAATCTGTGTAAAGCCAACAAGATTGTTGATTACCTAGACTTTGTATTGCAACATAAAGGTAAATGTCTAATGGAATTAGCAATCTTGAATGAAGCCAAAGAATGCTTTTTAGAAGCATTGGCATTAAGAAAAACAAAAGGGAATTTCTCTTTGATTGACTCAACTCAACAAGCATTAAATCTGTTAAAAGAATTGAAACAGCCCAGAGCCTCTATTGACAATAGTGATATATAAATATAAGAGCATAGGTTTATTAAACAATCGGGCGCAATACCTACTTTAAAAAGATTTGAATGAATGAGAGGTTACGATTAATGCGAAATAGAGGTTCGGTAGTTATAGTAGAAAATGATAAGGTAGGATTAATTCGTAGAATTAGAGATGGTATTGTCTATTATGTTTTTCCTGGTGGTGGAATAAAAAAAGGGGAAACGCCAGAAGACGCAGCAAAAAGAGAAGCATTTGAAGAATTGGGAGTAGAAGTAAAGGTCAATGAGTGTATAGCAAAAATTGAATATAACGGAACCCAATACTTTTTCTTATCCGAAATCATTAATGGAACATTCGGAACTGCACAAGGTGAGGAATACACAGACAAAGAGAGAGATAGAGGAATATATTTGCCTTTGTGGATAGATATAAAAAGGTTATCGTCTATTGATGTTAAACCGAGAGAAGTTGCTTTGATAGTTCAAACCTTATCAAGTAACGAGGAATTTAGGTGAATAAAGTTCTTCAACAATCGGGCGCGTTTATTTAGGAACTCATCTTTTTATTCTAAAAGGCCATATTGCTGAATAAAGGAAATTAATCCATGGTTGTTGAATATAGGACAAGTTTCCCAAACACTTTAAAAGTTAATACGTAAATGCGTTAATAATTTTGAGGAGCTGAAAAATTTAAAAATAGAAATTGAAGTTAGAGCATTTGGAGGAATTGAAGTTCATGGAACAGAAGATGCTTATAAAGGTATTGAATTAATGCGTGTACATAAACTTTTTAAAGATACAACATTAGGTGAAGTAGAAAATCTATTATCTACCCTATTTCAAGAAGTAGAAAATGGTTATAACAATCCAGAACAATGCGTGGGCAAAATTACAATTCGAGCAAAAAAGGAAAATGGTGAAATTGTATTTTTAGGTTAGAAATTTTGTTGACAGAAAGACACAATTGAATAAAAAATAAGATTTTCAACAATCGGATGCATTCGTTGAATAAGAAACTAAATAAAGGGACGACACATAATTAGATATATCTAAATTGTGTGGTCCTTTTATTTTCAACACTTTCCCCCTCAAACCTAAATATAAAATATTCTAGTAACACAAAAACAAATCCATAAATTACTAAAATATACGTAAACGTTAGTTTTTGTTACACTATTGGAAAAAGTGAAAAGAGGTCGTCATGAATAGAAAAATATTTATTTTACATGAAATATACGGCATCAATCAATTTATTAAAGAACAAGCCCAATCCTACATTGACGAGTATACCTCCGTTTGCTGTGTTTCGCTTTATCCAGAAGGAAAATCCTTTTCATATAAACAGGAACAACAAGCTTATGATTATTTCTTACATACAGTCGGCTTTGACGCACCTCTTGAGATATTATCCCCAAAAATACTAGAGGTATGTGAAAAATATGATGAAGTAGTGCTAATTGGATATAGTGTTGGTGCCACATTAGCCTGGAGATTATCAACTCTTCCCTTACATCGAGTTATTTGTGTTTATGGCTCACGAATACGACAATTCTTAGATGTCCAACCATCATGTCCAACTTTGGTCATTTTACCTAGCTATGAAAATAGCTTTGATGTGAATGCATTAAAACAGGAACTCAGACATAAATCCAATGTTCAAACAGAGCAATATCAAGGACATCACGGTTTTATGGATACTTATAATTCCAATTTTTATCCAGCTAGCTACTTGCAAGCACACGCAAAGATCTTAAACTTTTTACGAGTAGAACATCATTAGGAGGAACAAACAATGGAACAACATATAGATATTTTGGTTGACCCTTATATTGAGGGAGGTAATGTGATATATCCGAGCTTTCCTATATCCTTACAACCCGGCATGATTATCGGCATCTACACGGATGTTTCTAAAATACATACTTTAATGCAATGGTTTATGAAACGAGATCATACATTTACATATTTTCGCGAAAGTGCACTCTATGAACGCCTTACTGTTCGTGAGCATATACGTTTTTATTTAAAATTATTCAAAAGTCCAACTAATGAGCTTGAGGATTTATTAAAGCTATTTAGCTTAACTGATCAAAGAAACAGTAGAATTAGTAAGATTTCTACTAGTGAAAAACAGCGATTAAAGCTATTGGGTACATATCTTCAGGAAGTGTCCCTTCTTGTATTAGAAGAACCCTTTCAAAATATCGATGAGTTTTCTAAGCAAAATGTCCAACAAATACTAAAAAAACTCACAGAAAGGCAAAAAAGCATCATTTTACTTTCTAATAATCTAGAAGACTTAATGATTGCAAGTACTGCTATACATAGATTAGATGGGGCCGGCTTACATACCTTGGATGTTAAAGAGGACGAATTAGAGCAAACACCTCCCCAACTTGAAAATTCACCAATTCGCATTGATAAAATTCCAACAAAGAAAAATGACAAGATCATTTTATTCAATCCGCCAGAAATTGATTATATTGAAAGTGTGGAAGGCATCGTTTCTGTTAATGTTGCAGGTGAAGCCTACCCATGTACACTATCACTGAATGAGCTAGAGCAAAAGCTGACACCATTCGGCTTTTTCAGAAGCCATCGTTCATACATTGTTAACCTACAAAAGGTTCGAGAAATCATTACATGGACACGCAATAGCTATAGCCTTGCACTCAACAGTACAGATAAAACCGTTGTGCCTTTGTCGAAAAATAAACTAGCAGATTTAAAGGAAATACTCGGAATTTAGTAGATTTCCCAGGAAATAAACGACTCCTGTCACCTTCCATATGGTTTCATTGATGGTCTTTTTTCCGCCTCTCATCTAATTTTTGCTGTGAACCTCTCACTTGTTGTTTATAGTTTAGACATCAACAACAAACAGGAGGCTTATACATGAACGCAGTAATTGATGTACAGCATTTGAAAAAAACCTTTAATAAAGAAACCGCACTACAAGATGTTTCCTTTACTATACAAAAAGGAGAAATATTTGGTTTCCTTGGTCCGAGCGGCTCTGGAAAAACAACTACTATTAAAATATTGACTGCGCAAACTGAAAAAACTGCTGGAAATGTTCTATTATTTGGACAGCCAGCAGCTGACATGAAACAAAGTCAAAATCGTAAACGTTTTGGCATATTAACAGATAATAGCGGTTTGTATACTAGGTTATCTATTGAGGAGAATTTATTACTCTATAGTAAGCTATATGAGCTGTCAGTCACTACCGTTAAAGAAGCTCTTGATTTTGTGAACTTATATGCTGATCGCAAAAAGAAAATTAGTCAGCTATCAAAGGGAATGATTCAGCGGGTTACACTGGCTAGAGCTATTATGCATAAGCCCGAATTATTATTTTTAGATGAGCCTACTTCTGCCCTTGATCCTGTAAATACAGAACATATCTATAATGGTTTACGAAAACTGAATGCCATGGGGACAACGATATTTTTAACAACACATGACATGAGCGAAGCCGAAATACTTTGTGACCGAGTTGCTTTTCTGCATAAAGGGAAAATCCGAGCAATTGGTGCTCCAAGCGACTTGAAGCAGGAATTTGGCTCCGATTCTATAACTGTTGAGCTTACAGATGGTACACAAGAAGTGATTCAAAACGGCGCTCAAGATGCCGAGAAGCTGTATGAATGGATGAAAGCCAACGTCGTTACTCGAATCCATACAAATGAACCAACATTAGGCGATATTTTTATGCAAATAACAGGGAGTGATTTAGTATGAATATTTCAATGACAAGAATTCAAGCTATATTAATGAAAGATTATAAGGAATTTTCACGTAACTATGCTGTATCTTCGATGGTACTCTTGCCAATAATTTTGGCATTTTTATATAACCAATCCGGTACATCCTCTATCAACGCTTATCTCTTACCTATTAATATGACATTTTCAATGGTAACGGCTTATATACAATGCTGTTTAATTGCGGAGGAGAAGGAGAAAAATACATTGCGTAGCCTGATGCTCTCCCCTGCCTCACTAGGAGATATATTAATTGGTAAAAGCTTATTTGTTCTTATCATAACGATGATCGTGGTAGCTATGTCTATTTTTATTGTCGGATATAAACCATCTAACCTACTCATTTTAGCGATTTCATTAATACTTTCTACTGTATTTTATCTTGCACTTGGAACGATTTGTGGATTATTTTCTAAGTCTATTATGGAAGGTTCCATCATTGTTTTACCGGTTATCATCATTTTCTCTTTTGGCCCAATCGCCCTAAATTTTGCTTCTACTTATCCAATCCTAAAGATTGCAGAATGGTTACCAAGCTCACAATTATTACTATTAGCAGAAGCATTAGAAGGTAAATATTCAATGACAGATGTTTTCATTCCTATGATTACGATAGTTGTATGGTCTCTACTTTCTTGGTTTCTCGCTGCATTTATTTATAAAAAAAGAATGGTCGATTAATGACCATTCTTTTTTTACTATAATAGTTCCTGCTCAAGTTTTTCAATCTCGCTAAGTTGATCGGCATACCATATTCCAACGAATCTAGAGGGAACAGATTCATCAAAATAATTCCCGTCATAAAATGATAACGGAAATAAAATTTTCTGTTCAACAAACTTCTTAATGGTTTGAAAGAAAACATCATTTTCCTGTGGACTTTTTGCAACATAGGAGGCGAATTTATTGATAGGCTTACCTAAAGTATCATGAAACATTAGCATAGAGGTGGAGCCATTTTGGCGGAAATTCAAATCAATAGCCTGAACATCACCAGCCTCTGTGACAATTAAATCAAACCCTGCCACACCAACGAATCCTTCTGCCACACCTTGTTCCATAATATGCCTTCCTACTTCGATGACCTTTTCAGGAACTTCATCTACTATGATATTACCGTGATAAATACCGTTTTCATCGGTAATTTGTTGAGAGGCCCCTAAATATTGAATACCTAGCTCCTCGGAATAGACAAATTGACAGCTATAATTGTCCTTTGTCTGTAATAATTCCTCAATAATTATGCTCTCCGTTCCAGTCATTCGAAATTGCCGCAGACCTTCCGTCAGTTCCTCTTTATTATGGCAAATGATGACTCCATATCCTCCAGAGGTTGGGGAATCATCGCCGGGCTTAAGTACCACGGGAGGTTGCCAATTTTTGATGGCATCTGAGAGCCTATAGGTTTCCACATTTAAACGACTCGGAACAAATTTGCTATCGATTAAATGATCAATATATGCTTTTGAATTCAATTCATTAAATTTCTCAGCATCCATCCAATAGCATTGACGGTCCATATGTTCCAAGTCATGTATATATTGACAAACAATCGTTTTGTCGTCTTCACACCAAGAACGAATATGGGCTAAATACTCCTCCTGTGTGTCATAACTAAAAGGCTGTTCGACCCATGGTAAACCTGTTAATCGATGTAGCTCCTGAGCTTTTTCAGTTTGGGTAGCTCTGTGCACTAATACAGGAATATCAGCAATAGCTACTTCTCTAGAGGTTAGGGCATCCAGCTTATGAGGATCGTCCATCATCCATGGATTATCACTAAACGGCGTTCTTGGTGTATAAACTGCATTCTCACCATAGATTTGTCTTAGCGTGTATTTTGGTTTCAAGTAGATTACCCTCTTTCAATTTTTAAGTACTCTACCCTTCCCCTTATTTTTTGACACTTTTTAATAGAAAAAACAGTCTTAGCGGCCAATAAAAACCCATTAAAATCCAAATATTAAATAGATTTGCCTAATAATTGATTTAAGTGAATTTTCACCTGCGGCCACTCCTCTAACGTAATACTATACATGGCTGTATGGCGAGTGGTTCCATCTTTACGAATCATATGATTCCGTAATACCCCTTCCTTTGTCGCTCCTATACGCTCAATAGCTTTCTGAGATTGAATATTTTCATGATCAGTTTTGATTTGAACTCGCTGTAAATGAAGGATTTCGAAACAGTATTGTAATAGTAGGTATTTACAATTGGTATTAATAGCAGTACGCCAGTAGGTTGGTGTCAGCCATGTTGTTCCTATTTCAACCCGCTGATGTGTATCATCTATATCCATAAAACGTGTAGACCCTATGATCTCTCCCGTCTTTTTATCCACAATAACAAAAGGAAATTCTGTTTTATTACGCCTCATTAATAAAGCATTTTCCACAAAGTTATGCACATCCACCATTTTTTCGATTGTTGTGGACATATGTGACCAAATTTCTGGATAACTCGCCGCCTCAAATATCCCCGATAAATCATTTAACTCTAAAGGCTTCAGTCTAACTATTTCATTTTCTAATGCAATAAACTCCATGATGTATCACTCCTTTTTTAATTATTTAACGGTAAAATTGATATGATAGAAAGTACCAATTATTAAAAACCAAACCATACCAGAGGAGGTTATCTTGTGGAGCTATCCATTTCATTGACAGGAGATTCAGCCAAATACATTCAGATTTACGAAGAAATTAGGCAGGCAATTTTAGCAAGAAGGCTTTTAGGTCATGAGCAATTACCCTCTAAGCGAGCCCTAGCGCAAACTCTCGATGTAAGTGTACATACTGTGAAGGAGGCTTATGAACAATTACTGGCAGAAGGTTATGTTTATAGTAAAGTACGGTCGGGTTATTTTATTGCTCCCTTTGAATTTGATTGGGTCCAAGATGAACAGCATCATGAGGTACCTCTAAAGACAATCATGTCCAATGACATTCAGTATGATTTTCATAACGGTCATGTGGATAACGAGGCTTTTCCCTATTCACTTTGGCATAAGCTCCTGAAAAAATATGTAAACAAGAATAATTTATCCACAAGTCCTTGGGAAGGAGAAGACGTTTTACGATCTGAGATTGCGCGCTATGTACAACGTTCACGTGGCGTTGTTTGTGATGCCTCTCAAGTGTTTGTTTATGGTGGAACACAAAGTCAACTTCAAGCCCTTAGTCTCTTTTTTGGTCCCCAAAGTAAAGTCGGAGTAGAAGAACCGGGCTTTAAACGGGCACATACTACTTTTCGGCAATGCGGTTTGTCTACAGAGGCCATCCCTGTGGATAAAGCCGGTATAACTCTTCCTTCAAAAACCATTCACATGTTATACACAACACCAGCTCATCAATTTCCTTTGGGCATGATTATGACCGTCGAGAGAAGAGCCGCCTTGTTGCAATGGGCCAATTTGAATGATGCATACATTATTGAAGATGACTATGACTCAGAATTTCGTTATAAAGGGCTGCCAATCCCCTCTTTAGCAAAAATGGATCAGCTTCAGCGAGTTATTTATTTTGGAACATTTTCTAAAACATTGCTGCCTTCTTTGCGAATCAGTTATATCATTTTACCAAAGTCATTAATTGCATCGTTTAATGCCTTTAACCATGATCAAAAATCAGTTGTCTCCAGAGTAGAGCAACTTGTTTTAGCTGATTTCATTGCAGAAGGTCAATTTGATAAGCATTTAGCAAAAATGCGAACAGTTTATCGTAAAAAACAACAAGCTCTTCTAACTGCTATCTCCACTTATTTTTCGGAGGAATTTCAAATCATCGGAGAAAAATCTGGGCTACATATCGTGATGAAGTTACCTAATAGACTCTCTGAGAAAAATGCGATTCAACTTGCTCAAAAGATTGGGATTCTTGTCTATCCATGTTCTACTTCCTATCAGCATGGTACAGAAGATACTTTAATCATTTTAGGCTACGGGGGACTGACACTTCAGCAAATAGATGAAGGTATTGCACTCCTTGCTTCCATCTGGCAATAACATGTCATTTTATTGAATGATCGGAGTTAGTTTATACATGAAACTTTATTTTCGACACAAAAAATATACAGATGAATCAAGACAAGGCGAAACCTTATACTATTTTTTTTCGTATCTAAAGTAAATGAACACATAAGGGGATAGACAATAATGGAGAACCGTCAGCTATTAGAGCAGCACTTGCAGGAAATTCAGGTTTGGGAAAAGGATCAAAAGGATTTATGGTTTTGGGAAAAACTAGGTAGAATACCGTTTAAATTGTTAGATAAAATGACGCCTACTTTTATTCAAAATAAAATTGCATTATTAGTCGATGAATTAGGGAACTACATACAATCCGGTGGAAAATATTTAATCAATGAACAAGCCATGATTCAAAAAATCCGTAACCATTCTTCCACAGAGCATATTTTGGGCATTTCAGATATTGGTCAAATCCCATTAGAGGATATGATTACTCTTAGTGATAAATTGCAAAATGAGCGTGTAAAGTTTGCGACTGTTCAAGGGGCTTCTACTGGGTTTGGCGGAATATTTACATTGGCTATCGATATACCAGTTATTTTAGGAACGGCACTGAAGACATTGCAAGAAATTGCTATTATACATGGCTATGACCCTAACGATAAAATGGAGCGAATTTTTATTGTGAAATGCCTGCAATTCACATCTGCAGATATCGTCGGTAAGGAAGCCATCCTACAGGAGCTTTCCACTATGAATAGTACTAATAAAGCTACTGATAATATGATTTCCCAGCTACAAGGCTGGCAGGAGGTATTTTATACGTACCGGGACCAGATGGGCTGGAAAAAACTGTTTCAAATGATACCTATTGCTGGTATGATCTTCGGCGCATACGCAAATAAAGGCATGATCCAAGATGTTGCTGAAACAGGTATTATGCTATATCGAAAAAGACGAATTTTCGAAAAATTGGATGAACTAGAAAATTGATGAAGAGAGATGGCGCTCTCCCTATGAGCGTCACTCTCCCCTTGTTTCTATAGTTTAATTACTATTTTTCCCTGATGCTGACGACTTTCCATCAGTTCATGAGCCTTCTGCATATCCTCTAATGAAAATGCTTTAGCAATGGGCACTTGAAAACTATCCTCTTTTAATAAAGTAAAAATATGTTGAGCGGCCTGTTGTAACATTTCCGGTCTTAAGTCCCTAGTCGTACCAAGACTAAATCCTTTTACATTACGACAGCTACTATGTAAATCCGATGTTTTAATAATTCCTGCCTTGCCTCCACTATTGCCGAATTGTACAAGTGTGCCATATGGTGCTAGGCAAGTTAAGCTTTCCTCCGTTATAGCTCCCGCAATGGAATCAAAGATAATATCGGCACCAAGACCTCCAGTAAAGCCTCGTACATGCTCACTAAATTGATCGTATTTAAGGACATGATCTGCCCCAAGCTGATAAGCTATCGATGCCTTCTCCAAAGTACCTACAGTTCCAATAATTTGTTTAGCGCCTAGCTTTTTGGCCATTTGAATAAGCATTGTTCCTACCCCACCAGATGCAGCATGAATTAATACCGAATCCTTCTGGCTAATAGGTGCTATCTGATGTGTTAAGATGTATGATAAAAACGATACAGTTGGCACAGCTGCTACCTTCTCTAGTGGTACATCATAGGGGACTTTAAAAACCAATTGTTCCTTTGCTACGACATACTCTGCATAAGCACCATTTGTCGGAAATGCAATGACCTGGTCCCCCTTCTGAAAATTGCTGTTCTCATTAAAAACCTCTTCTATAATACCAGCAACATCTAACCCAAGAATCATTGGAAAATTTCCTTTAGCCTTATTACCTGTACGGTTTTTAATATCTGCATAGTTCACACTCGTATAGATTGTACGTATTAGGATTTCTCCTGTAGAGATTATAGGCTTTGGATATTCCGTATATGTTAATACATCAGACGTACCAAATTCATTTATTACTATCGCCTTCATTTTTTTCCCTCCTTGTTATAGTCGAATTATAAACTGCATTTCCAAAGAATGGATATATCTTTATAAAAATTAAACCTAAGCAAGAGAATTGTAATGGAATACCTTATGAATTTTTTTAATCAAGACAGCAATAGTATATGCTTTATTTTATTTGGATTTTTCAAACTGGCGGGCTTTTGTCATGTTAGCAGACTAAAAGCTTACACTCAAAAAATGGATCATCTTTTCATTGTAGTGCTTTACCAAAATTAACTATATATGCTACACTATCCAAAATACAGTGAAGAGAAGAGTAAATAAGGTTGTTCTTCCCAGAGAGCTCCGGTTGCTGAAAACGAGCAAGAACGAATTATTGAAACAAGCCTCAGAGTAGCGCATTGGATTTCTATTAGAATGATGGTGCGACGGGAACTCCCGTTATAGAGTTACAGTATAAGCATGTATTCATGCCGTACTGAAAAGGCTATTATGGCAACATAATAGTGAACTAGGGTGGCACCACGTGAGCATAAATTCTTCCGTCTCGTCCCTAAGACTACTGTCTTGGGGGTGGGATTTTTTATTTTGCAAGATTACGTTTGCTGAAGGAGGAATTTTTATGAGAAAATCTTTAAAATCGTGGCGCTATCCAATTATCCTTTTAAGTAGTATTGGCATTTCTAGTATCGGTGAATGGATTTATTTTATTGCTTTGAACCTTACTGTACTCAACCTGACAGGATCAGCACTTGCTGTATCTGGCTTGTATATTGTCAGGGCCCTCTCCACATTGTTTACTAATTTTTGGTCTGGTAGTTTAATAGACCGCTTTAATAAAAAACACCTGATGATCCTATTGAATCTTTGCCGGTCCATATTGATTGTCGCACTTCCCATCTTTTCGAGCTTAGGATGGATTTATATTTTAGTCTTTATCATTACAGCTACTAGTTCTATGTATCATCCTACCTCTATGACTTATATCACTAAATTGATACCGATAGAGCAAAGAAAACGCTTTAACTCATTACGTAGTTTGCTTGATTCTGGTGCCTTCCTAACAGGTCCAGCTATAGCAGGCTTTCTATTTACACTAGGCACACCGAATATGGCTATATACTTAAATGCTATTGCTTTATTTTTCTCTGCCTGCATAACTATAAAAATGCCAGACGTTGAAGGACATGAACAATTAGGCTTTGCTCATCATACAAAAAATGCAACACTTTATAAAATATGGCTCCATGATTGGAAAATGGTCATCCATTTTAGCTTAAAAAATGCCTATGTGATGGCAGTCTATTTATTATTTAGTGCTACCATTGTATTGATGACAGCGACTGATTCTTTAGAGGCTGCTTTTGCCACTCAAGTACTTGCTTTATCGGAGGGAGAATATGGGGTTTTAGTCAGTATTGCAGGTGTCGGTGTATTAATTGGCTCCCTAACCAATTCAGCCTTTGTTGAAAAAACCTCTACTGCTTGGTTAATCGGCATGGGGTCTATAATGACGGCCTTCGGTTATTTACTGTTTACTTCTTCCTATACTTTTTTTATGGCAGCTTTAGGTTGCTTCCTCTTATCATTCGCAACCGCTTTTGCCAATACAGGTTTCTATACTTTTTATCAAAATAATATCCCTGCTGAAAGCATGGGACGTATAGGGAGTATTTATGGTTTTTTTGAAGCCCTTTTCATCATAATTCTGACTGCTGCATTTGGAATGACTGCTGAATTTATTTCTATACGATTTGTTATAGTAAGTGCCTCATTTGTCATGGTGATGGTAGCTATCATTTTATTTATTTTAACGATACGCCCTTCTAAAGCGACTTTGTATCAAAGTACTTCTCCTAGGTAAACAAAAAACAGGTCTTTTCCTTACGTGGAAAAGACCTATTTACATATGACCTAACTCTTGTGAAAGTAGGTGAGCAGCTCTTGTGACTTCCTTTGCAATACTTTCTAATTTTTCAGTATCTGTATCATACTCAAAGCACTCTGCGCTAATTGCTGCAATTGGATCTTTATTTAAATCAAAAACAGGTGCCGCCACCGATACTGTTCCCTTTGTTTTTTCTCCATAGCTAATGGAGTATCCCTTATCTTTGATGACATTTAATTGTTCCATTAACTCAATTTTTTCAAGATCATTTATATTTTTTAGAAAGCCTGCATGCATTTCCTTCTCTGAGAATGCCAGTAATACTTTATTCGCTGCTCCAATCGGATAGGGGATTTTTTCACCTATCATATCAATAATACGTACATTTTTGGGGCTATCTACACGATCAATAATAATAGAATTATTTAGTTTTGGAATATTTAAATAGGCTGTTTCCCGCACATTAATGGCAAGCTCTTCTAATAAAGGATGGGCTTTCTCTCGGATGTTTGTATGGTGGTACATTTTCATACCGAGCTGCAACCATGTATACCCTAAACGAAATTCCTTTTTTTCCTCATTTCTTTCTACTAAATCAAAGTTTTCTAATGTATACAATAAACGATAAATTGTACTGCTAGGTAAGTCTGTTTCATTATATATATCTTGAACAGAAAAGAATCGTTTAGGATTCTTGGCTAGTACTTGAATAATCATCATTGCTCTTTCAATGGATTGAATCATTGCTATTCCTCCTTTTATTCATTTTAACGAATTTTTACTCATTTATATAGACTTGCAACCGAATAAATTAATTAAAAGAAACAGAATTTTATAAAAATGAAAATTGACGTTTACGATTTTTTCTTATATGATGAATTATATTCCACAATGCGGATTTATTTTCACATAACGAAACAATTAAGTAAATATAGTTGCTATTTTGAATGATATCTAATCGAACAAAAAAGGAGCAATATACATGTATTCACAACTACAGTTACCCATCGCAAAGCAAATTGAAGAGCTTACAAATGAGTTAGTAGCTATTAATAGTATTAATGGTACTCTAGGTGAAGGGAAAATCATCGAGTATATCTATGAGAAAATGAAGGAATTCCCTTACTATCAAAAAAACCCTGCATTTCTTTGGACTTTAAACGTAAAACAGGACCCCATTGGCCGAAAAAATCTTTTTGCCTTCGTAAAAGGTCTTCATGAAACTAAAAAGACAATTATTTTTCACGCTCATTTAGATACAGTGGATATAGAAGATTACGGTCATTTAAAAGAGTTTGCTTTTTCTCCTACCAAGCTTGAGGATTTCTTTAAAACCTATGAAGGAAATACGGATGTACAGAAGGATGCTCAAAGTGGCGACTGGATGTTTGGGCGTGGAGCTGTAGATATGAAAAGCGGAGCTGCAGTCCATATTGCCAATATTCAATATTTCACCAATCACCTTCATGAATTAGAAGGAAATATATTACTTATTTTAAACGGTGGCGAAGAAGCAGAGCATAATGGAATTATTGATGCATTAGATGAGCTTAATCGTTTAAAAATGGAACAAGCACTAGATTTTCTAATGGCGATTAATACTGACTTTACAACTCCTTTATATGGTGAAGATCCTCACCGTTATATTTATACTGGTGTTGCCGGAAAGTTACTACCCTCCTTCCACATTTATGGGCGGGAAGTACATGTGGGAGATACATTAAGTGGCATCGATCCCAATTATGTGTCAGCTAAAATAACGGAGCGTATTCATAATAATTTAGCATTAACGGAGGCAATTGAAGGAGAAACTATCCTTCCACCTACATGCTTATACCAACGTGACACCAAAGAATCCTATACGGTACAAACGGCGTCTACTAGCCAAATTTATTTTAACTATTTTTTATATGAAGAGTCGCCAGATCATGTTGTTAAGAAGCTTAAGTCTGTCGCACAACAGGCATGTCTAGAGGCAGAGCAATATTTACAGCTGCAATATGAGAAATATATTGAACGCTCCAACGTACCTAAGCGTTCATTATCATGGCATATAGAGGTTGTTACTTATGATGAGCTTATTGTTTATTTAAACGGAAAGGGTATTCAAACCGAGCCTATTATTGCTGATGTCTTGAGAAAAAATGCAGGCAAGGAATTACGTCAGCTATCGTTTGCAATCGTTGATGCCCTGCAAAAGGCAGATCCCGAGCATAAGCCTCGAGTTGTGCTATTCTTTGCACCACCATTTCTACCCCATAATTATTTAAAGGAAAATGTGGTAAGAGATCAGCTATTAAAGCAGACCATATCACAAGTCGTTGATGAGGTAGCGAATGAAACAGGCGAAGTATTTCAAGTTAAGCGCTTTTTCCCTTACTTAGCGGATGGAAGCTTCTTATCTATTCATGCTACACAAGAGGAACTTCAAGAGTTGCTCAATAACTTCCCAGAATGGGATACACTCTATCCCCTACCATTTGAAAAAATAAAGGCACTGAATATCCCTTCTGTTACTATGGGTGTATACGGAAAAGATGGACACAAATGGACCGAGAGAGTTTATAAGCCTTATTCCTTCAGCGTGCTACCAAAGCTAATACAGAAAGCTACAAAAGAAATATTCAAATCCAAACTTTAATATCGAAAAAGCACCATTCTAATCATTTTTAGAACGGTGCTTTTTTATGTATCAAGTAAAACTATTGTTAAATTGAATGAGGGAAACCTTTCACCTTTTCAACTGCTTCTAGTAATTTTTTAGTGACAATATCTGATTCATCAATATGGTCCGTTAAAACTTTATTTGTTTCATCAAACAGTACTGTCGTTGTTTTAAATTTACTCATGACATCTTCAGTCGAAGTTTTTTGGCTATCTATATAATGAAGTAACTCCTTCACTTCACCCTGGACATTCATAATGATTTGGAGTAATGCGTTAATTTGCTCAGACGTATCCGTGCTCTTTTGAAGTCCCTCTGTCACCAGTTGCATATTATTTTTATTATCCTCATATGCCTCAGATATTTGATCCTCAATTTTTTTCGTAAGATTCACAATATCCTCTGTACTGGATTTGGTATTTTCAGCAAGTTTTCGTACTTCCTCTGCAACGACTGAGAATCCTTTGCCATGCTCCCCTGCTCTCGCTGCTTCAATAGATGCATTCAATGCAAGTAAATTAGTTTGATTCGAAATCTCACTGATGACTTTGACGATATCTGTTATTTGCTTTGAACGTTCACTTAAATGGTTCATACTATTTGTTGTTTTTCTTGATTGCTCACCAAGCTCATCAATAACATGCTGAACTTCTTTTACAGCTTGTTTACTATCAATCGATAAAGAAACCATTTCATCGGATGAAAGAATTAAAGAGTTTCCTTTTTCTAGGGCATGACCAGATATGGTATTGGATTCAATGGTGCTGTTTTCTACACGATTAAACTCGTTTAAAATAGTAGTAACCATTTCACCCAAAATGACATGTTGGTGATTCACTATATCGTGCTGTCCAATCGTCGAAATTAATTCCTTATGTAATTCATTGAGAAAAATTTGAAATTCATGATCCTTCTTATCTAGCTTTGCATTCAACTCATCAATTTTATCCTTAAATTGCTCTATATCTTCTCTTTTTGATTGAAATATCGTTAACACATGTCATCACTCCAGTAACTAGATTTGTATTAATTTTACTCTCTTTGAAGTAATTAATAAACAAATATCGTAACAGCAAACTTTCCATAAAAAAACCCCACCTCCTAATGGAAGTGGGATAATAATTTTTAGTAAGCTAAACCGAATAGAGCTTTAATATGTGTTAAATAACGAATATTTGAAGCTTCTTTCATTAATGTTGCAGGAAGACCTTTAAGTTCTGTATTGCTTGCACCAATTGTAGCAACCGCATCTTTACGGCCAAGGCTTGCAAGTGTACCAGAGTTCACTGCAGAGAATGATTTCATCTCTTGGTTTTTATATTGTGCAAAGACGTTATAACCAGCAAGCTCACCCATTTGCCACGCAACTTGAGCAGTTGGTGCGTAAAGTGGACGACCACCATCAGCTGGTAATGCTACAGATGCGTCACCAATAACAAATACATCTTCGTGAGATGTAGATTGTAGGAATTCGTTAATTGTTGCTTTACCGCGATCAGCTGCAAGGCCTGATTCACCTACTAGTGGAAGTGGTGCTACCCCACCTGTCCAGACAAGTGTGTTTGCAATAATTGGTTCGCGGTCTTTTAGAGAAATAACGTTGCCGTCAACACCAGTTACAGGTGTTCCAGTAATAAATTCTACACCGCGTTTTGTTAAGCTTTCAGTAGCTCGTTGGATAAGTGTATCCGGAAGTACTGGTAAGATTTTCGGGCCAGCTTCAACAAGTTTAATTTTAAGATCCGCAAAGTTAACACCGTGTTTTGCAGCGATTTTAGGGAAGTTGTCCACGATTTCACCAACAAGCTCAACACCTGTTAAACCGCCACCACCGATAACGATTGTTGCATCTGCTTCATCTTTAGATTGTGCATATGCTTTAATGCGATCTTCGATATGTTTGTTAATTTTATTGGCATCATTTACTGATTTAAGTACCATTGAGTTTTCTTCTAATCCAGGGATACCGAAGAAACCAGTTTGGCTTCCTAAAGATACTACAAGCGTATCGTATGTTAATGTATAGCCATTATCTAAATCCACTTTTTTATTATCTACATTGAAATTCGTTACTTTTGCAATGTGTAGATCGATGTCTAAACCTTTAAAGATTTTTTTAAGTGGTAATGCAACAGCACCTTCTGCAATTGTACCACCTGCTAAACGGTGAAGTTCAGTGATAATTTGGTGTGTTGGGAATTGGTTTACTACAGTAATTTTAGCTTCATCAGCTGATAGATACTTACGTGCAGTTAATGCAGTTAAAACGCCAGCGTAACCTGCACCTAAGATGACGATTTCTTTTGACATGATTAATTAATCCTCCGTCCTTACGAATTGAATTTACCTTAAGTTTTATTTAGCTTTGCGTTCTGAGCTTACTTGTAAGAAAGCATTAACAAAACGGAATACATTTTGAACTTGAGGGTCTTTTAACATTTTCACAAGACCGAATAAACCAATTACTTCGTGGCTTTCAGATGCTCGGTCTTTTGCTTCAATTGCAGTTGCTGCTAGGTTTTTTGCAGAGCCTACTACAGGTCCAGCCATTTCTGCTACTGCACCAACAGTATCATTTTTAAGCACTTCATCTGTTGCAACAGCTTGAGCAAACTCGTATGATTTCGTTAATAAAGTCATCATTTCAGTTAACTTTGGTAATTGCTCAACTAAAGTTGTAAGTGATTCTTGAACTTCAGGTTTTAGTAATTGATCTAGTACATCTAATTGCTCTTTACTCACAGTTACTTGTTCAGCCTGTGTTTGGTTATTCGTTTCTGACATTTTGAACTCTCCTTTGCCATCACTAGTACTATTTTTTTATTGCTTACATGTAAAAAAGACCATTAAGGTAAAACTTAACAGTCGTTACAGCGTATATCCTACACAATCACCAGTCACAAGGGCTGGATAGCGATTCGTATGACTTGTTATTACAATGTTAACTTTAAGTCGCAAAAAGCGCATCATAATACCATCCTTATCTTGTCTTGGTGACATTACAACCTTCATTATAAGACTGTTTGTACATTATTTCAATGCGCTAAATCACAATTTCGACAATCTTTTCAAAATTCATTGATTTTATCAACTATTAACTGCCTGACTATCATAAATTTTCTAATGCATCAAATTTTTTTATGATCATTCACTTTCTTGTCATTTTTAGAACCCTTTTTTCAAATATAACAATGAAAGGAGTTATCTCTAATCTAATGAGATAACTCCTTTCAAAGCTTTATTTATTTTGAACAGATAGCCAAAAGAAATTTGTTACTTCTTTTGCTGTTATATCTACTGAACCTAACAATGTTTTTCCATCGCCATCTTTAAAATATCCTACTGTCATCAATGCCATAAAGTTATGAGCAAAAAACTTGGCATTTCCTTTTCGAATCGTGCCCTTCTCCATCTCCATTTGCATAGCCCGCTCAATCGTTTGATACATTTCATTTTCGGATGCTTGTACTTGTCTCAACTGAGATTCCGATAAATGGATGGAGGCCTCCCGCATAAAATTATTCATATCAATATCAATAGTTGCTGATAAATGAACTTCAACGAGCTGTTCCAGGCGTTCTTTAAATGGTTTTTGTTGCTCCAAAATTTGTAGAATGGATAGTCTGATGCGATCCATCATAGCAATAAGGGCTGATGTATACAATTCGCCTTTAGTTGGGTAGTAGTAATAGATAGTCGCCTTTGTTACGTTACAAGCTTTCGCTACATCATCCATCGAAATATTTTTGTAGCCTTCTTTAATAAAAAGCTTTGTAGCCGTCTCAAGGACTAAATCTTTTGTCGGTTTCGCATTTTCATCATGGCGAGGTCTTCCAAGCACACGCGGTGACTGTTTCAACAAGTTCACCTCCTTTATAAATAAGCAGTCTTTTTACTCATATTATAACATATCAGTATTTCTAGATTGATTAATTAACCTTCTAGTATATATAATTAAATCACTTACATGAAATGGAGGTCTTCTCATGAAAAAACATCCACTTGAGCAATGGGGCTCAATGGTTGCAAGTAAAAAGGGGCGCTTATTAGCACTAGCCTTTTGGGTGTTATTAGTCATTGTATTGTCGTTTGCTTGGCCACAAATTAATAGCATCGAAAGTGAATCCGGCAAAAACCTACCTGACACGGAAATGTCTGAACAGGCCGCGGCAATGATTGCCGAACAATTCCCTAATGATGCTGGTACACCATTATTATTAGTTTGGTATCGAGACAGCGGTCTAACGACTGAAGACTATTCAGCTATACAAAGTATATACAGTGAGCTTCAAGCTAAACCATTAGCTCATCAAACGCTGGTTCCACCATTTGATAAAATGCCACCTCAGGCTCTATCAGCCGCCGCTTCAGAAAATGGCACAACCATTGTTACACCTGTGTTTTTTGAAAAAGGTGTCGCTACAGATGCCCTACAAGATAGTTTAGATAAACTTACTAAAATAATGGAGAGTAACGAAGTTCAATTAGATAAGAAACTTTCGAATGACATGCTTCATGTACGTTATTCAGGGCCAGTTGGAATCGCTACTGATGCTGTTAGTTTATTCTCCCAAGCAGATGTGAAGCTATTGATTGCAACCGTATTGCTTGTTTTAGTATTACTTATTATCATATATCGTTCGCCATTACTGGCTATTATTCCTTTACTAGTTGTAGGTCTTGCCTACGGAGTGATCAGCCCAACATTAGGCTTCTTTGCGGATCAGGGATGGATTGATAAAGATTCGCAGGCTGTTTCTATTATGACGGTATTGCTTTTTGGCGCAGGTACGGACTATTGTTTATTCCTGATTTCTAAATATCGAGAAGTTCTCTTCCATGTTGAGGATAAAACTGTCGCAATGAAACTCGCTGTGAAAGAATCAGGTGGTGCTATTTTAATGAGTGCCCTGACGGTGGTCATTGGCCTAGCTACCCTTAGTCTGGCTCATTACGGCGCATTTCAACGTTTTGCTGTGCCATTCAGCTTTGGTGTACTTGTAATGGGAATTGCAGCTCTCGTTGTCCTTCCTGCTATTCTTGTCATCATTGGTCGTGTAGCTTTCTTCCCATTTGTTCCACGTACAGAAGAGATGGCACTTAGCAAAGGGAAGAAACAACATAAGCCGTCACATAAGATTAGTCATAAAACCGGACATTTCGTTACACATAAGCCATGGATTGTTATTGCTGTAACAGTTATTTTACTTGGCGGATTAGCAGCATTCGTTCCACGTATCCAATATACGTTTGATCTACTTTCATCCTTCCCAAAAGATATGCCGTCAAGAGAAGGCTTTACTTTAATAGAAGAGAATTTTTCGCCTGGTGAATTAGCACCTGTACAATTAGTAATTGATACAGAGGGAAATGAAATTAATTTACAGCAACAGCTTTCAACCATTTCTTATATTGATAGCGTGGCAGATGTGCAAATAGGTGAAAAAAATAACGCTATTCAGCTATATGAGCTATCTTTAAACGCCAACCCCTATGCGAAGGAATCATTGGCTCATATTCCTGAGTTAAAGGCAGAAGTAGTCGAAATGCTGGAGCAAAGTGGGCTTAAAAATGCTGATAAGCATGTTTGGATCGGTGGAGAAACTGCTAGTCAGTATGATACCCAACAAATAACTAAGCGTGACGAAACGGTTATTATGCCAACTATGATTGCTTTAATCGCATTATTATTATTTGTTTATTTACGTTCCATTACGGCCACTGTTTATTTATTAGCAACCGTGATCATCTCTTACTTTGGAGCATTAGGGGCAGGTTGGCTGATTTTACATCATATTATGGGGGCAGAAGCCATTTCTGGAGCTATCCCGTTGTATGCATTCGTGTTCTTAGTAGCGCTCGGCGAAGATTATAATATCTTTATGATCTCAGAGATTTGGAAAAAACGTAAAACAACAGATCATTTAACAGCTGTAGAAGAGGGGGTTGTCCGAACGGGAAGTGTCATAACATCCGCTGGTCTCATTTTAGCGGGGACTTTCGCTGTTCTGGCAACATTACCAATTCAAGTACTTGTTCAATTCGGTGTCGTCACTGCAATCGGTGTCCTGCTGGATACATTCATTGTTCGACCATTGCTTGTACCAGCCATTACAACGGTTCTAGGCAAATACGCCTTTTGGCCAGGAAAACTATTCAAAAAAGAAGTCTAGCCTAGTTTAAATAACACGGTCATTAGCAACTCTTCTTGCTAATATCCGTGTTATTTTTTGTATGAATACTAGAAAAAGCTGCTCCAAATCTTTTCTGGACCTGTTGCTTTTCCTTTGGCCACCAATCGATGTAGCTGAATTACTTAGAGCTAGTAATCTTTCTTCTATGTTTAGTTTTTTGACCCTGCTGTGACAGAGCAACAAAAACGAAGACGATGCTAAGAAATCGTCTTCGTTCTACTTTATTTTTCTTTTAGCCACTTTTTTATGCAGTCCTTGAATAACAGTTCGTGTCTCATCTAAATAATCAATTGTCTGATTATAGGCACTGGTCACTACTCCCATAAATAAAATATCAATGACAAGAAGCTGGGCAAGACGAGAGGAAGTGGCACCGCTTCTAAAGGTCGCTTCGACATTCGGTGACACATATAAACAAATATCGGCTAAACTCGATACTAATGAATTACCGTAACGTGTGAGGCTTATAGTAGTAGCAGGAGTTTGGCCTGCTATTTCAAGTATTTTGGCTACTTCGTGCGTTTCTCCAGAGAAGGATATCCCGACTACCACATCCCCCTCCTGTGCATTGACGACCGCTGTAGCTCCTAAATGTAAATCCATGAATACTTTACTATGCTTATTAATTCTTAAAAACTTTTGATCTGCGTCCATTGCAGTAATTCCAGAAGCACCTACGCCAAAAAAAATAATTCTTCTAGCCTTTGCTAAAGCTGATACAGCACGTTCTAATTCAGCCTTATCTATTAAATTTGCCGTTTGTGTTAAAATTTCACTACTTTGCAAGGTCACCTTCTCTACAATTGATTGTAACGGCTCATTTGCCTCTATATCTCTGTCGACGGTGTTCTTACGCTGTAAATCACCGGCAATACGCAATTTTAATTCCTGAACGCCGCTGACATGCAGAGATTTGCATAATCGTATAACAGCTGCACTGCTTGTCTGACTTGCCTCCCCCAACTCTACAGCAGTCATTTTAATCGCCTGAGTGGGATGCTCTAAAATAAAACTCGCCACCTTTTTTTCGGAAGGGGGCAGCTTCTCACGCATTTCTGATAGCATAATTAAACCAGCATTTATTTTTTCCATACGTCCATCTCCACCTCTAGTATGTAGCCTTCACGGAAAAGTGAATGGAGCAGTTCCATCCACCTCTTTTTTCAAAGCTTACGTAATTCTACTGCTCTACGGACATGCCCTCCGGATTGGGCGAGTAATGTGGTCGCTTCTTCTAACACTGTATTTGTTAGTAACATGACAATAGCCAGTTTTACTTGATAATTGGTTTGCTCTAAAACTTGCTCAGCTTGAAAATACGACACTCCTGTCACTTCACAAACAATTTGCTTGGCACGTTCTCGCAATTTAAAATTACTAGCATGAACATCCACCATTAAATTTTTATAGACTTTACCAAGCTTGACCATAGTTGAGGTTGTAATCATATTGAGTATTTGTTTATGGGCTGTTGCAGCCTTTAGTCTAGTGGAACCGGTTAGAATTTCTGGACCAGTAATAACCTCAATAGCTATATCTACATTTTCGCTAATGATGGAACGAGCGTTGCTGACCAAGCTAATCGTTTTGGCTCCTATTTGCTGTGCATAATTTAAAGCTCCTTTGACAAAAGGCGTTCTACCACTTGCCGCTATACCAATGACTATATCTAAATTTGTTAAGCATTGTCTCTCCAATTCTTGCCGCCCTAAAGATAAATCATCTTCTGCCCCTTCTATGGCGATCATTACTGCCTCTGAGCCACCCGCTAATATGGCTTGCACTAGCTTAGGCGGAGTACTAAATGTGGGTGGACATTCAACAGCATCTAACAGCCCGATTCTCCCACTTGTCCCTGCCCCTACATAAAACAATCTACCACCATTTTTTAGCGCATGTACAACAGCCATAATAGCCTGTTCTATTTCAGGTAATACTTTGGCAATAGCCTGTGGAATTTTTTGATCCTCTTCATGCATTAGCCTTACAATTTCAGCAATGGACATTAAATCTAAATTGTTTGTTTCTGGATGATAATCCTCAGTCGTCAGTTTTGTCATTCGCTCCATCGAAATCAAATCCCTCCATTCGAATTTTTTACACTCATCCAAGTTTCCTTTACTGTTTGTTGTAAAGCCTTTGTCATTGGAATTCCTTCACTAAAGAGCCCATTTATAAAAGCACCAATAGCAGGTGGTACTTCTGGCTGAATGATTTGATTATCAATAGTAGATTGTTGTAATTTTGCTTGAAAGCATTGAACAAAGTATTGATTTTCAAATAATCCTCCACAAGTAACAATTGGAAATTTTTTTACCTGTGGTTCTTTTCTAAACATCATTTGGAGAAGTTGAACTAAATGGGTAACTGCATGGTCAACAATCGTCTTCGCTATCTCATTATTTTGGGTAGCTAAAAGTAATACCGTCCTAGCAATAGAGGAAATACATAGGCGTGGCTGCGAATGCTCATAAATTAGTGTAATTATTTCCGAAGGATCTGTTAGTGCTAGACGCTCTAAAATGGCTTTAGAAAAGGCATCTTCATTTAAACCATAAGCATCATATTGACGAGTAATGGTACGCAATGCCTCTTGGCCAATAAAGTAGCCACTCCCCTCATCTCCCAATAGATAGCCCCATCCCCCCATACGACGAACAGTATTTTGCTGAACCGCATAAACAATTGACCCCGTTCCCGCTATAGCTACTAACCCTTCCCGCGTAAACGTCCCACTAGTAAGTGCCGCCACTGCATCATTGGTGACAGTAACCTTACAGGAAGTAGAAGGGAACAGAGGAGCTATCCACGCCCTCCAGCGCTCTATATCCTCCTGACGATCCCCTCCTGCCACGCATAAGAAAATCGTTGAAACATCGCATTTTGTAGCGCTTATTTTTTGCACTAGACTCTCCAGCAACTGTTGAATATATTGCCTTACCTCTTGGGCTGGAGTTGACTTTATATTTGTACCGTGACCATCCATAAAGGCGAGAATATTTCCTCCTTTTGTACCGATTATGGCACGGGTTTTCGTTCCACCACCATCGACTCCAATAATATATTGCTTATTTAATGGCACCTGCCGTCAGCCCCTCCATAAATTGCTTTGAAGCAATAAAGAATAATAGAATCATTGGTAATGATGCTAATGTCAGTCCAGCAAATAATGAGCCCCAATCAGCCGAATGCTCCCCAAACAGCGACATCATTCCGACCGGGATTGTCCGTTTCATCTTTTCCGTAATAAAAATAAGCGGGAAGAAAAAATCATTCCATGCTGTGATAAAATTGATAATCACAACTGTTCCTAGTGCAGGTCGCATTAATGGCAAAACAACATACCAAAGGACCCTTAGATTTCCTGCTCCATCCATACGGGCAGCCTCTTCCAGTTCGGACGGCATCGTTTTAAAAAAGCCTGTTAGTATGAGTATGGATAAAGGTATACCTGTCGCTGTATTCATTAAAATTAAAGACCATAAAGAATTAATTAGTCCTAAATCACGCATTAAAATGAAAAGAGGGACAATCCCCAATTTTATTGGGATCATCATGCCTAATAAGAAAATGAAGAATAAGGCATGATTCCAAGAAAATTTAAAGCGTGCAATATAAAAGGATGCCAATGAACAAACAACAACAATCAGTACAACAGATACAACACTGACAAATAGGCTATTCATAAAATATGTGGTGAATGGAATTTTAGACAATAATGTGCGGTAAGTATCTAAGCTAAAGCTAGATGGAAAGCCTAATGGATCCTTATAAATGTCCACACTTTTCTTAAAGGAGGACAAAATCATTAACAATATAGGATATAAGCTGATTGTCGCCACTGTAAACACAACAAGATAATAGAATGGTCGAACCCAAATGGCTCCTTGCTTCATATACTTCCCCCTTACATTTGGACGTCTTTTTTATTGGCCAAGCGTAAAAATAGCGTTGTACAAATTAATATAAATAGGAACAGTACTGTCGCTAGCGCAGACCCTAAGCCAATAGCTGTCGCACCAGAAGCTGTAGAACTACCAAATGCTAAGCGATAGAAAAACACAGCTAATGTATCAGTAGAATAATAAGGCTCTCCCATCGAACCTTGCATGGCGTAAACAAGTTCAAATGCCTCAAAGGATTGAATAAATGTTAAAATGCCCATGATCATTATCGATGGCACCATTAAAGGTAAATAAATCGTACGTAATAAGGTGAAGCCCTTTGCACCGTCTAATCTCGCAGCCTCAATTAATTCGTTAGGGATGCCCTGGAACCCAGCTAAAAAAATTAAAACACCAAAGCCTAGTCCAAACCAACAATTGACTAAAATAATTGCCATCAAAGCTGTTTCAGGATCTCCGAGCCAAGCCTTTTGCAACGTCTCTAAACCTATTTTCTCTAAAAGGACATTTAAGGTTCCGAAATTAGGGTTTAAAATAAGCTTCCATAAAAAACCTACGACAATTACAGATAAAACTCGTGGGAGAAAAAAGGCTGCCTTAAAAAACTCAGCACCTTTAATTTTTTGGTAGATAATAAATGCTAAAAAGAAAGCTACACCATTCATGACCACCATTTGCACAATAAAATAAAGAACATTATGTTTGAAGGCATTCCAAAACATGGAGCCATAGGGTTCCGTCGTGAAAAGCGTCACAAAGTTTTGGAAGCCAATAAAGTCTCCTCGTACCATCCCTTTCCATTCAAAAAAACTATAGGATAATGCCGCTAGAATTGGATAAAGCACAAACATTCCATAAATGATAATTGCAGGGATAGGGAAAAGGTGGATAGACCACCCTGCCCATGATTTTCTTTTGGATGACGGTGAAGCTGTAGGTTCTCTCATGATGAACAGCCCCCTTTAAATTTTTGAAAAAGGAAGATTCCTTGTAGGAGCATTATTTATTTTTGAAATGGCGTATACCAAGTTTTAGCGTTTTCTTGTACTTTTGCAGCGACCTCTTCAGACGTTACCTGACCTAAATACATACCTTGTAATTCACTTTCAAGTAAACTTTTTGTTGTTGGGTCCCCACCCGTAAAATTAGTCACCCACATGTAAGGTGTCGCTTCATTTGCAGTGGATTTACTAATCTCATTTAATAGGGCATCGTCAGAGGTAATATCAGGTATAGCACTGATCATGGAGAACTCCTTGACAAACAACTCACCAAATTCCTTTGTTGTTAAAAACTCTAAAAATACTTTGGCAGCCTCTATATTTTTTGAATTTGCATTAATAGCAAATGAGCCATCCACCCAAGTCGTCACTGTTTTCTGACCCCCTTTAGATGGAATAGGAAAATACCCTAATTCTAAATCTGGATTCATTTCTAATACAACAGGAATTTCCCAGCTACCTAACGGAAACATAGCAGCGTCCTCTAATGCAAACAAAGTACGAATATCATCCATTCCTAAGCCTTCTGAATTTGCAGGAAAATACTTCTTTAAGTCATTCATTACTTGTATGGATTCTATAAACTGAGCATCTGTAAAATCCTTTTCTCCAGCAAGCACTGCTTGGTAGAAATCATTCCCTTCGTAAATCGCTGGTCCAACAATCCCATGCAGTAATGACAATAGCCACCCTTCCTTAGTACCCATTGCTATCGGTGTAATGCCCTTTTCAAGCAATTGATCATTTAATGCTATAAATTCCTCCCAAGTAGTCGGTATTTCGAGGTTATTATCCTTGAAGATTTTTTTATTATAGAAAAATTGCGTGGAGCTCAAATTGATCGGTACTCCGTATTGATTTCCATCTTCATCACGTGAAGCTAGTAATGCCTCTTCAGGAAACGAAGCTAAACCGTATAAGCCATTTATTTTCTCCACATATCCTCCTTCAGCAAGCTTTAATCCTGCTGCATAAGGTCGTAAGTGGAAAATATCTGGGCCTTCCCCAGCCTGTAGTGCTGTATTGAGAACAGTGTTGTACTCTGTATTTTTAGTCGGATTAAAGGAAATGTGTATTTCGGGATGTTGTTCATTAAATAAAGCAATGACTTTTTCATATTTGTCCACATCTTCAGTACGCCAACTTCCTATCGTGAGAGAAATCTCTTCCGTTTTCTCCCCTTCTTCCTTATCAGGTGTTGTTGAAACCGTTGTTTTCTCTTTTGAGGTACACCCCACTAAAGCTACAACGAATAATAATGGAAACAGCCATAACCATTTACTCTTTTGTTTCATATCAACTAATCCACCCTTCATCTAAGTAATTTTTCATAGATCAACGTATGAAGCTTTTCCCGAATACTTCTCATATTTGTATTTCTTCCATAATGAACTGCATTCGTCAGGAAAATAACAAAGGCCTTTTCAACAGGGTCCATCCAAATACTTGTGCCTGTAAAGCCTGTATGACCAAATGACCCCTTACTCCACCCCCTAGCAAAACAAGATGATGAGTAGTCTCCGTTCCATACTTCAAAACCAAGTCCTCTATTCCGAAATGTCTTCGTATGAGCAAGTTTTAGCCACTCATATGGAAGAACATCTTGTTGTGTAAGACCTAACCATATTTCTGCATACTTCGCTAAATCTTCCGCACATGAAAATAGACCAGCACTACCAGCCACACCTTCCAACAGCAGTGACTTTTCATCATGGACAATTCCTTGAACAAATTTTCCATCCACCATTTCTGTGGATGCCGCTAGTGCCTGTTGATGATCCGGTAATTGAAAGCGAGTATGCTTCATCCCCCAAGGCGTCAATATTTCCTGTTCAACGAATTGGCTAAGTGACCTTCCTGATACTTTTTCAATTATTTTCCCTAATAAAATCATACCTAGATCACTGTAGAGTACTTGCTCGCCTGGCTGAAACACTACTTTACTGGAAAATATCTCTGTCATGATGTCGCGTTGATGATACCTCTTCACTACTGGCATTAAGTCTGCTGGTAGCCCTGAATTATGCTGTAATAAATGTTGAATGGTTATATTGGCATACTTAAAATTCGGTAAATATGTTTGAACCTTATCGTCCACAGTCATTCGCTGTCGACTCAAGAGCAGTAAAGTAGCTGGTAGCGTTGCCACTACTTTTGTTAATGACGCTACATCGAATAATGTATGGCTCAAAATGGGTTGTTTGCTACCATCCTGCGCTGTAAAAGCCCCGTAACTACGAGACAAAATTCTTTTATGATGTTGTTGAACAATCAATACTGCACCTGGAATTTCCTTTTTCCGCACTATTTCATTTATATAGGCATCTACCAAATGAACACCCCACAATGATAACTATCCAAATTTTCTGTAAATTAGTATTATCATATAAAATAAAATGATAAAAAATTACTCCAATCTTAAAATTTTTTTTCACAAAAAAAAACTCCCCATCAAGTAATTGCTTACTTAATAGAGAGTTTCTTCACTATTTAGTTGGTTTTTTCAAATCCATTGAAGCTGCTGCGCTTTCAACCTTTACGCGTTTTAAGAAGAATGCAAGCACGACTGCAATCACTGTTATACCAGCTGCAATTAAGAATGAGTGTGTAATACCATCTAATAAAGCAGTTTGCATAATTTGATCTTGCATTTGTTGCATTTGCTCTGCGGTAGGTGCTGCACCTGCTTGTGCCGCATTTGCTTTCGCCTCGACAATTAATTCTTCAGCTTTGGCTTTTGTACGATTATTCATGAATGTAACTAAAATCGCACTACCAATTGCTCCTGATACTTGCTGTAATGTGTTGTTAATAGCTGTACCATGTGGATTCATAATTTGTGGTATTTGGTTTAAACCGTTTGTCATAATAGGCATCATTACCATCGACATACCGAACATACGAATTGTATACATCGATACGATAAATGTATAGCTTGAATCAATTTCTAATTTTGTTAAACCGAATGTAGCGATTGTTGTAATCGTTAATCCGATAATGGCCAATATACGTGGACCAAATTTATCGAAAAGCTTACCAGTAATTGGTGACATAATCCCCATTACAAGCGCTCCTGGAAGCATCATTAAGCCAGCTTCAAAAGGTTCAATACCACGAATAGATTGTACGTAAGCAGGTGTTAAAATCATCCCTGAGAACATTGCCATCGAAACAATAACAGAGATAACAGACCCTAATGCAAACATTGGATATTTATAAATACGTAATTCCAATAATGGTTGATCCATTTTTAATTGTTTAATGATGAAAATAATTAAGGCAATAAAGCCAATTGAAATTGTGCCATATACCCAAGGACTTGACCAGCCTTTATCTCCTGCTGTACTGAAGCCGTATAAAATACCGCCGAATGCAACTGTTGATAAAAGTACTGATAGGAAATCTAAGTGAACTTCACGTGTCTCCATCACGTTTCTTAGTTTCCAAACACCAAATAATAAACTAATAATCGCAAATGGAATAATCATTTGGAAAAGCATACGCCAATCATGGTGCTCAACAATATAACCTGATAATGTCGGTCCAATTGCTGGAGCCATGATCATAACTAAACCGAAGATCCCCATTGCTGCCCCACGCTTCTCTTTCGGGAAGCTAGTTAACATAACATTCATTAACAGTGGTGACATACTAGATGCTCCGGCTGCTTGCACCATTCGACCTGCTAATAGCACTTCAAAGTTAGGGGCGAAGCCTGCCATAATTGTACCAATAGTAAAGATGGACATCGCCGCAATAAATAAATGTCTATTTTTAAAGCGTGTCACAAAAAATGCTGAAGCAGGAACTAAAATACCGCTTACTAGCATATAACCTGTTGCGAGCCATTGTACTTTTGAATATGTGATCCCAAAATCTTTCATGATTGTTGGTAATGCCACATTCAACAATGTGTTGTTAAGAAAAGCAACAAAAGCACCCACAAATAATATAGCAATCATGCCATAAGGGGGCTTCTTCATTGTCTGCTCACTATTCATTTATATCCCTCAATTCTTTCTTGTGTTTTTCGATAAAACTTATTTTATACTCGTAGTCTACTTTTTTCAACAAATAAGTTTATATTTTTTATAAACGTTGATATATCAGCGTTTTTAGTGTAGAATAAGAGTATAATATTTTAAAAAAGGTGAGGTCATGAACAAAAGAAAAAGACAGATTATTACAGCTGCACGCGCACTTTTTATTGAAAAAGGATTTCTAGATACATCGATTAACGATATTATCCAGGATGCTAAAATTTCAAAGGGGACGTTTTACAATCATTTTTCTTCGAAGAACGAATGCTTAATCGCAATTTTAGATGAGGGACGTGAGGAAGCAAGTAATCGTCGCCATGAACTTATTTACGGGAAAGATCCTACAGATTTAGAAGTATTAACACAGCAAGTCGCTGTTCTCATGTACGTCAATCGTGAACATAATTTAATTCAAATTTTTGAATCGATCTTCCATTCAAGAGATAAAGAACTGAAAAAAATTATTATTAACTACCACCTACAGGAATTAGAATGGTTAGCTAATCGACTTGTTCAAGTCTTTGGTGAAGAAATTAGCCCAATAAGCTATGAATGTGCTGTGCAAACACTTGGAATGATTAACCTCACATTGCGCGCAGTTTTTATTGCTGATTATAATAAATATATCAATCGAGAAGCCATTGTACGTGTAGCATTGCGCAATATTAGCGTTATTATACCTACGATGCTTGAATCGAAAGAAATCATCGTTAGCGTTGAAATGATCAATACTATTCAAAATGTAGTGAATTATAAAACCGTTACAAAAGATATGGTCATTGATCAATTACATGGCTTTGCCAAAGGATTAACGAACAATGAAACAGTGGAAGGCTTGGAGTATGCGGAATTCTTATTAGAAGAGCTTCAACGCGAAAATCCAAAGCTCTTTATCATCGAATCACTTCTTACACCTTTCCGTAAAGCATTCGTTGGAACAGAACATGTCGCAGAGGCCCGCGATATCGCTAATAGCCTATGGCGTTATGTAAAAATTGAGCGCCCAGCTGAGCGCTGCAATAAAAATAGACAATAATAAAAGAGGTATCAAAGTAAATTTTGATACCTCTTTTTAATGACATTGAAATTTTAAAATAAATACCGTGCCGTCACAATCTGAACGTACACTTATGGTGCCATTGTGGAGATCAATGAGCTGTTTAGTAATGGCTAGTCCTAACCCTGTCCCTGCTGTATCATCTGTAGTGTTAGTTCCACGATAATAGCGTTCGAATAGGTTATCAAGCTCTTCCTGAGGAATGCCAGGGCCACGATCAGCAATAGTTAGCATCACTTCTTTACCAGTATGTTGCGCTTCCACCATTACCTTCGTGCCTACAGGTGTATATTTCTTTGCATTGGTTATTAAATTATCCATAATCCGTTTGAGTAAAAGTTCATCTGCTTGCAGCATCACATCGCCATAAACCTTTACGCTTACCTGTTCATCTGCAAATTGTGTTAACCATGTTGTCAAAGGCAGTAATACCTTATCAAGCTGTATGGCTTTATTTTTCAACTGATACGTATACGTTAAATCTTGTATAAGCGCATCCATATATGTTGCCTTTTCCTGCATCGTTTGTGCAAAAATACGCATCTCATCCTTTGTCCACTCATAATCCTCCGAGGCAAGCATTGTGGAATAGCCATAAATAGAGCTTAAAGGCGTTTTTAAATCATGCGATAAGCCTGTAATCCACTCCTCACGTAACTGCTCCGATTGCTTAATTTGCCTTTCATTTGAATCAAGCCGCTCAGATAAATGATTGAGGGACTCCTCTACAGGCTGAAACAATTTAAATTTCCGTTTCAATTTCCCTGTTTTCTTATGATGGATTTTCTTGTCACTTATATCACTGTAATCGAATTGGGTAAGTCGCTCAATGCGTGATATGACATAAACAAGTGGTCGTACAAATTGTCGCGAAATACTAATCGATAAAAAGATGACGCCTAGTAATAAAATAATATGCCCACCAAAGAAAACAGAAACAAATAAAATCATGGCCTTATTGAAGGGCTCTTCGAACGGTTTATAGGATGGATTCGGCATGCGGACAACAAATGTGGAATCATCCGCTAAGGTCGTGCTTTGCTTAAGTTCCTCATGCTCAAAAATATCGTATTTCTCCTCGACCAGCTGCGGCTTCTTCAGCTCTTCGTAACGCTTTCCTACTATGTCCGTTCGGTTCCATTCCGTATCATAAATTTCAACACTAGCTTTATGTTCCTTTAAACGCTGTAGTGTCACTTCTGAAATCGCTCCTGTGGCTAACCAATTATCAAGAGCCTCCTCAAATAGTGGCTGAACAGGAGAAATAGGTAGAAATAACAAATAATATTTTGGAAGCTCCCATGTATGCATACCCGGCTGCTTTAATGCAAAAATTTCGCTATCAGGCATTCCACATAGTTCACATCTTTCCCCTGTATAATCTACAATGGTCATCGACTGATCAAATAGGTAAAGTTGTCCTGCATTTTCCTCAGCACGCTTTACTAAATAATCGGCAATTTTAATGGATTCTCCTTTTTCGACGACAGCGTCATCCTCAATTTCAAAGGAGCTCATGACATGAATATTATCTCCTACACGATCATTAATAAAGATCGCAAAAAATACCAAGCTCATAATAAAGCCTGAAATAATTAATAAATAAAAGATGATGAAATAAGATACAAAACGAAGCGTTAATTTCCCTGCTGGCTTCATGAAGAAACATCCCCAACAAGCTTATAGCCAATACCTCTGACCGTTATAATACAGGTAGGCTTTCCAGGATTCTTTTCAATTTTTTCTCGCAGTTTTCGTATATGTACCATTACTGTATTATCATCAAACAAACAATCTCCCCATACACGCTCGTAGATTTGTTCCTTAGATAAAACTTGCCCGGCATTATCACATAAATACTTCAATAAATGAAACAAACGGCCACTAATGATTTCCCTTACTCCATCTACTGTGATTTCTGCAGCATCTATATCGAATGTAAAACGGCTACATGTAAAAAGATGATTTTCTGTGACTTGCTTTTTCTTCATATAACGCGCTAACTGTACCTTCACCCTTGCAACAAGTTCCAGTGGGTTAAATGGTTTTGTAATATAATCATCTGCACCATTCATAAAACCCCGAAGTTTATCGGCGTCACTGCTTTTAGCTGTTAAATAAAAAATAGGAGCATCGCTTTTTTCCCGAATAATATGAGCGACTTCTAATCCACTACCATCTGGCAGCATAATATCTAAAAGATAAAAATCAAATGTTTTAGCATAAATCTCGGATTTCGCTGCTTCTATCGTGTTACATATTGTAATACTTGTCATTCCTTCTTTTCTTAAAATGATATCAATCATTTCAGCAATCGCGCGTTCATCCTCTAATACTAATATGGATGCTTTCTGCATATCCTCACCTACTTTTAAGATTACTTTAAGGTAGTCATTATTTCACCATAAGCTTCCTCAACTATTCTATGTATAAGATAACCAATTAAGGAGATAAAACGCAATGACAACTAATCGTGTTACTTTCATTGATACAATGCGTGGGTTTAGTTTATTTGGCATCTTAATGGCGAATTTGCTGATATTCCAATTTGGGATGTATGGCAAAGATGAATTAAAAAATCTTTCTACCTTAGATAATGGAGCTTTATATTTTGTAAAAATTGTGATTGAAGGCTCCTTTATGCCAATCTTCACTCTTTTATTCGGCTTCTCGCTTATTAAATTAATTGAATCCATTCGAAGAAAAAAAAATAAAAGCCGCTGGTCCGTATTACGTCGGGCATCTGGTTTAATTGCCCTCGGTTTACTCCATTCCATTTTTTTATGGGAAGGCGATATTCTTTTTTCTTATGGCTGTATGACTTTATTTTTAATTCCCTTTATTAATCGTAAACCCAAAACTTTGTTTATATGGGCGGGTATTCTATTTGTCCTTACGACGGCTTTAACATACGATTCTATGGAGGCAACTAAAAAGGAGCAAAAGGAATTAGCTACTTACATTGAACAAGCAAATGATGTCTACGCTAATGGAAGCTACTTAGAAATTTTTGATTTCCGAGCAAATGCAGCAGTACCTGGAATGGAGGACCCTTCCTTCATCTTTATTGTATTAATTTTTGCACCAATGTTTTATGCTCCCTTATTCCTCTTCGGTATGGCACTCGCTAAAAAGCAAGCCTTTACGAAAATGGACGAGGAAGTAAAGTGGTATAAGCTAGGGGCACTCCTAGTTCCTATAGGACTCGCATGTAAAAGTGTAAGTTTTATAGAAAGTGATTTTTCTTCCATTTTATTGATGGGCGGATCTCAACTATTAGCACTTGGCTATGTCAGCCTTGCAGCTTTAATCTATAAAACACGCCCTGTACAACTCCTTGCTCCTGCATTCGAGAGCGTGGGAAAACTATCTTTAACCAATTATTTACTACAAACTATTATTTGTACAACTGTTTTTTACGGTTATGGTCTCGGATTATATGGCAAGTTAGGAGTCTTTGGCGGTATTTTATTTGGTATCGTTGTTTACAGCCTACAATGTGTCCTCAGCCTTGCCTTTTTAAAGAAATTTAAACGTGGCCCATTTGAAACAGTCTTACGTGTATGGACGAATTGGTCGTGGACCGGTCAGGTGAAGTAAGGCTTCTACAAACTACTATATACGAAAGGAATTATTTCATATGAATAGTGACTCCAAAGAAGACTTTACAGACTCGTGGTGGTTTTTAGGTATTTGTGCGGCTGTAGCAGTAATTTTAACACTATTGCATTTTAATCGATAATATCGGCATTCGTTTTCCTTGCCCCCCTACTGTATACTATTACTACAACCATACAGCTTAGGGGGCATTTTCTTGTTAACACGTATAATGATTACAGGCTATAAGCCACATGAACTTGGTATTTTTAATGATAAACATCCTGGGGTTAGTATCATTAAAAAGGCATTGGAAAACCGTCTGCGTCTGCTACTTGATGAAGGGCTCGAATGGGTGATTATTAGCGGCCAACAAGGTGTAGAATCTTGGAGTGCTGAAGTTGTATGGACACTAAAAAAAGAATTTCCTCATTTAAAATATGCAGTTATCACACCCTTTTTAGAACAAGAGAAAAATTGGCAGGACCATAAAAAGGAACAATATCAAACCATAATGGCCCGAGCAGATTTCGTCACAAGCATTACGAAAAAACCGTACGAAGCTCCTTGGCAATTTATTGAGAAGGATAAATTTATTATTCAAAATACAGATGGTCTATTATTAATTTATGATGAAGAAAATGAAGGCTCTCCAAAATATATCAAACGTCTGGTAGAAAAATTTATGGAGTCTCATGACTATTCACTTTTGACAATCAATGCCTATGATTTACAAATTATAGCGGAGGAAATACAGCAACAAGATTGGTAGATATTAATTGCTATAATTTTCCGACAATTATATACTAGTATTATGAATTAGGTTGTCTGTAGCTAACTTTTTGATCACAATTCGAAAGGAGCTGTCACATTTGAAGAAACAAATCGAAGTAATTTTTGAAGCTTCTCCGATAAATATTGCTCATGATACGTATCGCAGAGAGTGTAGCTATACACGTGGCATTCATATTGAAGAACAAGAATTTCTAGCCATTTTAAGGACTATGAGTAGGGATTCCCGCTTATATTTTGATTTTCATAACCCTCGTAAGGAGATTAAAAAAGGAACATATTTAAATGGACACTCCGGTTTAGCCTACAATATTTTTGAGTACTATAAAGAAAACTTTAATATTGAAATTACTGAAATAATCAATGGTAAAGATTTTTATGTAAAGATCATATAAAACAACCCCCTTTAAAGGTGAAACTTTAAAGGGGGTTGTTCTATCTTATAGCTCTGCTACTTGAGCACCTAACTCTTTATTATTATACATTTCTGTATCCAATTCTTTCGTAACACGTGCTGTTGTAACACCAGCTGTCATTGAACCACTTACATTTAAAGCTGTACGTCCCATATCAATTAAAGGCTCAACTGAGATTAATACACCTGCAAGGGCAACTGGTAAATCAAGAGCTGATAATACAAGGATCGCTGCAAATGTTGCACCACCACCAACACCTGCTACACCAAATGAGCTAACTGCCACTACTGCAATAACTGTAATAATGAACACAGGATCAAGTGGATTAATACCGACTGTAGGTGCGATCATAATTGCTAGCATGGCAGGATATACACCAGCACAGCCATTTTGACCAATTGATAAACCAAATGAACCTGAGAAGTTGGCGATACCTTCAGATACCCCAAGACGACCTGTTTGCGTTTTAATATTCATCGGTAAAGTACCCGCACTTGAACGTGAAGTAAAGGCGAATAATAATGTTTCTGCAGACTTTTTCACATACGTGATTGGGTTTAATCCGCTTAATGTCAAGATTAATAAGTGTACTAAAAATACAATTATTAAAGCTGCATAAGAGGCAATTACAAACTTACCTAAATTATAGATGGCACCGAAATCAGATGTTGCTACAGTACGAGCCATAATAGCTAAAATTCCGTACGGTGTTAGACGTAAAATAATTGTTACAACACCCATAACAAGGGCATAAATAGCATCTAGCCCTTTTTTAATTGTTGCTGCTGTTCCTTCATCTTTACGTGCTACACGTAAATAAGCAAAGCCAAGGAATGCTGAGAAAATTACGACAGCAATTGTTGAAGTTGAACGAGCTCCTGTTAAATCCAAGAATGGATTGGCTGGGAATAACTCAACAATCTGTGTTGGTAAATCTGGTGCTGCTAAGCCAGTCGTTTTTTCCTCAAGATATTGGCCACGTGCTGTCTCCGCTTCACCCTGTAAAATGTGTGTTGCATCTAAATCAAATACCGTTGCAGAAAGAATACCTACTGCTGCTGAAACAGCTGTCGTACCAATTAAAATAGCTAAAATAAGAGCAGCCATTTTCCCAAAGTTTTTGCCAATTTTCATTTTTGTAAAGGCAATGAGAATAGATATAAATACTAATGGCATTGCTACCATCTGTAATAATTTAACATACCCCGTACCTATAATATTGTACCAAGATGTTGTTTTAGCTAAAACTTCAGAATCAATACCGTAGATAAAATGAAGTCCAAGACCAAGCAAAATCCCTAAACCTAGACCCGCAAAAACACGATTCGAAAACTTGACGTGTTTTTTATTCATCACATATAAAATTCCAACGAACACAAGCAGAACTGCTACGTTAAGAATGATTTGTAAATTCGACAATGGAATGCCTCCTAAGGTGTTTTATAATAATGTAATCGAATTATATACCTATAATCCCTATAATTCAAGTATGTTTTATTAAGATTAATAATTTCATAAAATAAAAACGATTTGCCCTCATTCATTATGCCCTCGAAATGTAAAACGATCATTTTATAGAGACTTCTTTAAAATATTTTAGTCTCCCATGCTTCAATTGGTGACAACATTATCACTTTAATTGGTTAAGATCCCTGTGATTACAAAATTAATACCCAAAAAGCCTCCAACATTAACAAAAACCTACATCGTTTAATGAACGAAGTAGGTTTCTTGTTTATTAATCAAATAACAGCTGCCAGTAATTTTTTTACACTGTTTTTTCACGTGAGTCACCGCATTAGATAATTGTTCTACGGAGTCAAAATATTGAAATTCATTCGTAATAACTGCAACGGATAAAGTAGTACATGTTAATGGCTCCAGTTTTCCAATTCTATTGGCTACCTGCACATATTCAAGATCCTCTAATTCATAAAAGCTCAAAATATTAGCATCAAAATCATCAATAATTCTTTGGCAAATCGAAGCAACATCATAATAGGGCAAAATCGCTACAAAGTCATCGCCACCAATATGCCCTAAAAAATCATCTACCTCACATATATGTCTTTTAAGTATATCTGTTAAATATAGTAGGATTTTATCACCTTTATTAAAGCCATATGTGTCATTATAGGATTTAAAATGATCTAAATCGAAATATATTAAACTATATTGTGGAAGTTTTAAGGCTTCCTCGAGCTTTTCATTGATTAATTGATTACCTGGTAAACTACTTAGTGGATTCAAAAAGCTAGCAATGGCCACCTGTGTATCAACGAGCTTTAACAGAAGCTCCCTTATACTAACCATTCCATAATATACGTCATTTTTAGTGACAATCACATCATCATATAAATCCTCCGGAGGTCTAGACATTGCTTGAGTACTAACCTCAGTAATCGGTATATTCCGATCTACAATTAAAGGATTTTCTTTAATGATTAATTGATTTTGTCGTCCCATAAATAAATGATAGCCATATTGAGTACCTATTTTTTGATAGAAATGTGTACGTGTAATATGCCCAATCGGTTTTTCATCACGAACTACCACAACACTACGTAATGAAGGATTACTCGTAAAAAGTACATCTACTTCTTTATTTTTCACAAATTCATCAATACATGGAACCTTTTCAATGACTTCCCCAATCTTCATGGTCACCCACCCTTATTTTTCCCAAATGTATGTCCTTTGCGGGCTTTCCTATCGCATAACCTTGTGCATAGTGAATGCCGATCCGATGTAGATACTCAAGCTCTTCCTGTCTCTCAATTCCCTCAGCAATAATTTTAGTTTTGGCCTGCTCGGCATATTTCATTAGCCATGTAACAAGCTGCTGCTGCTCACTAATCTGATCAATCCTTTGAATTAATGAACGGTCTAGTTTAATAAATTCTGGCTTTAAATAAATAAGTGTTTTCAAGCTATTGTAGCCTGAGCCAACATCGTCTACCGCAATACGATAGCCCTGCGATCTATAATGTGATAATACACGTTCAAACTCAACAAAATCTATAACAGCACTACGCTCTGTTAATTCAAAAACTACTTGTTGTGGCTTAATGCCGAGTTCCTTTAATAATTGTAGCGTTTCCCCACTATGATATTTTTTATCTAATAATACATTCGGATGTATATTAAGAAACACTAAAAGGTTTTTATCCACCAAATCATTGTGCATACGTTCCTTGAACCGTTGTAAAGAAAGATTTCTACAAAAACATTCAAATAAAAATACACAATCTGTTTGTCCTACAAACTCATAAAACTGGTCGACACTTGTAAACAATTCCGAGGGTATTGGACGGTTTAAAGCTTCAAATCCAATTGTTTGTGCTGTCTGTAAATCCACAATAGGCTGAAAATATGTATGTAAAGAACCTTGTTGAATAATTTGCTTCAATGCTTTTAAACGTTTCATATATAACGTATTTTGTTGATGTTGCCCGTATAAATATTTTAATAAAGAAAAAACATTATTCGTTTTTATATTTTGTTCTACAGCTGACTCCATGCTTGCACCTCTTCAATTGGTTATTATGGTTCATTGTACGCTTCAAATGTAAATAGACTGTGAATCGCATGTAAAAAGAGCAAGCGCTAGCGCTAGAATTCGGGTATCCCTTTCCAAGTAGTAAGCTTTTATTCATATCTATTAAATAGTTCTAATTTCACAATATTCATTCTATTGAAAATTATTTATTTGATATAAACTATCGTTAGTGTATGATTGTAATAATAGGATTATATTGCCTATTATATTTATTTGTGATTGACGATATTGATCTTTTTGGGGAAACCTATTTAGATAATACAACCATTCAAGGGAGGATCTTGTTAATGAGCTTGTCTATTCAACAATTATTGGAGAACAAAGGAATTACACCGAAACCTGAACACCTTGAACTATTAAAAGCACGCTGGGAAGGTATGCAGTCACTTCGTAGCCATCTAGAAGGTATTGCGATTGATGACGCAGATATCGCTATACGTAGCATTCCTGGAGGTGATCACATTGACAACTGATTTACATTTAAAATCCGTTGAAGAACTGGCGCCTTTACTACAATCGAAGGCTTTATCTCCCGTGGAGCTTACAAAGGCTATTCTAGATTTTGCTGAGGAAAGCCAGCCTAAGATTAATGCCTATATGGCCTTTTATCGAGAAGAAGCCTTGTCTCAAGCAAATGAAATAGAAAAAGAGATTCTCCAAGGGCAATACAAAGGAATGTATCACGGAATTCCGATGGCCTTAAAGGATAATTTATATGTTAAAGATAAAATTACAACGATGTCCTCCAAAATTCATAAGGACTTCGTTTCTGATTATGATGCAACAGTAGTAGAGAAACTTCGTGACGCTGGTGTTATTTTCACTGGGAAATTAAGCATGCATGAATATGCTTGGGGAATTACTAATAATAACCCTCATTACGGACCCGTTCGCAACCCTTGGGATTTAGATAAGATTCCAGGTGGCTCTAGTGGTGGCTCTGGTGCCGCTGTTGCAGCAGGTGCAAGTGTCGCCTCACTAGGAACGGATACCGCAGGCTCGATTCGAATCCCTTCTTCTGCCTGTGGTATCGTTGGCTTAAAGCCTACACATGGTCGTGTAAGTAAATATGGCTGTTACCCACTTGCTTGGAGCTTAGACCATATCGGTCCCATGACAAAGACAGTAAAGGATGCAGCAGGCTTGCTGGAAGTCATTTCAGGTTTTGATTATCGAGACCCTACTTGCATAGACGTACCTACTGACAATTATGTGCAGCAATTATCAGGTAATAGGAAGGATTTAGTCATTGGCATTAATGAAGAATACTTCTTTAAAGACGTAGATGCTGACATAGAAAAGGCTGTTCGAGCGAGCATTCAAAGTTTAGTAGATCAAGGTGCTAAAGTGGAAGTAGTGCGAATTCCATCCTTACAATATGCAGAATGGGCAGAGCTTGTAACATCCCTTTCAGAGGCAGCAGCTATACACCATTCTGATTTACAAAAGAGACCTCAAGATTTCGGAGACGATATCCGGTTATTATTTGAGCTAGGGGAGCTACCTTCTGCAGTTGATTACTTACAGGCACAGCAAGTACGTCGTCAAATTAAGCAGGAGTTTAACGAAATTTTTAATCAAGCAGATGTGCTTATTACCCCTACTCTACCTGTGGTGGCAAATACCATTGGTGATGATTTCGCTGAGCTAAATGGCAAAAAAGTAGATTTAATTGATAATATTATTCGTTTTACAGGCCCAAGTAATTTAACAGGCTTACCTGCCCTTTCAGTCCCTTGCGGCTTTAAAGGAAATTTACCAATAGGTCTTCAAATTATTGGTCCTGCCTTTAAAGAAGGTCGCATTTTAAATGTTGGGTATGCTATCGAACAAACAAACCCATTAAAAAATAGAAAGCCTAATATTTTTTCTACTATTTAATCGATAAATAATGTTGAAAAATCTGCTCACTAGGAGCAGATTTTTTCATTGTATGTATAATCTTTTCAAACTAATGGTTTTTTATTGAGACGTACTTTTATAATAGAAGATAATAGCTTACTACTAGAAAGGCAATGATCCATTCATGAATGTAGAGAACTTTTTACAATTACCCATTACAAAAGAATTTACCGTTGTTGCTGGTCACAGCGGTTTGCATAAAGCTGTTCACAACGTGGAAATACTCGACTTCGAATTCTCCCCAGATATACATCATGTGCGAGATACAATATTCACGCCTAACAGTGTTGTGTTAAGTAGCTTATTATTTGCTAAGCAAAAGCCTGAGTATTTATTAAATGCTGTCAAAAGCTTGATCGAGCTTGGAGCAAGTGCCTTAGCCTATAAGCCTGTTATTTATAAAGACTTACCTGAAGAGGTTTTAGCTTATGCGGAAGAACGTAATTTTCCTATCCTTCGATTTGGTGGAGATGAGTTTTTTGAAAAAATCATTTTAGAAACGATGGCTTATGCTAAAACACAGGATTACTCGTTCTTTTTAGAAACAATTGTACGAAGATTAATGGAGGAGGATCTTCCAGAGGAGCAGCTGAAGTCGATTTTACAGCAAATCGATAGACCCTTTGACAAGTATGTATTTGTCGCTAGTCTACGGGGAAGGGGTTTAAGTGATTGGCAACAGAACTTTTTATCCATGGAGCCTTTATTAAAATCTGGTTTAATTTGTTCCTATAAGCAAAGTCTTTTTATAATTATCACGCATCCTTCTCAGCAGTTTCAGGCAGAGAGGTTTATACATGAATGGCTAACATTAAGTGCTATCCCTACCGAAGCATTCACCTTTGGCTATAGCAATTGTTACGACACACAAACAGGCATCTCTACTGCTTTACGAGAAGCCTTTTTTGCTAGTGTTTTTGCTGAAATTGATAAGGCACCAAGCTGCCATTATAAGTCCCTTGCATCAGATCGTTTATTAATAGAGCTGTATCGTAAAAATCCTACATTTGCCATGGATTATGTTACTTCCTTTTTAGCGCCTTTACTCGATGATAAGGCAGATCCAGATTTATTGGAAACGGCCAAAACCTATATTACAAAAAAAGGAAACATTAAAGAAGTAGCTGTTGACCATTATTGTCATCCTAATACCGTACGCTATCGCATGGCTAAAATCCGTCAGTTAGTAGTTCCTGTAGATAATGACTATGTATTTTATGAGCGTCTAGCTGCAGCCGTTAAATTGTACTTATTACATAGCAAATTGAGTGATGAATAATCGCTTTGGAATAAGTACAAAAAAACGCCTGAATATTTAGAAATAAAATCAAATTATTTTCTTCTCTCTTATGCTATCCTAATTGAAGTTAGGAGGAAGAATTTCATGAAAACTTACATAGCGGATGGCATGCTACTCGTTACAGCCATTGTTTGGGGCAGTGGGTTTGTTATAACAGCCATTGCCTTAGAATATTTAACGGCTTATCAAGTTATGGCTGGTAGATTTTTATTAGCTTCAATTATATTAACTGTTTTATTTGGTTCCCGATTAAAAAAAGCGTCAAAATCGGTCATATGGAAAGGTGCTTTATTAGGTACCATATTGTATATAGCATTTGCCCTTCAAACGGTTGGACTTCAATATACAACACCATCGAAAAATGCCTTTTTAACCGCAGTTAATGTCGTTATTGTTCCGTTAATCGCCTATGCGGTTTATAAGCGTCGTATTGATGGGTATGAAATTATTGGGTCCTTAATAGCCATTATTGGAATTGGCTTTTTATCGTTACAAGGTTCATTGACAATGAATATTGGTGATGCCCTTTCGTTAGCTTGTGCTGTTGCTTTTGCCTTTGATATATTTTGTACAAATCTTTTTGTTCAAAAGGAAGATGCCATTGCACTAACTATCATTCAATTTCTTACCGCTTCCTTTATAGGTATTCTTGTGGTCATTAGCCAAGGAGAAATCCCTACGTCACTAGAAAAAGAAGCTATTTATTCGATTATTTACTTAGGAATTTTTTCAACAACAATTGCTTACCTTTTTCAAAATGTGGCGAATCAATATACAACTGCTACAAAGGCTGCGATTATTCTATCAACGGAATCTTTTTTCGGCATGATCTTATCGGTTATCTTCCTGCACGAAATTTTAACGAGCCGTATGGTTGTAGGAGCTGTTCTTATATTACTCGCCATACTAATTGCAGAGGTCAAACCAGCACATCCTAAAAAGAAGCTTATGAAAACACTCGACAATCAAACGCCAAAATAGTTTCAGTCTCTTACTGAAGCTATTTTTTATGCGACACGCTTAGGAGTATACGAATGTTATGAAGCACGACTCGTAATGATGCTCGTCGTTATGCCTACTACTAGAACCGTAATAATAGACAATAAAAAAGTAGTGGAGGATAACAGGAAGCCGCCCACAACAATAACGATAGAATCAATGAAAAATATTAATATCCCTACATTAATACTCGTTTTATCACTAATAAATTGCGCAATGAGGTCTGTCCCCCCTGTGCTTGTCTGAAAACGAAGCATTAAGCCGATTCCGAAGCCTACCAGAATCCCCCCAAGTATAGCACTATAAAGAGCATCTATATGAACGAGATTTCTGACTGGCTTTAACAAGTCTATAGTCAAGGAAGAGGCAATTAAACCATGAATACTATTGTAAAAATAAGCTCTATATTTAAACCAGGCAATAATAAAAATAGGAATACTAATGATAATAATCATTAGACCAATCTTTAGCTTATATAAATAATGTAAAATCAGCGCTAATCCTACTACTCCCCCATCTAATATTTCATAGGGCGTTAAGAATAAGTTAATTCCTAACGACAAAGAAATACTCCCTACTATAATGACAAGGCTTTTTGTCAAAAAATACATATAACCCCCCTCCGTAACTGAGCATGTCTTATAGTATGAAAATAGGTGATTGAACATGTTACGAAATAACCCTAGATCCTTAGCCATTTTTATCGAGCACTTTTGATAAATTTCTTCGAAACCTATTCCTTTATTTTTCGTATATACATGTAACCTAAAGGGGGTTTTTAGATGGAGCATGCATTATTGGAACAGGTGAAACATACAAGAGTTTTTTTAAGAAAGGAGCTATTAAATACCATCTTTGAGGAGTTTGATGCTCAACGAATGAAGTTAACTGAGGCACAGCGTTTGGAGAAGTATCAGAAAATGCTTGAAAGTCCATTCCGCTTTTTCCGAGGAAGTGCTTATCTATTTTATTTTGACATGACAAAAACTTCTTCCATTTTCCATACGCCTACTCTCAAACCGACTTGGATTCAAGGAGACATGCATATGGATAACTTCGGTGCCTTTCAAAATGAAGACGGCACGATTGTCTTTGATGTCAATGATTTTGATGAGGGTTATGTTGGTTCTTATTTATATGATATTGTTCGTATGAGTGTCAGTATTGCACTTTATTTAGAAGAACAAGGCATACATAAGGCTGCTCAGGAAACGGCCATTCAGCATCTGCTTAATAGCTATATCGATCAGCTTAAACGATTTCAGCGTAAACAGGATGATCCTCTAACGCTCGTATTTACGAAAGATAACACAAAAGGCCCTGCCAAAAAATTATTGAAAAAGCTAGAGAAACGCGAACGCTCCCAGTTTTTACAGGATATTTCCTATTTAAATGAAGACGGGCAACGCCTATTTATTAGCAATGATGAAATTAAGCCCGTTACTGCCGAGGAATATAAGGCAATTTCGAGTGCACTTCCTGCTTACAAGATTAAGGACATTGCTTACAAGTATGGCTCTGGAACTGCTTCAATCGGCTTAAAACGTTACTATATTTTAGTGGAAGACAAAAAAGATGCATCGGGAGTAGACGATTTAGTATTAGAAATGAAAGAGGTCCGCACAGCAATCCCTGCCTATTTCCTTCCTTACAATCATGAATTTTGGAAGCATTATGAGCATCAAGGTGCGAGAGTAGTTGGGACACAAAAAGCCATGCACCATTTAGAGGACCCTCATTTACACTATATCACCATGAATGAGCAGGAATTTTACATTCGAGAACGTTCTCCCTATAAAAAGAAAGTGAAGCCTAAAAACTATAAAAACGTCGACGATTACTATACAACAACCTCAATCATGGGACAAATTGCCGCTAAAATACATGCACGAGCAGATATCGATTTTTCTCCTGTTTTCACCTATCATAGTGAGGATGAGATATTAAAAACGATTGGGAAAGATCGACATGTATTTGTTGAGCAAGTAATTTTACAGGCTATGAACTACAAAGATACAGTCTACTCAGATTTTCACCTCTTTAAAAACTGGATGGATGCAACGTTTAAATAGCAACGAAAAGGACCTCAGCTAGTAGCTAAGGTCCTATTATTTTTGCCTAGCCTTCATACGAGCTAGTAAAAAACCGCCTTTAAATGACTTTGGCTCGTACGAAATTATAAATGCATTCGGTTCAAATTGCTCTACTATTTGAAAGAGTTCTGCCTCTCGATTTCTCTTTGTTAAAATTTCATATTTATAGCGATTACTATCTCGCCCCTCACCAATATAAATCGTCACAGCAAATCCCTCATTACGGAGAAACCTCACAAGCTCTTCATTTTTATTTTGAGTATTAATGGTTGCATAAACATAGCCAATCGCCAGCTTTCGTTCAATTTTGGCTCCTAAAAAAATACCTAAGCCAAAACCAATTGCATAAACGACCATAGCTAGCATACTTTGTTTCCCACTAAAAACAAGCGAAAGGCCAAATACATACACGAGCATTTCGAGCATACCGAATATGGCAGCAAGGAAAGTAATATTTTTCACCAAAAATATTGTACGTAAAGTTAAAAAAGGTACATATACTAATTGAAGTATTAAAATCAAAACGATACTTTGCATTTATACTAGACCTTTCTAAGAGTAGTTATATAAGTGTATGTTGAAATAGAGACTTACATTCTATTAAAAATACCTTATTTATAAATTCCCTCGCCACACAATTCTAAACAACCACGCCTAAAACAAGCTGTATACTAAAAAATGCCGTTCGATTATTCAAACGACTTTAAAGAGGAACCACAAGCTATTTCCCCTCACAATTTAAACGAAGTTAGCATATTGCTGTCACTTTCAAATTAATTCCTTTGATTTATTTTTCCCAAAGCTCGATACGTCTTCCTTCTGGATCTTCAATCCAAATAAACTTTCCAAACTCATGAATTGTCTTGTCCATTGCTAGGGGCACACCTATTTTTTCAAGATGTTTGATACTGTCATCTAGATTTTCCACTTGAAAGTTTAGCATCACTTGCTGATCTGTTGGAAAATAGCTGTCATGCTCAGAGAAGAAGGAAAAGATCGTTTCATTGCCTAACTGTGGTGTAATCATGGTACCATTCCAACTTTCAATTTCCATGTTTAGAACTTTGCTATACCACTGTTTAATTTCTTCTAGATTTTTAGTCCTCCAAAAAACTCCTCCCAATCCCTTTACTTTCATAAAGATCTCCCTCCTACCAATTAGTTATGAATTTAAGTTCTAGTTTTAAATGTGAATACCTTCTTTTATTAACATACCCTTACCAGTTGAATAGTAAAAAGCTCTTATGCAAAACAACCTTATTTTTCTTGCGGATCTCTTGATAAAGGGACATATAAAATAAAAAACGTTCAACAGCCGAACGATTTTCAAATCCCCTTTTTATGTAAATGTGATAGCTATGTAGATCATCTCCACAAACACTTGTTACTTCATTAAAAATTCCTGACTAAAAAGCCTCATGGATGAACGAAAAAAGCCAATCCTTAAATAGAATATTGTAAAGAAATTACAGAAATATTTTGAATGCATCCGTTTGAAAGCATTATGTTTCTCATTGGAATATTGTCAACTTGAGTCATCCCTAAATAAGACATAGCTTTAAATTCATTTTTCAATCTATATAGACCTATTAAATGCAAGTCCTTACCTAATCCTGTTCCCATAAAATTAGGATGAATACCAATCCAAAACATACGACCTTCATTATCTGTATTTGGTTCTATATGTGGGAAAACTACACCAACAGGTTCACCGTTAACAATATATACTGTAAACATATCGTTGACTTGTGATGGGAGTTCCGTCCTCATTTCCGTCAGAAATTTCTCAGCTTCTTTAACACTTGTACTCATTACTTCCGATAAAAAAATGATAGATTTTTTCTCAGAGCATGACCATATTTCATAATCTAGTTCTGAAATAGTTAATGGTGTCTGTAAAGATCTCTTAAATGCCATTCTTTTATCAACAATTTTCATTTTAGTTCTTGTACAATTCAAGCTATCTAAAAGAACTTTCGGACATTCAAACCTAACTTTTTCTAAACCATTACTCTGTAAGTTATCTAAAAGCTCATATATTAACTCATCTATCTCAGCGGCAAAATCAAGTCTATCCTCTAAAATCTCTAGCATCATTACACTATCACTTTTTAGGTAATGTACGCCAACACTCCGGAAATGTTGTAGCAGATTATCCATATATTTTCACCTCTTATGATTTATTCTATTCTTCTCCTTTCAACCATCTCCCTCTTAATTGGTCAAAGAAATATTTTTCCCAAGTTTGATCAGACACACGATAAACAAGAAATTTGCTTATTAGTACCTAATGTTTTTCTTCGAACATTTTCTGCCCTTTTTTTGCATAAAAAAATGCCACCTCCTCCCATCTAAATCAATAGATAAAAGTAGGTGACATCGTTCTTTATATATTTGTATTCTGATATATGTTATTGAATGATCTCTTTACGCTTCCCCATGCATCGGGTCTTCCTTATGCTTTGGCCCAATCATGTTGAATAAAATATTAAGAATAATCGCTGTAACAGAACCACAGACGATACCGTTAGATGTTAAAATAGACACTTTTTCTGGCAGTGCATCAAAAATGCCAGGAACGACTGATACACCGACGCCTAAACTGACTGCAATCGCAGCAATCATCGCGTTTTCCGCTGACTCATTCATAACTGGTACAAGCATACCCATTCCTTGCGTAATCACCATACCGAACATCGCTAACATAGCCGCACCTAGTACGGATGTTGGAATAATCGTTGTTAACGCTGCGATTTTTGGTAGGAAGCCTAATGCTACAAGTAAACCACCTGTGATGTAAATGACTTTACGATCTTTCACACCTGACATACGAGTTAGTCCCACGTTTTGTGAGAATGTAGTGTACGGAAAGGCATTGAAAATTCCACCGATTACAGATGCAAGACCTTCTGAGCGATAACCACGAGCCAAATCTTTTGAATCTAATTTTTTATTACATATATCACTTAGTGCAAAATAAACACCAGATGATTCCACTAAAGATACCATTGCTACAAGCGTCATTGTAATAATAGCCGTTACATCAAATGTTGGCATTCCAAAGTAGAATGGTTGTACCATATGGAATACATCCGCTTCTGCTACTGGATCGAAATTAACCTTACCCATGAATGCCCCTAAAATTGTACCCGCTACTAACCCAACTAGAATGGAAATAGCACGGATGAAACCTGTAGAAAAACGATAGACAATTAAAATAATGACTAGTGTAATAAATGCTAATGCAATATTTGAGCCGGATGCAAAATCCTCTGCTCCTTGTCCACCTGCCATATTATTTAAAGCTACTGGCAGTAAAGAAATACCGATAATAGACACGACAGAGCCTGTAACTACTGGTGGGAAAAATTTCACTAGCTTCCCGAAGAAGCCCGCAATAATCACGACAATCAAACCAGATGCAATAATGGAACCATAAATATCTGTGATACCTTGCTCTGGGTTTGTACCTATAGCAATAATTGGACTTACCGCTGTAAATGTACAACCAAGTACTACAGGTAAGCCAATACCAATAAATTTACCTGAGTAAACTTGTAAAAGTGTTGCGATTCCGCACATCATAATATCAATCGCCACTAAATACGTCATTTGTGTTGAATTAAAGCCAATTGCCCCTCCAATAATAAGTGGCACTAGGATGGCTCCAGCATACATCGCAAGTAAATGTTGAATTGCTAGCGTCGTGGATTTAAAGGTATTCATTACGCGCGAGCCTCCGTAGCAAATGTCACTTTGCCATCTTCAAGAGAATCTACAATCGCTAATGATTCTACGCGGACACCTTGCTCGCGTAATAATTTGCCCCCATCTTGGAAGCCTTTTTCAATAACAATGCCAACTCCTACAACGTTAGCACCCGCTTGAGCTGCAATATCAAGTAAACCCTTTACAGCTTCTCCGTTTGCTAAGAAATCGTCAACAATTAAAATATTGTCGTCTTCACTTAAAAAACTACGTGATACAGATATATCATTTGTTTCATTTTTAGTAAATGAATGTACTTTTGATGTGTAAAGGTTATCTGAAAGTGTTAATGATTTACGTTTACGAGCGAACACTACCGGTGCACCGATTTCTAGCCCTAACATGACAGAAGGAGTGATGCCTGAAGATTCTATTGTTAAAATCTTTGTAATTATTTGGTCAGCAAATCGGTTTGCGAATTCATGACCAATTTCCTTCATTAACAATGGGTCAATTTGATGGTTTAAAAATGAATCTACTTTTAATACTGAAGATGATAGAACTTTACCCTCTTGCATAATTTTGTCGTGTAATAACTTCATTTCTGTCATATCCTTCTTTCTTAAATAGTAATAAAAAAAGCTGAACACCTTGGTCCCATTCAGCTACGAGTGGAGCAAAGCATTCAGCGTTAAAACGTCGAAAGGAATAGAAAACATCATGAAAGAAGTTCTCTAAAAGCATTGCTACCCATAGTCGATTTATTTACGGTAAATCGGTAGAAACTTGCAAGCCATATCCTCGCTATTATATGAGTAAAATTGTATGAATCTATCAGAATACCCCATTTAACACTTTATTCGGTAGAAGCCTATTTCTCCTACTGAAAAAAGTTTAATTTTTCGGAATTTAATGGTATTCTGCGACTTTTTAATTGTAAACGTTCGTGTTTTCAATCAACGTACTGATTATAACAGACAATTTTCTAGCATGCTAGCATTATTTTGATAAATGAAAAGGTACTGTCATAATCACGACATTTCTGTGAAATAACAATGTTGTACGTATTAATAAGCTAGATTGATTGTGAAGCATATGATGCCAGCCCTTTTTCGGTAAAAATTGAGGGATGACAACCGTTACTTTATGACCTGTTTTCGCACATTGATGGTCCACTTTATCTATAAATTTGATCAATGGCTGTGTGATGCTACGATATGCCGAATAATAGGTTACTAGTCGAATATCTGGTTGCCAAGCCTGCCACTTTTCTTCGAAGGCTTTTGCATCCGCTTGATCGAAAGCCACATAAAAGGCAATAATTTTATCAACCTTTAGTGATTTCGCATAATGAAGGGAATTTTCAACCACCTTCGTTATACCAGCTACTGGTACGATGAATACATTTCCTTCAATAGTAGCGACTTCCTCCTTATTCAATCTCAGCTGTTCTCCAACGGCCTGATAATGAAGCTTGATCCGATGAAATACAAAAATGATAATTGGTAAAAAGACAAACACTGGCCATACCTGAGGCAACTTCGTTACAAAAAACATCATCGCTACAATAAACGAAATGGCTGCACCAATTGTGTTGATCGTAAATTTCGCCATCCAGCCAGTAGGTTTTTCACGCCACCATTTTCGCATCATTCCCGTTTGCGCTAATGTAAACGGAATAAATACCCCAACAGCATAGAGTGGAATCAAATGCTCTGTTGCCCCATCAAATAAGATGATTAAAACAATGGCTGCTAGCCCTAGCATCATAATGCCATTAGAATACCCTAGGCGGTCCCCACGCATTTGAAATATTCTCGGAATAAAACCGTCTTTTGATAAATTGACAGCAAGTAGCGGAAATGCTGAATACCCCGTATTTGCTGCAAGTACCAAAATCATCGCAGTTGTACCCTGTACTATATAATAAAAGAAATTTCGACCAACACTTGCTTCTGCTAGTTGGGAAACGACTGTCGCTTCCGAAGTTGGCGCAATTCCGTAAAAATAAGCTAAACTAACAATACCGATAAATAAAACCGCTAAGATTCCGCCCATTGCTAACAATGTTTTAGCAGCATTATTAGGAGCAGGATTTCTAAAATTAGGGATCGCATTCGATATAGCTTCTACCCCTGTTAAAGCTGAGCTCCCTGACGCAAATGCCTTTAATAAGATAAATAAACTAATCCCTGCGACGGGTGTACCTATCTTTGGATGCAGCTCTGCTGGCACCTGACCTGTTGCAACATTATAGAGCCCCATCCCAATCAACACTAACATAACGACTACAAACAGGTAGACTGGGTATGCCAAAACAGAGGCGGACTCTGTTACACCACGTAAGTTCAAGACCGTTAAAAAAATCACAAAGATAATAGCAATTGGTACATTGTATGGGTGCAGGCTTGGAAATGCCGATGTAATTGCATCTGTCCCTGCTGATACACTTACCGCTACCGTTAAAATATAATCAACGAGCAATGAGCCACCTGCTACAAGACCCGCGTTCACACCTAAATTTTCCCTAGATACTACATAAGCGCCGCCCCCGTGCGGATAGGCGAAAATAACCTGACGATATGATAAAGTCAATGCCACCAATAGGACAACAACCCCTGCCGCAATCGGTAAAGAATACCAAAACGCTAATGTTCCCACAGTCATCAGGACTATTAAAATTTGTTCCGGTCCATAGGCTACGGAAGACAAAGCATCGGACGATAATATGGCCAATGCCTTTGTTTTACTAAGCTTTTGTTCCCCTAACGCATCGGATCTTAATGGTTTGCCGATTACATAACGTTTAAATGAGGATTTCATCAATAAACACCTTCTAGTTTCTTAGATTGTGTTTCGCCTTCCTAAATGAGATCAAAAAACGCCTACAAGTCATCACTAAATAAGACTTGTAGACGCTCATCTGTCTGCCAAGCTCCAACTTTTCTGCTCTTAACGCTTACGAGGTTAGCTGTCGGATTCGGGCCTGAGTAGCCCTACCCTTCAAAAGAAGAGATTCACCCCAAGGATTGCTTGTGCACTCCGTCTAAAATGGGTCCCCCGCGTCTAGTTTGCTTCAGCGATTTAGAAATTTGAAACTTTAATAATGATGTCATATTACGCCTGTCGATTAAAAAAGTAAAGAAGAAAATTTTTATTTTTTACAAGTGAAATACATAGACTTTTTTAAATACATTGTTAAGTTCCATGGTAGACATTAATTTACCCACGAATACCTAATTTAAAGGCATTTTACAACAAAAAAACCTTAAAAGTATGCTCTACTTTTAAGGCAATAACTAATATTAATCTTCCATATCTTGTTCAAAATCAACAACTTCTCCTGTAATCGAATCAACATCAACATCATATTCATATTGTCCATTTTTTATCTCGATTTCATAAATGCCATCATCTAATTTAATTTTTGTGACTGTACCCTTTGCTTTTGTTAGAGCCGCTTCAATAGCCTTTTCTTTACTTATAAGGTTAGTAGCCGTATTAGCGTTATCCTCGTTCACCCATTCAATATCATCGTCATCTTGACGCTCTTTCTTCTGCTTAAGTAATTTTCCAGTATAGGCATCGAATTTTAAATCATATTCTTCTTTATCAGCATGAACCTCTACCTCATATACAGAGCGGTAGCGATTTTGATCTAGTTCAATATCTGCTACTGTCCCATCCACTACTGCTAATGCTTTCTTTTCGATTTCTTGCATGGATAGGATCTTTTTTTCTTGTGCACTTCCTGATAATAAAGTTGTTGAACCAATTGCCGCTCCAACACCAAGAGTCACCACTAATGCAGGAATCATCATTATTTTTTTCATGTCCATCTCTCCTTTGTTTTATCTGCTTTTAGCTTACCAAGCAAAGATGATAGAACTATAAGAGGAACATTAGAATTTCATGAGAAAACTCGTTTAATCGTCCCATGAAACAGAAAGGACCTTTCCAGATACAGCATGAATTTGGAACGTGGCTTCTTCATGCTCTGTTTCAATTTCAACTAAATAATAACCGCCCTCCGCCGTATCTTCAAAATCTACAGAATCCACTTTCCCGGTTAATTGTTGCAGCGCTATATCAGTAGCTTGCTGTTGGGTAATAATATGGGGGGGTTCAGGCTGATTTAATGGTTCTATATCTTTTTCAGATAACACTTCACCTGAATAGCCATCTACTGTTATATCTTTTTGCTTATGTTCCTTTTCAACACGTGCGGTATAAATGGTTTCCGTGAGCATGACGCTTTCTACCTCACCATATTTTTCTTTCACCATTTTTCTTATTTGATCTTCTGTTAACAATAATTTACTTTGCCCTTTTTGCAACGTTAGATCAGAAACCTGCTGTGTTGTAGCATCAAGCATGGCTGTATAGTTCAAATTCTCACGTGTAAATTGTATTTCAAATGAATTTCCACGCTTTTTCACTTCTAAAACTTGACCCTTATAAATAGCTTCGATATGGCGTATGGCCTCCTCTTCACTGAGAGGCTCCTTTTGAAAATAGCGATTTTGAATAAACCAAAGCACTCCGCTACAAAGAAGGACAATCACAATAAGTATTAATGTCCACTTTTTCATTGCTGCCCCTCCTTTGGTATACACAAGGTAAAACTTGAACCTTCTCCAACTGTACTTTCCACATCTATGACGATGCCCAATTGTCCCGCAAGTTCATGTGCAATCGCAAGCCCTAAGCCAGAACCGCCTGTTTTACGATTACGATCCTCTGTGACACGGTAAAAACGCTCAAATAAATGCGGAACATGCTCTGCAGGAATACCGACGCCAAAATCCTGAATCGTCATTCGTACATGCGTAGTAGTTTCAGCTACGGAAATATGAACATCATCCTCACTATATTTCCTAGCATTATCAAGCAAAATAAAGAGTAATTGCTTCAAAATTTTTTCATCACTGTCGATAAATTGTGGTGCTTCTGCATCGACTATAAAATTCCGATGGTATGCTTGCTGCATTTGTGCAGCCACTTTATTAAGGAAGGGAGCCAGCTCTAGCTGTTCAATATGAATATCCATATGCTCATTATTTTTGGCTAGCTCTAATAATTGCAATACCATTTCATGCATACGAGAAGATTCATTTGCAATAGCCTGTAGCGATTCCTGCGCTACTTCACGATTGTCAAAGCCTCTTCGCAAGAGCAACTTTGCATAGCTTTCAATGACAGTAATGGGCGTCTTTAATTCGTGAGAAGCATTTGAAACGAATTCCTGTTGCTTTTGATAGTGCTGTTCAAGCTTCTCCATCATCATATTAAACGTTCGATTAATTTTTGCTAATTCATCCCCACCTTTAGCTGGGATGTCCATCTTTTCATATTTCCCCGTCGATGCACTTTTGCGCATTGTCGCATTTAAGCGTTCTAGTGGTAACAAAATTAGGCGACCGAGTGCCAAGCTCGCTAAAAAGATTGGAATGGTGGCAATAATGGACACAACGATCAAAATAGCCTTTAATAAATCCAGTGTACTTTCTACTTCCTCCATGGATTGCTGTAAGGTGATGTCCACAATTGTCCCATCCATCCAAATAGTAGGCATTGTATAGGTAATGGAAGTAACATCTGGCATGTCTAGAGTGGCCTGAACCTTCGTCTTTAAATTTTCTCCATCATAAACATAGATAGCACCATCAGCTGGCATATATGCTCTTAATACTTGCTGTAGGTTGGATTGTGCATTTAACTGGCTTAATGTTGAGCTTAAATCATTCGCTCGTGTATGAAGTTGGCTATATTCCGTATTATAGGCAAATTTCTCGTATAAAAAGTAAATTCCACTATTAGTTGCCACTAAAATTACTAGCATTAATAAAGTGGTAAGTAGATGAATTTTTGTTTTAAGCTTCATGATTTATTTTCCTTCAGCACATAACCTACACCGCGAACTGTTTGAATAATGGGTGTTACATTAGCAATTTCAAGCTTTTGGCGCACATAACGAATATAGACATCCACAACATTTGTATCTCCGTAGTAATCAAAGCCCCATACAGTCTCTAGTATTTGTTCCCTTGTGAGCACCTGCTTAGGATGCTTCATTAGATATAACAATAAATCATATTCTCTAGGAGTCAGTTGGATCTCCTTACCATAATAAATAACTTCTCTTGTCTGCTCATCGATCGATAACTGTCCAAACGAAACACCAACCTTTGTTGGACTAGCCTTTTGAGAAAACCGTAGTGCATTCCGGATACGGGCCAGTAATTCTTCAATTTCAAAGGGCTTTGTCACATAATCATTAGCTCCTAAATCCAATCCCTTTACCTTATCCTCCACCTCACTTTTGGCAGTCAGCATAATAACTGGGGTCTGTGATTCTGTAGCGCGAATACGCTTTAGCACATCTATGCCACTCATTTCGGGTAACATAATATCCAGTAAGATTAAATCCCATTGCTGCTCACGATATTGCAATAAACCATCTGCTCCTGTATGGGCCATCACCGCTTCATAGCCCTCAAACTGAAGCTCTAACTGGAGCACTCTCGCAATATTTTCTTCATCTTCTATAATTAAAATTCGATTGCTCATGTCGAATCAGTCCTTCACCTTTTCTTTCATCGTAAACGATACAGGTAAGGAAAGTCTAATTAGAAATTGATGAGAAATGTGCATACTTATTTTTTTAAAATTTTAAGCAAAGTGCTTCCCTTTTTCTAATCCTAGCGTTAGAATACTATTATCTTATTTTCCCCTAGGAAACTTTATTTCACGAACGATACTTTTTGAAACGAGGGAACAAATATGGTATACAAGCAAGTCACAAAATCGTCTGCTGAGGCGGTTTTAGATGGAGATATAAAAGGTTGGCGACGGTTTTTACCTTTTCTTGGGCCTGCATTCATTGCAGCGGTCGCCTATATTGATCCTGGCAATTTTGCCACAAATATTACAGCTGGCTCTCAATATGGTTACTTACTCCTTTGGGTAATAGCCTTTTCTAATTTAATGGCGGTGCTCATCCAATCCTTATCTGCCAAACTTGGTATTGCGACAGGAAAAAATTTACCTGAGGTGGCACGTGAACATTTTTCTAAAAAGACATCTATATTTCTTTGGATTCAGGCTGAATTAGTCATTATTGCTACCGACCTTGCTGAATTTATCGGGGCCGCATTAGGGCTTTATTTGTTATTTAATATCCCTATGCTTCCAGCAGCTATCATCACAGCAGTCGGATCATTTGCTATTCTAGAGCTTCAAAGAAGAGGGTTCAGAGCCTTCGAGGCAGGCATTTCTGGCATGGTTTTAATTGTCGTATTAGCATTTGCCTTCCAAACATTTTTAGCACAGCCAGAATGGGGCGAAGTAGCGTTTGGTATGTTCACGCCTCAATTTGAAGGGGTGGACTCATTACTATTAGCAACAGGTATTTTAGGTGCGACCGTCATGCCGCATGCTATTTACTTACATTCTTCTTTAACACAAAGTCGTATTATCGGTCGTAATGAAGAAGAAAAAAGACGAATTTTCCGTTTTGAATTTATTGATATTATCATCGCTATGATCATTGCTGGAGCCATCAATATGAGTATGCTCATTATCGCGGCAGCAGTATTTCACACACAGGGGATTGTAGTAGAGGATTTAGATGTTGCCTATAACGGCCTAAAGGATGCTCTCGGCCCAATGGCTGCCATTTCCTTTGGTCTTGGTTTACTAATTGCTGGTTTAGCTAGCTCCTCTGTAGGGACCTTAGCAGGTGACGTAGTCATGCAAGGCTTTATTCAACGAAAAATACCACTTTATTTACGGAGAGCCATTACAATGGTGCCTCCGTTAGCGATTATTGCATCCGGTGTAAATGCAACCCATGCGCTCGTTCTTAGTCAGGTTGTGTTATCTTTCGGTATTGCATTCGCCCTCGTCCCTCTCGTTATGTTTACAAGCAAACGAGACATTATGGGTGGTTTAGTGAACCACCGTATTACTACTATTTTAGGCTGGTTTGTAGTTGTCATCGTTGTGGCATTAAATATTTACTTACTAGGTGAAACAATATTTGGGTAAAATAGTGAATTAATAGACTAAAAGGCATCGAGAAGAAAAATCTCGATGCCTTTTTGTTGATAATCTAAAGGTGATAATTATAGACAAATTTACTACCATTGAGTCCTACATGATCCAGTGCTCTAGTAGGTTAGCTAAAGTAGTGCAGAAGTTACGGCTAATTTCCTCATTGAAATCACCTTTAAATAAATATAAGATTGATAAACATATATTTCCTTTTTTGCTTTTTTAAATACCCATACTTATTATGATTGTATTAATAGTTATACAATGCCATTATGCCAAAAAAGGAAATCTGTTATTAACTATTTTATTGGCCATTTCCTTTTCTACTTTAATTAAATTTCTATTATGGGATTCAAATTACTTATTTTTATTGCTATACGTTAATTTCTTTTTATATTTAATAAGTTTAGTTACCTATTTTACAAGACCAACTATGTGAGTGTTACAAACGATCGAATTGCTATCATCATCGTTCGATATCAACATAACTTATGAGTACCTGGCTCTTTCATTAAACATCAACCTTCTCGATATTGCGGATAGCTAGATAGGCAATACTAATACCTATAATTGCTAACGTTATTGGAATAATAATGATGTCATTTAATGTGAAGTTACCTGTATTGGATGAAGTCACTGATACGATTAGAATAGAAGAAATAATTGTTGCTGGAATAGAGTATTTTCTCATACCGAAATACAATGGAATTAAGGCCATCCCTGAGGAAGCAATTGCATTCATGAGTACAGATGGTATATGTTGCATGATTAAAGTATTAGATAATACATCAGGAATTAAATCAAATTTATCGCTTACAATGCAAAAGATGGTTGTAATCAAGACATTGGAAACGATAATGACACTAAAGGTAAACAGCATGACAATGGCAAGCTTAGCAGCGATTAATTTCTTTCGGCTTATAGGATACATAAAGGCCAATGTGATTGTTTTAAACTTATATTCTCCGATAATCAGCTTAGCTATTAATGTAGCTGCAAAAATAATAAATACCGCTCTGATAAATGAATCAATGACATTTAAAGCCATGTCATAATTTTCAATACCAACTTCTCCTTCTACTTTAGAAATAAATAAAATCATGAACATAAATCCTAAAATAATAAAGTTAGCAAACATAGCACTTTTAACATAGGAGCCTAAATGATATTTTTTCATTTCTAAACGCATTAAACTAAGCATGAACAATCCCTCCATTTATTAGCTTAAGGAAGTAATCCTCTAATGTGCTTGTTTTCTTGCTAATTTCCTCTATCTCAATGTCATGTTCAATCAATGTTTTTGTTAGAACTTTTTGGGATACTGTCAAATCATAAATTCGTATAGAATTATCATCCATTAGTTTGAAATTAGCCATTTTCAATTTACTTTCTAAAATAAAGGCTGCTTTTTTGCCATCATTTACGATCACTTCAATATAGTCGGCTTGATTACGATTAATCGTATCCATCGTTACTTCAGTAATAAGTCTACCTTCCTTGATGACACCAATTGTATCGGCCAATTGTTCAATTTCCCCTAATATATGACTAGAGATAATGATCGTAATGCCATACTCCATACAGAGCATTTTGAAAAGCTCTCTCAATTCTTTAATCCCAATAGGGTCTAGTCCATTAATTGGCTCATCTAAAATAAGGAGCTCTGGCTTTGTAATAATAGCGCGTGCAATACCTAGTCTCTGCTTCATCCCTAATGAGAAATCTTTTACCCGTTTATCCTCTGTATTTGTCAATTTTACAAGGTTAAGTACATGAGCTATTTCCTGCTTATTGTAATAGCCCATATACTCGCAATGTAGTTCTAACATTTCTCTAGCCGTTAATTTTTCATAGAAAATAGGATATTCAATAATCGTTCCCATTCTTTTTAATAGCTCATACGATCGATCGGTCAACCTCTCACCAAATATTTCAACATCTCCACTGGTTGGCTTCGTCAGATTCGTTAGCATCTTCATAACTGTCGTTTTACCCGCTCCGTTAGGGCCTAAAAAGCCGTAAATCTCTCCCTTCTTCACGTTCATATTGACAGCAGAAACCACTTCTTTCCCTTCGTACACTTTCGTAAGCTGATTTGTTTTCACAATGTATGTCATGTCAATCTCTCCCTCAAATGTGGCTAATTTCATTATAAAAAATGAAACTCTCTAATTTATTACTGGATTCTTACAAATTTCTTAAGAGCATAAGAAAAGCCTGTAAAGCACAATAAAAGCTCTACAAGCTGTGGTTTCAATACATCATTCGTTTTAATGCAATGGTAAAAATGGTCTTTTTATAGGGAATACTTGATAACTGGATGGAACCGTCCATCATTTCCACTAATCGCTTTGTAATCGTTAAACCTAAGCCACTCCCCTGGAAGGATTTATTGCGAGAGTCCTCTAGCGTGTACATTCTCTCAAAAACACTATCAATATGGTATTCATCGATTCCTTTACCACAATCCCATACATCTATATAAATAGTCGTTTCATCATTTCTTACGGTTAAACCAATTATATTACCATCCGCACCATAGGCAAGAGCATTGGATAAAAGATTGTTGAGAACCCTATCTAACGCTTCTTCATTGCCAAGGGCATACATAGGTGTTTCAGGGATTGTAATAGTAATATTTAGTCCCATCGACGTGACCATATCGTAAAATGATAATATATTTTTACGGCTAATTTCACAGACATTGATTTTAGTGATTGGATAATCTGTATCCCCTGCCTCTAATTTGGCAAGATCGAAAAATGTATGAATAATTTTTAATACTTCTAATGTTTTAGCATGTACGCCCGCTAATAGTCTTTGACGCTCCTCTTCACTAGTTGAGCTCTGAAGCTGAAGCATTTCAATATAGCCTAACACAACCGTTAAAGGCGTTTTTAAATCATGTGAAATATTGGCCAGCATTTTTTTCATGGAATCTTCCATTTTGCGATGAGTCGCCTGAACTTTTTGGTGATGGTCCAGCCAAACGTTTATCGAAATAAGTAGCTGTTGAGTTTGTAAATTGCTCGTAGTTACCAAAATCTTTTCGTTACTTTTTTCTTGAACAATGGCTTGGAGTTTTTCATTCATATATTGGATCGTCTGATTTTGTTCTGTTTTTGTTTTCCACTGAAAAATAACTATTCCTATAAGCACTACAATTATGATTAATAGAATGATTATCATATCTGTTATCCTTCTAACTTATAGCCAATTCCCCACAGCGTCTTAATATATTGGGGGTTGGATGGATCATCTTCAATTTTTTCGCGTAGCCTTCGAATATGTACATTAATAATATTTTCATCACCGTAATAGGCATCTTTCCATATTAGCTGATAAATTTGCTCTTTCGTAAAAACTCGGTTACGGTTTGTTACAAATAGCTTTAAGATGGCAAATTCCTTTGATGTTAGCTTCACTGCCTGTCCATTTTTATTTATTGAGAAATTAACAATATCTATCTTTAAATGGCCTATAACTATTACATCTTGTTTGTGATCTATTTGGCCAGCGTATTTTGTAGCTCTTCTAATAACCGCCTTTACGCGAGCTGAGAACTCTAGCATAGAAAATGGCTTAGCAATATAATCGTCTGCCCCTAATCCCAAGCCAAGCGCTTTATCTACATCACTATCCTTTGCGGACATAATGATGATAGGAAGTGCTGCCTGTTCTCGAATGACTTTTAAAACTTCTAATCCATTAAGCTTAGGAATCATAATATCTAGGATGACTAAATCAAAGGTTTGATTTAAACAATATTGCAATGCCTCTTCTCCATTATTGGCAGTGGTGACTTCGAAGCCCTCCAATAATAAAAAATTCGCTACCATTTCGCGAATAGCCTCATCATCTTCCACTAGTAAAATATGTTTTTGCATTTTCATGCACCTCTCTCTACTAGAAAGTCAAAAATCACACTTCCATATCTATAGTATATTACCATATATATGACATTAATTTAGTAATAATTTTAAAGGTCTCTAGATAAAAAAAGCTGTTCCATCTACCATCATACAACGGTTTATAGAACAGCTCTTCTATTTAATTTTCCACTTTTAAATCACAATCTTTAAGGGGAAGCATTTTTGTTTTATATTTAATTTTGTACCCTAGCCATAGCAATAGGAATAATGGAATGCCAATATAGGAAACAAGGATACCATACCAATCGATTGTACCTCCGATAAACGCTGTGTAATTCTGTCCAATTACAACAATCATACAAATAGTAAAGGCGAATAGTGGACCGAATGGGTATAGCTTTGCTTTATACGGTAATAGCTTTGGATCTAAGCCTTGCGCCTCGAAAGCACGACGGAAACGATAATGACTAAATGCAATACCTAGCCAAGCAATAAAACCTGACATCCCAGAGGCATTTAAAAGCCAGATATAAACTACCCCATCACCAAAGAATGATGCTAAAAACGCTACACAGCCTACAGCTAATGTTGCGATCAATGCATAAATCGGAATACCTCGACGACTTAGCTTTGCAAAGAATTTAGGAGCATGACCATCCACTGCTAATTGCCATAGCATACGTGAAGATGCATACAATCCAGAATTACCTGCTGATAGCATAGCCGTTAAAATAATGGCATTCATTAAGGAGGCAGCAAAAGCAATGCCTAAACGATCAAACACGAGCGTAAATGGAGAAACAGCGATATCCTCCGATAATAAGCGCTCATCTGTGAATGGAATCAACATCCCTATAGCAGCAATAGCTAAAATATAAAATAAAATAATACGCCAAAACACCGATTTTACTGCCTTCGGTATATTTTTTCCAGGATCATCTGTTTCCCCTGCTGTTACACCAAGTAGCTCTGTTCCTTGGAATGAAAATCCTGCTGCAAGGAAAATACCAAATGTAGCAAGGAAACCACCATGGAATGGTCCATCACTAATAAAGAAATTTGTAAAACCAACTGGTGCCTGTCCACCTAAAATACCAAAAATCATTAATATGCTAATAATAATAAATACAATGACCGTAGCCACTTTAATCATCGCAAACCAATATTCACTTTCACCATAGCTCTTTACAGACAATAAATTAAATGTCAGTACAATTACAATAAACAATACTGTCCAAAGTGCTGACGAGCTATCTGGGAACCAATATTTCATAATTAATGACACTGCCGCAATTTCGGCTGCAATCGTAATTGCCCAGTTATACCAATAGTTCCAGCCTAGTGCAAAGCCTAGCGCGGGATCTACAAATTTTGTCGCATACGTACTAAAAGAACCCGAGGATGGCATATAGGCAGCCATTTCCCCTAAACTGGTCATTAAAAAATATACCATAATACCGATTAAGGCATAGGCAAGTAATGCGCCTCCCGGTCCTGCCTGTGCAATGGCACCACCACTGGCTAAAAATAGCCCTGTACCAATTGTACCGCCTAAAGAAATCATTGTGATATGACGGCTTTTTAATTCTTTTTTCAGCTCCGGTGCTTTATGGCCGAGCTGATTTACTTTTATTTCACTCACGATATAGCTTCCTTCCTATTTATGAGGCAAAAAAATGCCATCACATGAACAATGTGATGGCTAAGTTAATCCTCAGTTTTCCTAAACGATAGCTCAACACGTTGTACAAACGTGACAGTTCTGTTCCTTTCGGAGACAGCCCCAGCATGAGGTTTTCAAGTCCCCTCACACTTCGGCAATATTTCCTTTCAACTAATCTCTTCAATGCTTGTCATTTCAATTAGCTTACTTATAAATATCGCGACCTCTACCTCATTACAAACATGAGGCATATAATTATTAAATTTATGATGTTTACTATACTAACATAAGACCTAAGACATTTCAATATAACCATTAATGTTTTGTATTTTGTGAATTTTCCACTATTTTTAATAGTGTGATAAAGTGTTATAGTAGTTCAATTAGAATGGTAATAACAGGGGGAATTATTTTGACTTTACATGATCATTCCGCTAGCTACCCGAATAGAAAAATTAGCTGGAAGGGAACAACCTTATTATTAGTTTTTGGAATAATATTTATCGCGTCTACGTTACGAATGCCACTAACGGTTGTGGGTCCAATTGTATCCTTTATCCGTGACGATCTTGGTATTTCCAATGTTCTAGCCGGGTTTTTGACAACTATTCCATTGCTTGCTTTTGCCATTATATCACCGTTCGCACCAGTTGTAGCACGAAAGCTTGGGCTTGAGCTAACCTTATTTTTATCTACGATTTTATTGGCCTTAGGAATTGTACTACGCTCCCTCGGTACAACAGGGTTACTTGTATTTGGCACAGTGCTCATTGGCGTAGCCATATCATTTGGAAATGTGTTAATTCCAGGATTATTAAAGTTAAAATTTCCATACCATGTAGGGTTATTAATGGCATTTTTTACCATGTCGATGAACTTAACGGCTGGGCTTGGAGCAGGTATTAGTTATCCAATAGCTAATTCCTCACTAGGTTGGCAAGGGGCATTGGCTGTGGCGCTTATATTAGTCGTATTAACGATTTTAATTTGGATACCGCAATTGAAATTGAATAAGCCAGAACCAGCTACTACGGCCCCAAAAACAGGTAAACCTCTTTGGAAATCACCTGTTACATGGGCAGTAACCGGTGCAATGGGCTTACAATCTTTATTATTTTATACGACAGCAGCTTGGATTCCTGAAATTTATATTGCGCAGGGATTGGCTCCTGATAAAGCTGGTTGGATGTTTTCTATTATGCAATTCTCACAAGTCCCCATGGCATTGGCTGTCCCCATTATTGCTGGTAAAATGACTTCACAAAGACCACTTGTCCTTATGTTTACATCGTTTTATTTAGTAGGATTTGTCGGTGTTGTAATGGAATGGACAACATTGGGGATATTATGGATGATCCTTCTAGGTTTAGCAGGTGGAGCTTCATTTGCATTAGCAATGATGTTCTTTACACTTCGTACGCGTACAGCATTTGAAGCCGCTGATCTATCAGGTTTTGCACAATCATTGGGCTATTTATTCGCTGCCATTGGGCCGATTCTTTTCGGATACCTCCATGATTTATTTGGTGGGTGGAATATTGCAGGTTGGCTCTTTGTTGTTGTAGCTATGACACTCTTCCTATGTTCCATGCGAGCTTCTAAAGATGAATATGTCCATTAAGTATAAGCAGATGGGGAAGTGATTGATTTGACCCCCATCTGCTTTTTGTCTATATCCATTTCTTTTTTAATGTTTGAGTAAGGCTAGCAGTTCCGCAAGTTCCTCTGTTGTGCTCTTGGTACGTGCCTTAATAGCAGTAAAAACAGGGATCGCCTCTTGAAGGAGTAAAAAACTAAAATAATAATAGCCTAAAAAAGCTTCTGGTTCATAGCCTCTAGGCGTATCTTCCTCCCATTCCAGCTCATCATCTTCTTCATTTTCCACCCATAAATATTTCGTATCCAAAAGCTCCTGCATCACTGAAACATTATGTGTTGAATCTTGATAATCCTCAGTTATTGCATGAGCCACAGTTAAATAAAGCTCTATTTCTGCTAAGGAGACTTCCTCCTCATTTTTACTTGTAAGCTTTTTTAAAAGAATAAGCACAACCCATGGCGTCACCTGCCAAAGTGTTCCTTGATGTTCAATTAGTTCAGTCAGCTCTTGATATTGTTCCTGTTCAATTAGACGAGGAATGTCTGTTCCTCTGCCATAAGGTGTCGTCAATTGTTGCCAAGGGATATTCGAAATATTTTGGTTCAACATCTTGAATTGCCTCGCTCCCAAAAAGGTAATTAGGAGCTGTTCGTTTATGAACAACTCCTTTAAAGTTAATAACATGGTTTTTGATAAAAATAATTGGGGGTATGGTAAGTATTTATATAAGGCTTATGGAATATATGAGTGGTCGCAGGGGAAAGTGGTGGGATTAACCATGTCCAGTTACCCGTAACTTCTCGCCCTGCTGATTCCTCAGCTTCCTCAAATAATTTAAACTGCTGAGCAGCAGTATGATGATCTACAATGCTCACACCATCCTCTTTAAAAGAATGAAGGACAGCTATATTGAGCTCCACTAATGCTCGGTCACGCCAAAGAGAAGCTTGTTTGGTTGTATCCAGATTAAATATATCGGCAATAGCTGGCAGCATATTATAGCGCTCATGATCGGCTAAATTGCGTGCCCCAATTTCAGTCCCCATATACCAGCCATTAAATGGAGCCGCTTGAAAATCAATGCCAGCCATTTGAAAACGCATACTCGAAATAATAGGAACAGCATACCATTTCAACTCTAATTTCTCCACGGCTTCCGATTCCGGATGACGTATTGGAACCTCTAAAATATAGTCTGCTGGAATCGTAAATAGCTGGGGAGCACGTTCGTCTACTTGTATGACGAGTGGTAACACATCAAACGGCGTATGCTCGCCTTTCCAGCCCAACGATTCGCATATTTTTGTAAATGTGATAGAATGTGCATCCCCAATAATTCCCTCTTCTGTCTCGTAGCCTGCGTAACGAATTAGCTGATGATTCCAAATCCGTACTCTGTCAGTTGCAAACACTGTTATAGTTGGACGAATTTTCCCATGATTTGTGGCATACTCAATATGCTCTAGTAACTTTTGAAAAATGCCGTGTTCATCTAAAACTTCTCGTGCATCTACAACATGTAATGATTGCCAAAACAACCGTCCAATACATTTATTGCTATTACGCCATGCAACTCGTGCCCCAAAAACTAGCTCCTCTGTTGTAGGCTTATATTCCCCCGCATTTTTAATCTGTTGTAATCTATTTTCTAACCAAATTTTGGATTCATTTTGCTCCAGCTGGTATTGATTTAAAAAACATTGTATCTCCTGTATGTTCATATCGATTCCTCCACTTATCCTCATATTAGAGGAACAAGGCAATAAGCACCATGAAAATAGCTACTGAAAAAACATACATATTGCATATATGAAATAGTTTGTTCAAATTTAATAAAAACATCGTTCCAAGTAGTAATTGAATTATAATACCGCTTTAAACGAGCCTATAAAAAGAGAAGGATAATGAGCATTTGGTAGAAGGAAATGTTTAGACCTTACATTAAAAAGCTACAAAATTGTAGCTTTAATACCTGTTTATGAAAAGATAAAGAAAAAAGCATGTAGCACACAACTGTGCTACATGCTTGATGACCCGTACGGGATTCGAACCCGTGTTACCGCCGTGAAAGGGCGGTGTCTTAACCACTTGACCAACGGGCCGTGGCTCCGAAGGCAGGACTCGAACCTGCGACAACCTGATTAACAGTCAGGTGCTACTACCAACTGAGCTACTTCGGAATAATGATGGGCCTAAATGGACTCGAACCATCGACCTCACGCTTATCAGGCGTGCGCTCTAACCAGCTGAGCTATAGGCCCATTTTGGAGCGGGTGATGAGAATCGAACTCACGACATCAGCTTGGAAGGCTGAGGTTTTACCATTAAACTACACCCGCAAAAATGGTGGGTCAGGACGGAATCGAACCGCCGACACTTAGAGCTTCAATCTAATGCTCTACCAACTGAGCTACTGACCCGAAATGGAGGAGGTAGAGGGATTCGAACCCCCGCGCGGTGTTACCCGCCTGTCGGTTTTCAAGACCGATCCCTTCAGCCAGACTTGGGTATACCTCCAAAAATATTAAAATGGTGGAGCCTAGCGGGATCGAACCGCTGACCTCCTGCGTGCAAGGCAGGCGCTCTCCCAGCTGAGCTAAGGCCCCATATATTTTTTATAGATGATCGGAATGACAGGATTCGAACCTACGACCCCTTGGTCCCAAACCAAGTGCTCTACCAAGCTGAGCTACATCCCGTTGTTCTTATGGCGCGCCCGACAGGAGTCGAACCCATAACCTTCTGATCCGTAGTCAGACGCTCTATCCAATTGAGCTACGGGCGCAAAATTAATAAAAATGATGAGCCATGAAGGACTCGAACCTTCGACCCTCTGATTAAAAGTCAGATGCTCTACCAACTGAGCTAATGGCTCGTAAAAGAAAAAAATGGCTGGGGTACTAGGATTCGAACCTAGGCATGACGGAATCAAAATCCGTTGCCTTACCGCTTGGCTATACCCCAATTTTAAAATGGGGCGACTGATGGGAATCGAACCCACGAATGTCGGAACCACAATCCGATGCGTTAACCACTTCGCCACAACCGCCACTATATAATAACAGCCATATATGAACGAGTACCTCAATAACCTGGCAGGGGCAGTAGGAATCGAACCCACACCAAAGGTTTTGGAGACCTCTATTCTACCGTTGAACTATGCCCCTAAAATGGTGGAGGGGGACGGATTCGAACCGCCGAACCCTAAGGAGCGGATTTACAGTCCGCCGCGTTTAGCCACTTCGCTA
>NZ_JBWKZL010000011.1:0-202989 GCF_059424475.1 Lysinibacillus sp. GW247-5R2A | reverse complement strand
TGTTCATTTGTAAATTTCGTCATAAAAAAACTACACCTCCAATTGTTAGTTGTGTCTAACAATTGGGGTGCAGTTCAAAACTGGGATGCGTTTTTATATTTCTCTTTCTAACGATGGGCTCTTGCTTACTCTGATAAACTTTAATTAAACGAACAATCACTATCAATAAAATAAACATCAGCATTAAAAATTGAAGATTTGACAAATCCCCTCACTTTTGTTTGTGTCATTATACATTTATTTCCTATTGCGCTACTTGCCAAGTAAAACAATAGCAACCAAGCTATCGGAAGGAAAAGCCGCTTTCTATTACATCTTGCTTATCTCATTCACTTTATGACGGCTATTTTCAGTAAAGTAATGAATTTGAACGATTTGGAAGGAATAGGACTAGTTAAAATAGAAGGTCCATAGAGAGACAAACATGAAGGAGTGATTGGATGCGATTAACAAAAGGAATTACTGGTTTTGATGCCGACCATTTAATCGAACAAGATATGCGCATGTTTCAATCGATGGTGTACCATTTAGCAACAAGTGAACAGCGAGCGAAAGTACGACATTTTATTGATCAGCCGCATTTTGTCTATATGCAAGCAGTAGTGGAAATGGAGGGGGAATTGGTGACCATTCTTCACCATCGCTGGATGCCGTATATTGCCTTTGCAAAATTGGATGAAGAGCTTTGCTTTGCCTTTTTATCGAGGCAACAGCTACACAAATATTTTCCGATGCGAAAATGTTTGGAAGCAGCAACACTGAATACGTTACTGGAAAAAGACCGTGCCTTGCATAGTCTATCTGCTATGGAGTGGAAGAACATTGCCTATTTCAAAAGTGAAACTATTGGGGACGTCATGTTTCATGCTTGTGATTGATTAGGACCAATTACTCATGATGAAAGTTGCTATAAAATACACAAAATTGACCAAGTTATTTCTGGAAATATAGCAAAAATTCCTAAAGCCACCAATCTTTCTTTGAAAATGATAGATTACTTTTTATGGAATAGATTCGGAAAATAAGGAGTTTTTGCATATGTCATTCAAAACAATCAGTAGAAGAATTGTTTTTTCCTTTAGCATTGTCATTACGATCATGACGTTATATATCGTGTACAACTATTTTGCTATTAAGCAAAGTAACCATGCAACAGAACAAATTGTTGAGCAAGAATTACAGCTATTAACGACAGATTACGAGCAAGCGCAAACCATCGATTTAAGAATAGCTGCTGCTAGAGGCTATGTATTATCTGGCGATGAAAAGTATAAAGCTATTTTTCAAGATAATGTCGCACGTGCAGCGAGCAGCGAAGAACAACGATTAGCCATAACAAGCTCTGAAGATTTCAACAAACTTGCAGAAATGGCGAAGGAATGGAATCGCTATATTGAACAACAAGTATTTGCTGTTTATGATCAAGGTAATGTGGAGCTTGCGATTCAAAACATCACAAAAATGGATGCAACAGCAACAACCATTCGTGAAGGCTATGAAGGTTTAGCAGAGCAACGCAAGCAAGCGATCAATGAAGTAGGCGCTGACATGATAGTTGCTGGAGAGAATAAGCAGCTTATTGGCATCGTCGTAGGTATACTCATTTTTGTCATAGCGATTATTGTTGAGTTGTTGAGTGCCCGCGGTATATCAAGACCTATTATGACATTAACGGAGCGAATGCAACGAATGACGAATGGGGATTTAAGCGGTCCTCCTTTAAAGATTCAATCGAAAGACGAAGTGGGTCAGCTAATGGAGGCAACCAATACGATGGCGGATATTTTGAATCGTTTATTGAAGCATATTCAAACGGTATCGAATGACGTAGCCGCCCATAGTGAGGAGCTATTGCAATCAACATCAGAAGTAAAGACGGGGACAGACCAAATCGTCCATACGATGACAGAAATTGCAAGTGGGACAGATGAGCTAGCCAGCCATACGACAGATGTTGCAACTTCCATGAATGACTTTGCAGGAAAAGTAACCTCTGTTCATCAAGGCAATAAAGACGTTCAGCACTATTCTCAGGATGTTATAGCTTTAACAAAGGAGGGACGGGACTTAATGTCCTCCTCTACTAAGCAGATGGGAACGATTCAACATATTGTGAAGGATGCAGTAGATCAGGTCGATGGATTAAGCAAGCAAACACAAGAAATCTCAAAGCTTGTCACGGTCATTCAAACTATTGCAGCACAAACAAATTTACTAGCTTTGAACGCAGCCATTGAAGCAGCCAGAGCGGGGGAACAGGGCAAAGGATTTGCCGTAGTGGCCAATGAGGTACGAAAATTAGCCGAGCAAGTGTCATATTCTGTGGAAGATATTACGGGTATTGTCCGTAATATTCAGGATGGTTCTAATCGAGTGACCGCTTCTCTTGAGCAGGGCTATAGTGAAGTGGAGAAAGGGGCATTGCAAATTACAACGACCAACGCAACGTTCCATCATATTGCCGACACAATTGAGGCCATTGCTTCAAATATTGAGGGGATGTCCTCTGAGCTAGATGATGTCGTTCACAATACTGTCACGATTAATCAATCCATAGATGAAATGGCAGCTATTTCCGAGCAGTCAGCTGCAGGCATACAGGAGACCTCTGCCACGATTGAACAGTCCGCTAGCTCTATGGAAGAAATTAAACATAGTGCTGAGCATCTAGCAGAGATGGCCGAGCAATTAAATGGTTTAATACGTCGATTTAAACTGTAACGATTTGTCCCGTGAATTTCAAACTTCCATCACATTTACGCTGTATACTAATGTATTGGAAGGTGGAATCATTTTGAGAAAATATTTACTTTTATTACTAATGAGTACTTTATTCATGGCACCTGCTGCCTACGCCCATACGATGGATAAAAGTACACTATTTACGGATGTCCCTGAAACAACTTCAACTATTCAGGACATAATGGTGTTACATAGTATTGGGCTTCTTGGGTATAATGGCAAAGATATGGCCTTAAACCCAACTGACAACCTATCACGCAAAGATTTTGCAAGCTGGGTTGGTGGCTTCTTTGGACTTGAAGGAGCAACGGTGGATGAATTAGCACAAGCAGCACAAAAAGAAGAATACATTTCTTCCTTAGAGGGCGACCTTACATACAAGGAAATAAATACAGCACTTTTTCATCATAAACTTGAAGTAGAAAACCCAGATGCGACGATGACGAAGGAGGAATATATTACCTTCTTAACGGAACACCTAGATGTTGATATGGGCGGCCATACGCTTCTTCAAATGGGTGGCTTCGCTGAAGGTCCAACTGGTACTATTGAAGATGTCGTGACAGGTGATGAAACGGGCATTATCATCAACGGTAAAACGTATATGCTGTCAGGACATCCTCGCATTTTTGCGGAATCAACGGATGCTAAAAGCTGGGTAGGTCAACAGCTAGAACGTTCTATTTTTACGACAGCAGGCGATCACCATCATGGACATGATGACAATCAAGAAGAAGGACATGGGGATCATGCAGAAGGACATGGCGACAGCCATGATGCGCCAGCATCCAATGAAGCCACACTTCAATATGTGCAAATCAGCTCTGCTCAGGTAGCAGCAGATGACACGAAAGAAGTACAGTCTTCGAATGCCACACCAAGAGAAGAGCAGCAAACGGATGAAACAACATCATCTAACTCAAACACAGTGTGGATCATTGCTATCCTAGTCGTGCTCGCGGCTATTTTTGCCTTTGTTTTTGTGAAGAGAAAAAAATAATTGAGAGTCATAAGAACCAACAAAGATGGACATCATCCTTTGTTGGTTTTTTTGATTCACTTCATATACGGTATACATGGAATCGTGGTATGACAGCCATGAACCGTCATAAAATCTTCATCCCTCACAAGCGAATTTCATGCATAATCCAGTAATTTTACACAAAATTGAATAACCACAAGCCTGTTCGGTATATAAATAGGATACGATCATTTTTAGGCTGAGGAGTGTGTAAATGGCAACACTTGTAGTAAAGAGAAGTATTATGCATCGGTACCAAAGCATTGGGCAGGCAATTGAAGAGGCTATGCCTGGGGATATGATTGAAATTCGGGATGGAATTTATGAGGAGAGCTTGGATATTTCGAAGCGGCTTACATTGTACGGAGTTGGCAATGTCACAATTAAAGGTGGCGTTTTTATTCGCTACCAGACCCATGTAGATATGCGCAATTTACGTTTTCGCCAAGGGCAGGGACTTTATGTAAAAGGAGATTTACAGCTAGAAAATTGTATTATTGAGGAGCAATTGATTCGCACGCAGATTATGGTCAGCTATGGTAGTTTACTGATGAAAAATTGTGCTGTGCTTGCTACACCGCTCAATCATTTTGGTCTACGTGTTGCTAATGGTTCCAGTGTTATTCTCGTTGATACAACACTTGAGCATCATGTGAAAGCTCAAATTATTGCGCAAAACTGTGAGATGACATTAAGCAATTGTCTGCTGCTCGAAGGGAAGAAACATGGTATTTTTGCGATTCGTCATGTGAAGATGGTCATGGAGGATTGTGAAATTCATGGTCATGAAAAGGAGCAAATTGTAGCGGCGTCTAGTGAGCTGGAAATAACTAATTGCTTGATTCATCAAGGACAGGGAGTAGGTATTCAGCTATTTGATGATGCGATTTTACGGATGGATGGCTGTGAAATCAACCATCATCAAGACACGAATATGATCGTGCACTGTAGCGAGGTGATGGTATCTGATTCAATTTTTTCAGATGGGCAGGGACTCGGGCTGTACTTGGGAGAAAAAACAGTGGCTAAGTTTTATGACTGTCAGTTTCATCGACATGTGAAAGCACAAATGCTGATAGAAAACAGCAAGGCAGAGTTTCGCAAATGTCACGTCCTTAATGGATTGGCGGTGGGTATGTCCATCGTAGATGAAGCAGACGTTTCGATGACCGAATGTCTAATTCAAAACCATCAGCAATTTCATATTATTGTGGATGCAAGCGGGCTACAGCTTCATCAATCGACAATTCAATTAGGGCAATCTGGTGGTATTTATGGCAATGATCATGCCAAAATTATGCTTGAACATACAAACATACGTGAACTAGAAAGGCATCATGTTTATATGAACAATGCGCGTTTATTTACACAGCATTGTACATTTGAACAAATGAAAGGCAACGGGATTACATGTATCGATGCCATTTTTGAGGTAGCTAACAGCCATTTCAAAGACTGTCAGGACAGTACGTATGCGATTATGTGGTCTGATCGCTCTATGGGACGTATTGAGCATTGCCAAGTAGATGAAGCAGCCCGCCCATTTTTAGCGGTGTCCAATCAATCTTTACTAGAAATACGTGATACAGATTTAAGTGCCGTAAAAGCTCCTGCGGTGGTACAAGAGAACAGTCAGTTATATGTGCAAAAGCATGTTCAAACTACAACTTGGCATAAGGATACGACTTCTAGAGTATCACAAATAGAGAGGGTACAAACAAATTATGAAAGCAAAAAGAAATGCTGAAAAATGATATTAAAAAAATAATTTAATAACCGATTATACAACTAAGATAAGTAGTTTCAATTTTGAAATTACTTTTTTTATGGCGGCATCGAGAAAGTTTCGATTTTAAATAAATGGGTAAAGTAATATGTTTGGGTCAAAAATGATGTGATAAATGGCAGTGAAAACTCTATAATTCGACAAATTGACTGATTATTTTTATAATGGTATAGACAACCTCTTTTCAATTTCTGTAATATTCCGAAATATTAGGGAGTAAAATGGAATAATCTTTTGTAAATGTTATTTTTTATATAATAAAGTTTCAAATTGATGTAAAAAAAATATTAAGAAATTATAGATAATAGATTGATTAGTTTCAATAAATTAGCCTATAATTAGTAAAAATGGTTCATATCTAAAGATGATAATATGTTATTTGTGAAGTGTGTGTAATTTGTTTAAAATAATAATAAAAAAGGAGTGGAGGTGATAAGAGATGTTTGGGCTGACAAAGGAGGAAATTCTTTTAATGTTAGAGGAAATTGAATTAGCAGAGAAGCAAAAAAGTGCGATTGCTGATATCTTACATCTAAACAATATGCGAATAGAACAACAGCTGGCATTATTGATCCATTTAATTATCGATGAGCGCGAACGAACTATTTCTAACCATACATATTTAAATTAACCTATATATAGATGCAAAAAATCACAAGGGCAAATTCGTAAGCCCTTGTGATTTTTTATTTTTGCCTTTATTATAATTTTTTAGTAAAACAAATGATACGGTTCGCTTCCGTAAACCCGAGTTGTACATGTACTTGTAGACTTTCAATATTGTCCCATTCGCAATCGCTGGCAAACTCTGAGCACCCCATATGCTTGGCCCATTGTTCGCAATGCACCACAAGCTGTCTAGCATAGCCTTGCTGTCGAAAGCTTTCCATAACAAATAAGCCTTCTAAATAGCCGACTGGACTAGAGTCTGTACCCTCTACATAATCTGTTCGTAGCTGACATTGGGCAAAGCCAATCGCCTTGTCATCGTCGTAAGCTAAGAAAATGGCTGCCTGGTCATCCTTCAATACTTGTGTCATGCTTTCCGTAAATTCCTCTACCGTATGATTGGGCCACAATAATAAAGCTAATGTGGCAGCAGTAAGAGCATCCTGTTGCTTTGCTTGTAGAATCATCTACTATTCCTCCATTCTTTTCATTCAATAAAAAACGAAACAAAAATCTAATTTACACGTACAAACTAGTAAGAGCTTCTGTCGTTGATGTGCTTTCTACCATTATATACAGGGAATACATGTAAAAAAAGGGATAAATCCACATCGACTGCGAAGAGAGGGGAACCGATATGTCATTATTACAATCGTTAATTGAACAGGCTAAAAACCCAAAAGGATGGATTGGCTCATGGATGCTACGGATCATGAATATCGCTCATCATGGCATGAATAGCTGGTTTATTCGACAAGGTGCCATCAATGATGGGGACCATGTGTTAGACATTGGCTGTGGCGGGGGGAAAACACTCCGGATTTTATCGAAATTGAATCCCAATGGTATAATTTATGGGATTGATATTTCTGCACAGGCAGTAAAGGAATCCATCAAAATGAATGAAGCGAATGTCGCAAGTGGCAGTATGATTGTTAAGGAGGCAAGTGTGTCTCAAATACCATATGAGGCCCAATTTTTTGATGCCATAACAGCTTTTCAAACCCATTATTTTTGGCCCTCATTGGAACATGATGTTGGGGAAGTTTGGAGAGTATTGAAAAATGGTGGGAAATTTATTGTCATCGCCGAGTACTACAAAATGAATTACCATATGGAGGCTTTCCAAACACCCGCAGCTATGAAAGAATTATTGAAACAAACCGGTTTCCAAACGGTATATATAAGTGAAAAAACAAGTAAAGGATGGTTATGTATCACGGCCATTAAATAATACATAAACGTGGGAGGTTATACGATGAAAAGATGTTCATGGGTCAAGCTAGATCAGCCGTTATATGTAGATTATCATGATAAAGAATGGGGAGTACCCGTCTATGTTGATCAGCATTTATTCGAGATGCTTTGTTTAGAGGGTGCACAGGCAGGACTTAGCTGGTGGACGATTTTACAAAAGCGAGAGGGCTATCGAGAGGCATTTGACCAATTCGATGCGAAGAAAATTATATTTTATTCAGAGGACAAGCTTTTGGAATTACAGCAAGACACACGGATTGTGCGCAATAAATTAAAAATAGCTAGCGTTGTGACGAATGCGAAAGCATTTCTACAAATACAAGAAAAATATGGCTCGTTTTCTGAATATATTTGGGGGTTTGTCGATCATCAACCAATCATCAATGAATGGTCATCTATGGCAGAGGTACCAGTGACAACAGATCGCAGTGATCGGATGAGTAAGCAATTGAAGAAGGACGGCTTTAAATTTGTGGGTAGTACGATTTGTTATTCATTTATGCAGGCTGTCGGTATGGTCAATGATCATATAACGGATTGCTGCTGTCGACAAGAGGAACTTGCATGAGCATTAAACATATCCAATCTCAGCTAGCCAAGCAAGCGACAATATTCCAGACGGGTGGCTTCCGTCCAACCCATGAGCTTTTAGAAAGTTGGATTGGCTATGTGGGATGGTCTTTACTAGAGGAGAATCGACCTTCCGATTTTCAACCGCTTGCTACACTATTTTTAAAAGATTTGCCCTATGTTCCTCAAGCTTTACAGCCGTTTCAATTGGTCACTCTATTTGTCCATGAGAATATTTTCGATCATCTCATGGAGGATGATTTGAGCACCTATTTTGAAATAAGAGCCTACACCACCCTAGAAAACCTAGTACAGCGGGACTGGCAGCACGACCGTATTCGAGCCTTTCCTTTGCAGGCAGAGCATATTCACAATGATTATCCAGTATGGGATGGCGGGGGTATACCTGCACAAATAGAAGAGGACATACTAAGATTGGAGCATGAAGAGGGCCTAAATTATTTTGACGACATCCTTGAAGACATGTATCCGCAACACAAAATTGGCGGCTACCCGACCTTTTGTCAAAGTGGCTATGATTTTGGTGAAGATACACCTTTTGTCTTCCAAATTGCCTCAGATGCCAAGGCACAACTGAATATTGTGGATAATGGCAATTTTTATTTCTTTTATAATCCAACAGCACAGACATGGCACGTCTATTGTGATTTTTATTAATATCGTTAACGCTTAGCCCTAAAATGGATTGTGATATCAATCATGTTTTGAATGAAAAATAAACCTAAATACGCGCCTGTCAGTAGAAAAATGGGATTTAGGAAAACAGCGTGAATCGTTGTCATAAAGACCACATCCTCCAGAATAATCTGCGTTATAGAGGTAGCGGCAATATAGCCAAAAAGAATGGCAGACACGGCACCTAATGCATTGAAAACAAGACGCATTTTATCACTTTTTTGCTGAAGATAGACCATGAGAGCAGGTATGACAATGATGGTAACTAGTATGAATACGTTCATCAACACACATCCTTTTTTCTCAGGATGCCCTTGTTAGCTGGTACATAAACCAAAGATATAGAGGAGGGGAATAAGGTGAGACGGCAAGATGGGGAGATGAAACAAGTAAAGAAGATGAAGAAAATGGAGCACAAAACAGTCGTCAAGAATGGTATAGGCTTTGGTTCTGTTTTAGCGATCACAATTTCATGGAGTGTCCATCATTCCATCATATGGGCAATCATTCATGGCTGCTTTAGCTGGCTCTACGTTCTCTATTATGCATTTACTCGCTAAACTTTAAAGCATACCTATCAGCTAAGTATTTGTTTAATCCAAAATAATATGGGGTACAAACAAAGTAACGTTCATAAATATTGACTAACAAGCATAAATAACAAAGTGCTCTATTTCGAGAGTACAAACTTATCAGTATGAACGTAGAAGAAAGGTTGATAGTATGACACATCAAGTAACGGCATTAAGTAATGTAAATGGAAAAGCTACCGGCGTGGAAGGTATTTTACAAAATGTAGCATTTATTTTATCGACGTTTACGGTCTCTTGCCCGCAACGGGAATGGAGTATTCGATCAGATATCCGTAAACTCTTCCAACGTATGAAAAAATTGAATACCAAACGCTTGATTGAGTGTATCCAGCGTTTTGAACCGAGAGCGGTTGTAGTGGAAGTTGATTATTTGGGCGACGTTTATCGAGGAAAACTAGAGCCCATCGTGAAAGTAATTATTAATGAATAAGCCAATAAATTCTGCCAGGATTCAACCTGGCAGACAATAAAATAAAAAGTTCGTTACCATTTATCCGATTCCAGAAAACTTTAAGCAATGCTTCTTCTGATGACAATAATTTGTTGGCAATCAACGATAATAGGAGAAGCTGCTTCATCTGTGACGTCCAAGAATGTGGCACAGCACGTTTTAGAATCTAGGCTGATGAAAAAGACATCAGCTAAGCTAAACCCACCTGCTAGCACTACGTCTACAAGTGTGCCCATAGGCAGACATCTTAATTGATGGCAAATACAGCCCTTACAATCGTTTTTGGAACAACAATCTTTTTCATGGCATTTTTCTTCATTCTGGCAAGGGCATTTTTCTTCCTTATGTTCGCATTTACACATATGCTCACATTTTTTCTCCCAGCATTTTTTCGATTCGTCTTTTTGTTGACCCCAGTTCATATAATGATTAAATCTACAATCTTGCATTTTTTAATCTCCCTTATGGTTAATTTTTAGTAGTGGTCGCGCAACCCTTACACCTCTAATCTATGAACGAATCAAATAGAGTTCTTGGTAATTTGCCCTTTGAATAGAAAAATGGAAACTTTGTCGTACATATCTAACAGTTTTTAGGGGTGAACTACTAGATTTCTGCCTGTTAATAAGAAGGTGAAATGGAGCGAGTATATGAAGAGATTACTTCAAGGTTTCTTTTTATTAATGTTCGCTATAGTGGTGATATCGTGGCTGATTGTAGAAAAACAGCCTTCACCAATACCCGTAAGTACTTCTAATTCTCCGACCTATGCTGAAGAGTTTAGTGAAAAATTACAAGTGACTAATTTTACACAGAAAATCATACAAGCGGTGCGAAAGGCAGGATATTCTCCAGATAGTACGGTAGGCTATTTAGTAGATTCCCCCAACCATCAAATCATCACTATCCAATTACATGATGGTAGTGAAATAGAAAAAAGCACAGAAAGTGAGATTCAATCGATTATCCATGAGCTAGCCAAAGAAGATAATATGGGAGCATTTATAGTGAATGTGGAGCTACTAGAAATAAAATAAGAAAGCGGGAGACACATAATGCATGTGTCTCTTTTGCATAGTAGGGGCATGGTATAATGGAATGAAGAGGTGAGGGTCTATGAAAATATTAGTTTTGGGTGCAACAGGACGTGTGGGAAGGCAAATTGTTGAGTTCGCGTTAAAAGATCAACATGAAGTAACGACATTTGTCCGTGATCCCCATAAATTACAGCTAGACAATAAGAACTTACATATGTTTCAGGGAAATGTCTTAAATAAGAAAGATCTCGAACAGGCTATGGTGAATGTGGATGTAGTAGTAAGTGCGTTAAATACAGATGGTAACGATACTTTATCTTCTAGTATATCGCTCATACTTGAGGTGATGGAGCAGCATACGATTAAGAGAATCATTACGATTGGCACTGCGGGTATTTTACAAAGTCGAGTGTCACCAACGATTCTTCGTTATCAATCAACGGAATCCAAACGAAAATCTACGTTTGCTGCTAAGGAGCATCAGTATGTTTTTGAACAATTACACATTTCCAATGTTGATTGGACAATCGTTTGTCCAACCTATTTACCAGATGGATCGTTTACAGGAGTCTATCGAGTGGAGCGCAATTTTTTACCCGAAGGAGGCAGTGAAATATCAGTAGCCGATACAGCCTCCTTTGCTTATCAACAAATCTTCAGCAAGGAATTCATTAAAACGCGAGTAGGGATTGCCTATTAAAAAGAGGGTAGAAAAATGAGAATCATTCATACGATCATTGGCCTGCTCATTACATTTATTGGGCTTGCCCTGCTCAATATAACGATGGATCTGCCATTCGAAATAGGATGGTAAAAGTATAGGGCTTCAACCTTATGTCTGTTGGGATGTTTTATCTTAAAGAAATGGCAAAATTGGATAGGTAATAGCATCGTTAAGGAATGGGTTCCTTCAATGGACAGGGTTTTAATAGGAATAGCGGATACTTAGCTTCTAAGGGTGAGAAAGTATATGGATATTTTCCTTTTTATAGAAGGTTTGCTATACTTTATGTCGAATATATATCATTGAAGAGGTGATTGTATGGACAAAGAGATATCAAACAACTATCAATATCCTGAACACCTAGCCAATCAAGATGGAATCGAAAAGACAGAGTTATATGTCATAAAGATAACGAAGGAACAAGTGGATAGGTTGATTGAGGATATCGATCAAACATTAAAGGCGTCTACCTGAAGTCTTTGGCCACTTATATTGGGGAAGTGGCCCCAAAAAAATTTTTTGAGTAGGCTAAATTTGCTTCACATTACTGTATGTAACCTGAATTGTTTAAACTGATATCATAGGCTCAAACCCTTAGCATCCTGCACTTTTTATTTATGAATGGGAACTAGACTAGGTATTAGGCAAATGAAAAATTGAGGAGCAAGTAGGAATAGATGCAAAAATTAAGAGGTCCCTACTTCCTCACCGGTTTAGACATACCTTTGCAACCGAGTTTTTGACAAAAGGTGCTAATCTTTCTTTTATTTCAGATGAATGAACACCGTCCGAAATCGGGTCAAAGGGCTTGGTGCTACTAAAGTTTCATATACCTTTATCGTAGTTGCCTGTATAAAGCAATTTTTTCTTAAGAAAAAACTTTAGGAATTAAAATACAAAAAATATTTTATCTAGATTATGAAAGGAGCTGAGCTGTTTTATGATTTATAAATTGGATAAAAAAGACTACTACAAAATAAAAAGGTTACTACAAACACCTGATCAAAAGAATGATTTAACATTAAATTCAATAATTAATGGTATGAATAGAGGGACAATTTATGTAGACAATCTGCAAGAACCCAATACAGCTCTAATAGATGTAACAGGAATTAGCAGTATTTTTATTGGGAATGCGACCAATAAACAGTTTATTAATTCTTTACGTGATTTTCTTGATAATGAATTAAAAATTGATACGTATGAATCGTGTGGTGGAACCTGGTTTATTGCAGTCATAAAAGATGAGATATGGGAACAAGTATTAGAAAATGTTATTGCTCATAAAGAATACGAACCAGATTATGAGTTGTATTATCAATTCAATCCTGAAGCTTTCGTTTCTTTAAAAGAGCAATACAAATCTTTACCGGATCATTATCTCATAAAAAAAATTGATACTGAAGTCATTAAGAACGATCCAGATGGAATTCTTTCTGAAGTATTAGAAGAGGTTTGGTATACAATTGATGACTTTAATACTCATGGACTGGGATATTGTATCATCAAGGATAATAAAATAGTAAGTGCATGTTTTTCTTGCTGCGTACACGAGAATAAACATGAAATTAGTGTTGAAACATATGACGAGAAACACATGAATCAAGGATTAGCAACTTTAGTGTGTTCTGCATATTTAGATGATTGTATAAAAAATGGACTAATACCCCAATGGTCAACGATGGAAACAAACCTTGAATCTAAACGTTTAGCAAAAAAACTGGGCTTTGAATTTGAGTCAAAACTAAAAACATTAGAGTTTGAATGGGAATGATAATGAGATACTCTTCATAAGCCCAGAAATGAATTATAATTTTATGAATGATATTAAATATATAGAAACGGTACATTTTGCTAGAAAAAATGTGTTTTCTAATGTAATTTTGAAAAATCAATCATACAATCCACGACATTGTCACGTTTGTTTCATTGGAATGAATTTGAGTCACTAATACTCAAATAAATTAAATTTGTTTGTAATTAATCTATTCTCCCTCTGCACAATTTCTTCTTATTTATAGTTTATAGTATAAGTCGTCAGCGTTTTACGACGTAGAAAGAATGAAGAAATTAGGGGTGAATAAAATGAAATTAAAAGTTTTTGCTGTAACTTTGCTTACTACTGTTGTACTAGGTGCTTGCAATGGAGAAAGTTCTAATGACAATAACTCTAGAATAGAAATGGAGATGCAAAATATTAAGGAGTTGGTGAATGAATATAGCGGGGAAAAAACTAAAGACAAATCTGCTTCAATCACATCGAACCAGCTGATTTTAACTGATAAAGAAGGAAAAGAGTCAGCATATGCTTTGCCAGAAGACGAATTTTTTGTTTCTGTTGCTCCTTACATAAATGAAACTCACCCTTGTACTAACCATAGCTTGACTGGTTGCCAAGGTGAGCTGGCTAATAAGGATGTAGCTGTCTATATTGAAGACTCAAAAGGTAATGTGCTAGTGAACGAAACCATGAAAACTCTAGCTAATGGATTTATTGATTTATGGCTACCTCGTGACCGAACGTATAACATAAAAATGGAGCACAAAGGCAAAACTGTAAAATCGTCATTTTCTACTTATGAAAGCGATGGCACTTGCATTACAACAATGCAATTAAAATAAAAAAGTAGGGTTGTCCAAAAAGTCAGTAAAAGCTGATTATTTGTGGCAGCCCTTTACTATTTATATTTTAAAAATTATAGGTTTAGATTTTGCATTTAAGTTGCATTGTTTATAAAAAAGAGATGGTATTTTTTTAGCATATTCGAATAGTATAAATGGAACTCTCATTGCTAATTTATAACTTAAATTTATTTATTTATTTATTTTACTTTGTAAAGACGCGGATTTTTTACTTAAATGTGTAGCGACTAAATTTACTTGTAGCATTGTTTCGACTTGATCCTTAATTGCTATCGTGAAAATTTGAGTATTGGAACTACTCGTAGCAGCTCCATATGCGATTTCTGATACAGAACCAGCAACTGTTCAGCACTTGCAGAAATTTCTTCAGACGTAGCTGAAATATCTATTAATATAAGTTATTTATTTAATATATAGCATGGTATTTACATGAAAATATAGCGAGAGGTATGAAATAGGTGCTGGATTGAAGAATAAGAGTCAATGAATAATAACTACCATGGAACTGCCGGAATCCCTTCCGTAGATGTAGAAACTGGAGCAACTATTATTTTCCCCCCTAATTATTGAAAAAAATTAGTTAATCAAACAAAAGTCAGATCTTAAATCTTTTTAGATATAACCACTAAAATTCTCCGCTTCCCATTCATGAATAGCATGCTGTTCTGTCTCCAACACCTTCTCCATATAAATGATAGTCGTTTCTATCTTTTCATGACCGAGGGATTTCATAATTCTATACATATATGGAAAGTATATTTTCCAGCTAGCCTTTTGTCCGAACGATAGTTAAAAATGACTGGAGTATCTATCTTATGTAAAACCTCAATCCTTTTGACATGAAAAGGAATAGTTAAGCGCCAAATAATCACGAATGATTTTAGGATGTCCGCCATTTTCAAGACAAAGTTTACTCGCAATTTTAATTTCCTTCTGATTATAGTGAGATTGCGCACCAATTAAAAATATGCCTGACAGTATCAATAATGTGCCAATCGCCAAAACATATTTTATGACTCTTTTCAATACACGTACCTCCATTTCAAAAGTAATCGCTATCCCTAGTATATGTTGAACGATGAAAGCAATATGTTTATTGACTTATTGTATACACTTGTATACAATAAGTTTAAATTAACGTATACGTTTGTATACAAAAGGAGTGTTTAATGAATGAGAGGTTCAGGCTATAGAGAGCATATGAAGGAAGGTCATCATCGAGGTGGTCGTCACAGAGGAATGGAGGGAACTGCATCACGTGGAGCAAAAACGTTCCGAAGAGGGAGAGCCATTGCCTTTTTAGAAACGTTAAATGTGAAACGTGCAACGATTAAACAGCAATTAGAACAGCCCGAGTTTCAATCCATTCAGCAAATTTTAGTAGGTGAGTTAAAGGCTATTGATATGGTGATCCAAGAATTTAGCCAGCTGTTTGATATACATGAAAGCGAAACAGTAGAAACTGCTGTTGATCATTCACAGATAGAAGAAGGAGATCCTGTGCATGAAAAAAGTGAATAACTATATTGATGCGGTATTTGCCCAGCAGGACCCCATTCTTGAGAATGTTATAGCTTCCATTATGGAACAAGGTATGCCAGCCATTTCTGTTTCTCCTTCATCAGGAAAGCTATTGACGATGCTCGTATCCATTACAGGGGCTCAGGATATTTTAGAAATCGGTGCGTTAGGTGGTTATAGTGGCATCTGTTTAGCGAGAGGAATGGAAGAGGAGGGCACATTAACCTCACTAGAGTTAGAGGAAAAATATGCACAGTTAGCTGCACAAAATCTTGCCAATGCAGGCTTTGCTGAACAAGTGACCTATCTCACTGGGCCTGCCCTTGCAAGCCTTGAAAAGCTTGTAGCGGATGGAAAATGCTTTGATTTTTTCTTTATTGACGCGGATAAGGAAAATTACGAGCATTATTTAACATATTGTATAAAACTAGCAAATACTGGTGCATTAATTGTCACGGATAATGTATTGGCAGCGGGTAGTGTTGCAGACCCAGAAGTGACACCGAAACGATATACAGCCATCATGAAGAAATTTAATCGGCTGGTGGCGAACCACCCACAATTGGAGTCGATCCTTTTACCCATTGGGGATGGCATAACCGTTTCTAAGGTAAAAAAATAATAAAGATTACTCCTCCTTTTATGGTAAAGTATGGTTAGTAACTGAAAAAGGAGAGATGCGTTTGAAACAAGCGTTAGTTGTGATTGATGCACAGCAAGAACTGATAGAAGGTAATCAGGAGGAACAAGCAGTTTATCGCAAAGAAGAATTACTAGAGACCATTAATAAGGTAATTAAAAAGGCTATCGAGGAAAATGTTCAAATTATTTTTGTGCGTGATCAAGATGTGGCTGGTGGAGAGGGAGATGGCTTTGAAGTACATAAAAAAATCCATGTTCCAACATCGGCTGTCTTTTTTGATAAACTCGCTACCAATGCATTCTACAAAACTGGATTGCTGGACTATTTAAAGGATCATGACGTGCAGCATTTGGTAATGATGGGATGTAAAACCGAGCATTGTATGGATACTGCCGTCAGAGCTGCCACTGTTCACGGCTTCGATGTCACAGTTGTCGCTGATGGACATTCCACGAACGGCTCCAAGCATTTAGTACCAGAAGCCATGATCGCACATCATAATGACATATTACACGGTCATTACAATGTTGACCATTTCTCGCTGGTGCGTCAATCAGACGAAGACTTATTTGAGCCTAGCCATTCAACCTACCGCTAATATAATAATGACCAAGAATTTTAGTTCTTGGTCTTTTCTTTTATGTTCTTAATGTTCAAACTACTACATAGAAGACGTTATGATAGAGCAAAAGCTTGTCCAAAAGGATAGTGTTTTTTCAGAAATCTAAATCAGTAACACATTTTTTGCTCCAAAAACTGGAATACAAGCTATACTTAATCCTTTTTATTCAGGGTCACTGTGCGAGCAGTGACCCTAAGTATCAAGTCAGGAGGTGTAAGGCTAAAATTAGCTTTACACTATTATATGTATGTGAAAGTAACTTCGAAAGTTAGTTATCTGCCTGTTCGATAGATTATTTTTTTGAAAGGCGACTAAATCGGGCACAATATGTCGGATGACTCAATTCTATTCTTGCTATTGTTGTGAAAAGGGAGGTTATTCAAGTGGATTCATGTTCACGACTGAATGAAGCGATTGCCTATATTGAGGCCAATTTGACCAATGACATTGATATGAAGGAAGTGGCAAGAAGAGCGTATTGTTCGGAGTATCACTTTAAAAGAATGTTTTCATTTCTCGCAGGTATCTCGCTCTCCGAATACATTCGTCGGAGACGTTTGACACTGGCCGCTCTTGAATTGTCGAACGCCTCAATGAGAATCCTCGATATAGCTGTAATGTATGGGTATAGCTCAGCAGATGCTTTTACAAGAGCCTTTCAGCATTTACATGGGATTACACCGTCAGAGGCGAGGCAAACTGGCCAAACATTCAAAGCTTTTCCACGGATGACCTTCCAATTGACCATCCAAGGAGGAATTGAAATGAATTACCGACTCGAGCAAAGGGAAGCCTTTCACATCGTTGGTTTGATGAAACGCGTACCGATTATTTTTCACGGAGAAAATCCGGACATTGTAAAATTGGCGCAATCCCTAACAACCACAGATATTGAGCAGCTTAAAAAGCTGTCTAATATGGAGCCAAAGGGCATCATCCAAGCTTCTACAAATTTTTCGGAGGGGCGAATGGAGCAAAAGGGAGAACTCGATCATTTTATTGGCGTGGCTACTACAGCAACAACCCCTGAACGCTTTTGCCAACTTGCTGTCCCAGCGAATACATGGGCTGTCTTTACAGTGGTCGGACCTTTCCCGCAAACACTTCAGGAGACATGGGGCCGCATTTATGCTGAGTGGTTTCCATCTTCTAGCTATGAACAGGTTGCTGGCCCTGAAATTGTCAGTCATACGAGCACCGATTTTTCATCACCAACCTTTACAAGTGAAATATGGATACCCATTCACAAAAAAGAGCCTCTTGCGTAATGCATGGCTCTTTAATGTATTTTTGTTCCATTGGGTACATGCTGATCAGGTGTTAACAGGATGACGTCTCCCTCACCGGGCACTCCACCAATGACTAACACCTCTGACTTAAAACCGGCAACGCGGCGTGGGGGGAAATTAACTATTGCTACGACTTGCTTTCCAACCATTACCTCTGGCGTATAACGTTTTGTAATTTGGGCGGAAGACTGTTTAATACCGAGCTCCTCACCAAAATCGATGTTCATTTTTATTGCTGGAACACGCGCTTTTGGTAGCTCCTGTGCGTCCAAGACCGTACCCACTCGTAGATCAAGCGCTGTAAAATCCTCAAATGTGGCCATTATACAACTCTCCTTCATTTCAGCTATATAACAATGCTAACATTATGTGGGAAATTATTCAAAATAAAAAAGAAGAGCACAAAGAGTGCCCTTCTTTTCTTAACGACGATGCTCTACCAGGTCAATAGCTCCTAACACAATATGAGCTAAACCAAAGCCAAAAATGGTGTTGGCCACCATTTTATTAGAGCCATGCTTTTGCTTCATGGCATATCCTGCCGCTGTGACAGCCGACCCGAGAATAGTTGGGATTAAACCTTCACGAACATTATTCATAAAATTGATCCCTCCGTCGTATGATTCGGTATAAGTTTCATACCATACTTACTATGAACGTTTGTAGCGTATCCTATACGAATAAATAATAGGTTGAAAATATACGGCTGTCATTTATTGTTGAATAGGTGCTACTTCTATTTGCTCGACCATCAATTCGTTCTTCGTATGATCGAATTGATAGGTAATGTGGAAATCAGCCACCTTTATAGGAAAGACACTAGCCGCAAGGGTCAATTTTATCTTTTGATTTTCTACATAATAAATCGTTATCCCACCAAAGCCTAGTTCATCCTGCTACAATTCTATCTCTGGATCGACATGATAGTCAACGTGATATTTCTTGCCTAGTGCTCGGCCCGTAATCGTTAATGTTTCATAATCCTTTTTCACAACGTTGGACTCAATATGTTGAGCAACAATTTCCTCATAATGGGGGACCTTTATTTCTTGTAAGTCCTGATTTACTATATGAATATTATAATTATCTAGCCCTGTTCCTCTGTCAGTTTGAATGATGATAACAGCTTCTTCTTTGCCATCCTCCGTCATATCTATGTAAAACACTTGTGGTTCGGTTTCTGTATCACTAGGGTTGTTCCAGTTAAAGTCCTTCACCTGCCCTTTAATTTCTAGCTTTACGCCATCTCCTTTCTTATACAGTTTTACTTCCTGATTGTCAGAGGCCCCAATTAAAGTGGCATCCATATGTGTTGGGCTGTGGGCTTCCTTCGAAACTTGTTCTTCTTTTTGATCTGATTGGCATCCTGAAAATATAACTGTACGTAGCAATAGCGATGGAACAAATACTTTTTTCAATCGTATCTACACCTTTCTTATTCATTGTAAAATCTCTGTATTTATCATGAATAGACGATTTCGTACATTACAATAATTTGCAAAAAAAGCAAATTCCACTTTCTATTAAATAGTTGTTGTAGTAAATATGAAAATTTTGGATTTATTGAAACGAAAATGAAGCATCTACCGTATAGTAAAGGAAGGGGGTGCGGAAATGAAATATGTAGGCATCGGTACAATATTGTCCATCCTAGGTGTAGTATTTTCAATCCTAATATGGGGTACAGAAAAAGCGCATTTACTTTCTGGATTGGTAGGTGGAATATTCATAATATTCGGTCTATTAATGTCGGGTTCAATGGGCAGTGGGGATAGAATGCGGGCTAATTTTGCAACAGAAACAAAAGAAGATAGGGACGAACGCAATCATATCATGAATAACGCTTTATTGTTAGCATTACCGAATATTATTGTCGCTATCTTTGCGTATTATATGTGAACATACCAGCTCAAAGGAAAGGATGTTGTGTACCTTGGAGAAAGAAAAAGATTATTATTCAGAAGCATCTAGATATACACTTGCAGTTGTTCTCTTCACACTCATTATTTGGGGCATCTATGATTGGCGAAATGCAACACCCAATGGTTTTCAATTTTTATTAATAAATGAAATTGTTATCACACTTGGGATTACACGCTTTTTTTTGAAAAAACGAGATCAAAAACGAAAGCTCTCTTAAAATAATCTTTACATAGATAATCAAAAAAGTGTCACATCTACCCTAGGTGTGGTTTTTTTTATTGCATTTAATAAGTAAGAGTACATTTGCAATAGAGAGGTGGTACTATGCAATTAACAGATGGTACACGGACGTTTGAAACGGATATAATTGATGAAGCTGCTAGAAAAAAGGAACGTGATGAGCAGGAGCGGGAGATGCTTAATGTCTTTGCACGCTATGCATATCTTCGATACAAGCAAATACGGGATAAGGTCAATCCGCGTAAATGCAAATACATGTATATCCACCAAGTTCGCCAACAATTAACTTCACCCGCAAGACTACAACGTGTTTGCAATCTTGTAGGCATGACGGATGAAGAAGTACTGTATATTGTAGAATTTGTCCGCAAGTATTTGAAATACGTCAAATAAAAGCCTCATCATTGAATGGGGTTTTTTTACATAATTTCTAGGGAGAATTGTTTCTCAATATCCCACTCCTTATAGTATGATGAACGTGGATAAAGGAGTGAAGCGATTTTGAGATTCATTAAATGGTTAGTTGTTTTTATTATTTTCATTGGTATAGTTGGCTATGGCGTATTACATTTTGGCACGAAATTTGCGTCCGAAAAAATTGTCAATACACTCTCAACAGAATTAGAGAATAGTGGACAAATGGAAGAAATAAAAAATACGATTGAAAATGATCCGGAGCTAAAGGCCTATATGGAAGAGGCGAAAACGGTTGATAGTAGTACGTTACCGTTTACATCAAAAGAAGATGCTACGAAAGTAATCATTCAGAAGGTTGGTATTACAGAGCTCAATGATATTCGTGTGAAATTACAAGATGGCTCCATGACAAAGGAAGAGGCATTGCAACAGGTAGAAGGAAAATTATCAGATGAAGAAATAGCTGCATTAAAAGTGATAATTTATAAAGAACTGTACGAATAAACAAGGCAATCGCTAATTGGGCATTTAGCCTAGCAGAGGCACTTACTAAATGGTAAGTGTCTTTTTTCTGTACATGTATACAGAGGGCCATTCTCTGAAAACGACCAAAAATTTTAGTGAGTTAGAAAAATTGTCCCCTTTTACAGCATGCCCGTTTATATAGATGGTACAGAGATTAATTGTAGGGGAGAGGGGTAGCTATGATTTACAGAGTAGTAAAGAACGAAAATTTTGTCGTATTGGACAAGGGCTTTTTAAATGATGATCAATTAAGTTGGAAGGCGAAGGGGTTACTTGCCTATATGCTGTCATTACCAGATGATTGGGATTTTTGTCTGACTGATTTAGCGACACGTAGTAAATGTGGACGTGAAGCAACCGCTAGCATTATCAATGAACTGATTTTGGCAGGTTATCTTCAAAAGGTGCAGGAGCGAACAAAGGATGGGAAATTCAGCAAGGTGGAGTTTGTCGTTTTTGAAGTATCAAAACGTGCTGCCCAGCCGTCAACGGGTTATCCGTCAACGGCCGCACCACAAACGGAAAAGCCTACACAACTAAATAATAAATTACTAAATAACCAATTACTAAAAAATAAAGATGATGATTAACCATCACATACAGTCTACTACTTTTACGAACAGCAAGGCTTTGGCTCACTGTCGGCGTATATTACGGCAAAAATTGATTCCTGGCTTACCGTTTTTTCAGAGGAAATCGTCATTCATGCGATGAAGCTAGCTGTAGAACACAATGTATTGCGCTGGCGGTATGTTGAGAAGATATTGCGTAATTGGCATCATAAACAACTAAAGACCATGGCAGCTATTGCTTCAGATCAAAGGCGTTTTCAGGCGAAGAAGGTAAAAGTGACGGACATTCCAGCCAATAGACGACAAGAGATTATTCCGCAGTGGTTTCATCATCGACATGAAGAGGAACGGCCACAGCAGCCAACCATTAATTTTGAAGCAGAACGACAAAAAATATTAGCGCTGCTTGAAAGTGGTTAAACGACCTAATTTTCGGCATACCATAAAGGCTTCACAGATGAAAAGTAAGCATGATCCTCCAAAATTAGCTGAATTCTGGCTAATGCATCGTCAAAGGATTGCGGATCATATTGGCGTGTCCAAGCAATAGTTGCAATGACATTCATCGCGGCATATAAGGCATAAAGGCGCCAAAACTGATCATCTGGTGGCTTTGTGAAATACCCATTTATTTGCCCGATGCAATAGGGGACACTATGCCGTCTACTAAACAGCGCTAGATTATAAAAATCATGATAGGGATCACCGACATCATAGCCATTGAAATCAATAACCCCATTGAAGCTGCTTTGGTGACAAATCATGTGACCAAGATGGTAATCATCATGGAGAAGCGTAATAGGGCGTTGTCTTAATAGCGGCCAATGTTCTTCGATAAAGCTCAATAATTTAGCTTCTTGCGGAATTTGATAAGAATCCTGTTGATAGGCTTGTAAATAATTAGTAAATTTCTCTTTTTGTAACGTCTCCCATTGGACAGTTTTTGGTGCTTTCACCTGATGAATTTTTCTTAATTCTTTCCCAGCTGCGAGACCGAGATGGTACTGCTCTGTGTCCGAAAGGTGAGAAATGATTTCATCCGCAGGGGTGCCTATTAAATAGCTCATAACCATTGCTGAAAGATCGTTGTCAGGGAGGACCATATATTCAATGGCCTTATGTGTTTGAACTCCTTGTAGCTCTAAGTCCTGTAGCAAAGTAAACTCAATCCATCTTTTGTCGTGATGTGCGAGATCGGATAGCCGTACAAAATAAGGTGTATCATCAACTGTTACAACATATTTGGTATCAGAGGAATAACCATTGTCGATTTTATCAATAGCCGTGTAACCTTGTAAGCTAGTTAATCGATTCATGATATTTTCTACAACCATTTTATCGCTCTCCTTCCATCAGTTTAGAAGATACAAAATACTATATGGAGCTGTCTTTTGTCAATGCACCTGTTGAAGTGAAATGATCATTTATTCATCATTTTAAATAATATTCATGAGCACAACTAACTAGAAAAAATGGTGTAGCTTGCATTTACTAGAATAAGTGAATGTTCTTTCATTCACGGTCATTAGCTTGACATGTGTAGCAGCAAAAAAAGGTGAAATAGAGCAGTCACCCATTCAGCCCCATCAGTCAACCATGGCAAATAGTTAGAATATCGCCCTATAACTAGTTGTTGATTCTCCCCTAAAATCGACTAACTAATGAATAACATGGTTGTCATTCGCAAAAAAATGGTAGGAAAGGATGGTGCATAATGAGTTTTGTTATTGAAATGCAAATAATGTCAGGTTTACCGAATCAGCCGCTTACCGCTATCAAGTACGTGGTAGCGCATGAATCAGGTAACAGCACAAACACAGGTCCAAACGCATTAGACAATGAAATTGCCTATATGAATAGAAATAAAGCCAATGCCTTCGTTTCTCACTGGGTAGGGGGAGGTGGACGTATTGTGCAAGTAGCACCCGTTAACCGCGTCCAATATGGCTGTGGACCAAAAGGGAATCCATATAGCTATGCCCAAGTAGAGCTAGCGCGGACTTCCGATAAGGAACAATTTAAAAAGGATTATGCGGCTTATATTTGGTTATTACGCAAAATGGCTATAGAAGCAGGAGTACCAACTATTTTAGACGGTACCGGCAACGGCATTAAATCCCATCGATGGATTGCCGATAATTTGGGCGGCACCACACACAAAGATCCGTTTGCCTATTTAATGAGTATGGGTGTTACCGAAGCACAGTTCCAACAAGATATAAAAAATGGCCTGGAGGAGGAGTTAACCGTGTCACAATATAATGAGTTGAAGCAGGAAATAGAGGCATTAAAAAACCTATTAGCGACTAAACCCAGTTTACAATCCGACAGAGAAGTAGGCGCATCTTACAAAGAAGCATGGGATTGGGCCGTTCGAGAAGGTATTATCCGTGGAGATGGTAGTAAAAATATGAATCCAGCAGGCGCTCTCACGCGGGAGCAAATGGCTACTATGCTCAAACGATATTACGATAAATTTGTCGATAATAAATAACTATGCTATAATATAGAAAGGATAAAGTTCGTTGAAACAGCGTGCTTTATCTTTTTTTTTAAGATCTTTAGAACTTTTGTCGAAATAAATAGAAGAGAGGCGGGGGTTAGGATGTTAACAAAAATTAGAAAAGTAAAATTTGAGCAGGAACGAAAAAATCCGTTATACAATGTAGTCATGGAATGTCCAGAGGGAAAGCAATTATATGTTAGATTTGATTATACGTATAAGACTAAAAACTTCTGGCCATTAGAAGTAAATTATAATAAGAAAAATTATGGCGCTAAACTGGCATGGTATACAAATGAAGTTGAAAATATGACTGTTGCTGCATTTTTAGAGAAAATTGCTAATAAAATTAATAAAAAATATGAGTTCGAGTTAAAACAACACTAAAAAAGCAGCATCCTTCAGGGGAAGCTGCTTTTTGCTTGTCCATTATTTTGTTGTAATATAGACCGTTAATTTGGCTTCATCAAATGTTACCTCTGCGCCAAGTGCTTGACTTACAAAACGTAAAGGGACCATTGTTGTTCCTTGATAAACTTCAGCTGGGTGACTAAGGTTAATAGTAGATGTCGTTCCATTTGCATCGACATAAGCCGTTTTGTTACCAACGCCGATGACAATTTTCTTGCTGTCCTTCGTCGCAGTCACTTTTTTAGTAGCACTCTCATAAGAAACTGTTGCACCAAGTGCTTCAAAAATCGGTTTCATCGGTACCAATGTTGTGCCATTTTTCATGTAGGCGCTTGGCGTATAGCTTTGTTTTACATTATTCAAATAAACGGCTACTTTTGTCAATGCCGGTGCTTGTACTGCTGTTGTCGGCTGTGTATAGTTGCTTTGACCACCTGAGGACGAACCACCGCCGCTATTCCCATTATGATAATGATAGCCTGTACAAAGACCCTTTGCCTTTGATTTCTCTGAACAATTATGACCACCATTGCTATCGAGACGCCCTGGATGCGCGTCAGCAATCGAGGTAGTAGTGAAGAATAGTGTAACCATCGCTAAAAACAAGACCATTTTTTTCATATATATCCTCCTATTATCAAAATATGTAATTATTATACTATCAAAAAGTGGAATTTGGAATGTTTTTATAGTAAATTAGTCGTGAAAAACAACAATGAAACTGTTACATATACAAAATAGAAGGCACTAACAGATCAATTATTAGTGCCAACTTGATTTAAACGGAGTAGTTCATTTTAACTTCCCTGTTTTTTTGTAAGAGGTGATGGAGGACAGCAGAAAAGTTTCTAAAACAAAATGTATCCATAACCATTTTTGTATTTTAAAAAGGCATTCATTAACATCTTACATACTTACGTTTAAAACCAAGCTTCCCTCGATCGAGTTCCTTTTGAATATTTTCATACGCATTCAATGTCGTGCTTTTTTTATTGTCACGCTTCATTTCTACAGGACCAACTGCCTGTGCTGTGGCCACTGCCTTATCGTGAAGGGGTACATAGGAAATCGCGACTGTGTAAAGGAAATTATTCATCGCAGATTTTGTTCGTTCGGGGGCAGTATGAATCGTATGATTTACAACATCTAGCATGCTCGCTAATTTGCTCTCAGAAAACTCGCTATCTTTGCGATTTCCTATAAGCCAGCAATAGCAGCTCCAGCCCGCTGACATTTTCAGTTCCTCACCACTTGCCATCCAAGCATCTGCCACCTCTTGTGCAATGGGGGATTCGGCTAAAGTGACTGCCACTACATAATCAGATAGCATATAAAAATAGGCAGAATCCATCCATCGATCAAAGTCAGCCGCCGTCATCGTTTTTGGATCTGCAATGATACCCGCAAAGTACATGGCATCATAATTGCCAGTAGCATAAAGCTCTTCTGCTAAAGCCTGATCGATTTTAATTTTTTTAGCAATCGGCTTCATCGCTCCAGTTGCCACGCCAAAAACCGGCTCATGTGCCCCATTCGACATATACATTTTCTTCGTACGTTCTTTGCCTAGCTCCTCCAGCTCCTGCATGACCATTTCTGCATTCATAGAAGCACTTCCTTTTTATCTAATTTCAACGCCATCCCTTATTATCCTATATGGAATGTCCTTTTGTCATGGTTGAACTCGTTTCATCTGGAGAAGGAGAGGCTGCTTATACTTTCCGTGCGATTAGAATCCCTATTCAAATATAGTTGAATGATTAAAGCCTATTCCAAATAAACATAAATTGTGCTGCATCCGCTTCAAGAGCTAGTTGGTGATACTCGGTCGATTCATCCTCAGTAATTAAGCGACCCTTTTGAACATTTAAAATGGCATGCTTAACAGAATCGGGATGTTCAACGGAATAGTGAGAATCCTTAAGGAGTGTCAGGGCAGAGCGACATTTATGTTTATCAATGCGTTCATTTTTTCCTTTGAAATATAATTTTATAAGGTAGGGGGTGTCATCGATGATTAAACCAAGCTCTGGGTTTGAACGCACGATTAAGTCACCACAAACCCAATTAGATTTACCTGGTTCAAACCACTGCACATTTTTGTTTTTAAAAAATTTTAAATAAGCTTTCATTGCTTCTTGATAATTTTTCTGCCGAGCAGGGAGGGCATTGTCTATCATATCGAAAAGGTAGGAGTCATTAAAATGATGCTCATGGTATTTTTTTAATCCCTCGCGTAATGCTTTCCAATAATCCTTAATTGGATGATAATCACCCTGATATTTAATATCTTTCACAAACTTCGTCTTGGCGGTACTTCCCTTCATCGTGAAGTCCGTAAATTGTGTTAAGCCAATAGATGGCTTTGTCAAAATCGTCATTTTCACATCACCCTTCCTTCAAAAAATTACAATGTTATAGATTAGTATTATATTGGAATGGCTAAATTTATATGATTGCTCAAAGGCTGATGAACGCTAGCATTGAGGGGTTCTACTACTATAGAAAAATTAATTTTTTGAAAAAAGGATGTTTAGATAGGATGGCGCTGGGAATATAAATAGCGAGCTAGTCAATAGCTCAAAAAATAATTAGGAGGAATAGAAAATGGCTAACAAGCAAAACAATCGCAACAGAAACAACAATGAAAACATGACTGTCGAAGAAGCGGGACGTAAAGGCGGAGAAGCTACCTCCAAAAATCATGATCGTGATTTTTATGAAGAAATAGGACGTAAGGGCGGCGAGGCTACGTCTAAAAATCATGGACATGAATTTTATCAAGAGATTGGTCAAAAGGGTGGAGAAGCTACAGCTGACAACCACGGCGAGGAATTTTATGAGGAAATAGGTCGTAAAGGCGGCGAGGCTCGCAGCAAACAGCGTAGTACTAACACCAACAGTAACCAAAATCGCCGAAGTAACAATAATCGCTAATTACGTTAAATAAAATAAAACCCTTCACACACGAGGCGTTTGTAGTTTTTACTACAAGCGCCTTTTTTTGTTGAGTATTTCCTCTATATGTATAGGATGAATTGGTTGAATTTATATGAATTGTAGTATATATTTAATCCGTTTCTAGTATCGTTACATGAGAATGTTTGCAGAGGAAATGAGGACGGTTCATGACAAAACAACGTAAAGAGAAAGACCTATATGAAATCATCAACTCCGTTGTGCAGGCTGTGGGCATGACGATGACTATAAAGCAGGACCATTCAGGCGTAAATATGAGTTATAACTTTATTGGGGATTATGTAGGCTTTGATGCTGAACGTTTAATTGAGGCAAAGAATGAGTTGCAATATCCACTATCACTAGAAGTGTATGTAAAAACGATGACCTTACATGAACTGGGTCATGCGGTGGATCGTGAAGCATTACAAACATCGCTTCCACGTACTATTGAAATTTTTACAATGAAAAAACAACATACCTTACAGGAAATTTATCTTCATAAGCATCTGTTAACGATGTTGCTGGAGGAACATGACATGAATATTCAATTTGAGCAAACAGCATGGGAAAATGCTCGGGCTCTTAATCGTAAACATCACTTCGTATGTGATGAGGATTTTGATTTTATAAAGCAGCATAGCCTGGCGACCTATAAAAAAATATATGAGCAAGATTTACAGGCATATCACCATCTTTTGAACCAGCCTGTCCCTCAATTAGCATAGCTAGAAATGATTATTTCATACCTTTCCAAGAATGAGATCAAACCAATTAGGGCAATGTAATATTACTTGGAGGTGATCATTTTGACAAAGGGCAAGCAATATAAACGTCAATCAGAGTTGGCGGAATTAGCGACAGATTTAAGTCCAGATGATTTAGATGTGCGTGAAGATAATGCGTTAACAAAAGAACAAAAGAAAAATTCAAACGATACTCATTGTTCGAACGAATCATCATCACGTAAATCTCAATCATAATTCACACACCACAATCCATTCGATTGTGGTATTATTTTTGTCCGTCATTTCACCATAAATAGACGAAAGCCAGAGAAGTTGGATCAAATCGTCTCATAACATAACAGAGAGCCATTCATTGAGAATGGTTCCTAAAACGACCTGTCCTCTAAAGGGGGAATGGGGAAATTTACATAGAAGAATAACTATCATTTTTTTATCAACGCCATGTTATAATCTTTATAATGGAAGAGGGAGGTATGGTAAAAATGGAATTTTTTATTATATTTATTGGCATTGTCGTAGTCGTCAGCATCATCAGTAATGTTAGCAAAAAATCTAACGAATCCAATGAGCAAATACATGATCTACATGCAACAAACGATTTCCATGGGCATCATTCACATACTACTATTCAGGAGAACCATCATTGTGCTGACAATAGTTCAACAACTCATGATTCGTCATGCGGTCCTTCAGGGGATTGATCAATCAGTTGAATGGAAGAGGATTAAAAAAGCCTAATGATCAATAATACTCATTAGGCAAATTCATATTTATAATTGATGTGCTTGAATGGACTGTCTTTGATGTAGTTTTTTCATCACAAATCGAGCAATAGGCTGTGCTAATAAAAGTTCAATCCAAAAAGCCACAGCAAAATTCCTTGGCCAAATGTGAAGAAATTGTTGAAAGGGCTCTAAGCTAATTTGCTTGGTTCCGACCCAAGGACCAATGATTGATAAAAAAATAGACAATACCGTTACATGTAATAATGTATCCAATAGCACGCGTGCATTGAACCCATCTGTTGGGCCTATTATAACAGGCATTATTTTTCCAACTAAGGGACCCGCAACAGCGCTCACTAATAAAATGACAATGACCCACATAATGGGAATAATTTTAAGTGTCTCCGTATATACAGCTATACTAAAACCTCGTTCTAGCCCAACAATAATGGGTGCAATGGTATTGACAGAAATAACTGAAACAATCAATAAAAATAAAATACCCTCTTTTTGGTTTTGTGGTAGCCGATCTTCTTTGTACATACTTATCCTCTCCATTTTCAATATTTTCAGATGGCAGAGATTTGTGAAACAAGTCGGCTTGTACACTATGCGTGAGGGCAAAATTTGATATAAATTCGCCCCATTACTGCGCATTGATACAATAAGTATATCAGTTAGTTTACAGTTAAACAAATAAAAATTATGAATTAAAGGATATAGAGGTGGAATGAGCATAGCGAATATACAGCAATATATTAAGCTGAGAGCGATTGTCCTGTATTATCTATGCCCGTAGTTTTTCCTTGTTGTTGAATGTGGATTAACTTTCTGTTAGCAGCCTCCAAAGCTAAATAAGTCCTTCCGACTAACTAACCATAGATTATTACCATCATAAGGTTGTAAAATAAGGGATAGATACAGAGAGAATTTGGAGGGAAAGATATGATACGATTTGAAAATGATTATGCAGAAGGCGCCCATCCGCAAATTTTGCAAAAATTAGTGGAAACCAATGAAGAGCAATCACCGGGCTATGGCATGGATGAGCATTCTGAAAAAGCTAGAGCGTATATCAAAAAAGCGATAGCAGCCGAGCAGGCAGACGTTCATTTTTTAGTTGGTGGCACGCAGACAAATACAACTGTAATCGCCTCCATCCTACGTCCTCATCAAGGCGTTATTGCTGCAACTACAGGCCATATTGCTATCCATGAGACGGGGGCAATTGAAGCGACCGGTCATAAAGTGCTTACTTTGCCTAGTGATGATGGCAAAATAACGGCCGCACAGGTTAAAGCATGCTATGACGCACACTGGCAAGACAGCACACATGAACATATGGTACAGCCAGGCTTAGTGTACATATCCCATCCAACAGAAAATGGAACAACTTATAGTAAAGCTGAATTAACCGCATTAAGTAAAGTTTGCCGGGATTGTGGATTGCCATTGTTTCTAGATGGCGCCCGTTTAGGCTATGGTTTAGTAGCACAGGATAATGATTTATCTTTAGCAGATATTGCTCAGCTTTGCGATGTATTTTATATAGGTGGTACAAAAATGGGGGCACTATTCGGCGAGGCGGTCGTAATCGTAAATCCTGCCTACCAACGAGATTTTCGCTATATGATCAAGCAAAGAGGTGGGCTACTGGCAAAAGGTAGATTACTAGGTCTTCAGTTTGAAACATTATTGGAGAACCATCTTTATTTGGATATTGCCCAACATGCAGTAGAGATGGCGATGCTCATTCAACAGGCATTTATCAATAAAGGCTTTGCATTACGCTATGATTCGAAAACCAATCAGCAATTCCCGATTTTGCCGAATGATTTACTGAAAACATTAGGCGAAAAATATTCATTCTCCGTTTGGGAAACATTCGATGAAACACATACGGTTGTTCGCTTTTGTACAAGCTGGGCAACAAAAAAAGAAAATGTGGAGCGTTTAATAAAGGACATTGAGCGTTTAGCATAAGGATTAAACTGCACTTAGAATTCCTAGGTGCAGTTTTCCCCTATTATTCCCTAATTATGGCTATAATGAGAGTAGAGAGAAAGGTGGGAGTGTAGCATGAACTATGTAGCATTACTAAGAGGGATTAATGTAGGTGGACATAATAAAATAAAAATGGCTGACTTAAGAGAAGCTCTTATACCGCTAGGATTGCAAAACATTCGTACCTATATTCAAAGTGGAAATATTCTTTTTGAATCGACCGAATTAGAGGAAGTTTTGCAGAAGCAAATTCATGAAACAATCCAAATGAATTTTGATATTACAAGCACAGTTATCATTAGAAGCGCTGAGGAACTTCAGCATATCGTCAACAATTGCCCATTTTCTCAGCAAGACATCGCTGAAGCAAGTGCCACAGCAGTTGGGGAAAGCCTACATGTTGCCTTTTTACCTGCTGTCCCAACAGAAGAGATTCGTCATAAGTACTTATCCTATGAAAATGATCAAGAGCGTTGCGTCATCATTGGCAGAGACGTTTATCTTTTATTTTACAAGAGCATCCGCAATGCTAAACTGAGCCAACAATTGCCCAAGCTCGAGATGCCCGCAACGGTTCGTAATTGGAAAACTACCATGAAGCTTACGTCAATGTTTGAATCATGAAACGAGCTCAATTAAGTTATTTCATTTATCCAATTACCTACTTCATCGTAAGAACAATCAATCAATGGAGGAAACAAGCATCTATTACATGGGGCGAAAACGTGACAATGATGATAATTACGATGGTCATCCTATATCTCTTTATTTTTCTGTGGAATTGGTCGAAAAAGCCGTATCAATGGGGGAAGAAAAATAATAAGGAAACATAAAAACGGGAGCAATTTTCACTTCTTTTGAAAGGATGGATGCTCTCGTTTTATTTTTTAAATTGTGTTAATAAATAAGTAAGCGATCATATAAAAAAGCTGTAGCGAGGTTATTCGCTACAGACAAGAATTGGTTGACCCTTTGAGGTTTTCCAATGTATTATAGCATAATTATTTATTTCTTGCATAGAAGGGGGAGGATTGAGGTGTCTTGCATTGTAACACGCCATCAACTTTCCACCATGAACTGTCTATCAATGAGGCATATATTCACCTACTCGCTACCTTACTTAAATTTCTCCGGCTTAGCTACTTTAATGGATGCAGCTTCCCCACAATTTGTGCAAAACGTTAAAATAAGTGGAGATCCAGTAGCCATAATTGAACCGAAAGGCCGTATATTTCCTTCACTCGTGAAGCTGCCAATTTGTCCTGAAGCAAAGGCATCGTTTCCACATGCTTTACAATTCATTTTATCATTTTCCATATAAACACCTCTTTATGTAATTTATGTAAATATAACATAAAAAAGATGGCACAGGTAATCAATGGGCTAGTCTTTTTAGTTTAAAAATAAATAGTTTAGTGTTAAACTATTTATCTGAAAGAAAGAGTGTGTTGCTCTTTTTTGTTATAAGGAGGAATTAAATATGAATCGTGTACAAAATAAAGTAGCTTTAGTAACAGGTGGCGCATCAGGAATTGGTTTATCAGCAGCAATCTTATTAGCCAAGGAAGGCGCAAAAGTGGTTATTGCTGATTTCAATATTGAGGGTGCTCAAGAAGCGGCACATTCTTTAGTAAAAGAAGGTTACGAGGCTTCAGCGATTTTCCTTGATGCAGGGGATGCTTCTTCAATTGAAGCGGCAGTGAACTTCACGGTGGAACAATACGGTACATTAACTGTATTGTTTAACAATGTTGGTTTAACAAACTTGCAGAAGGATTTAGATGTGGTGAATATCGACTTAGATGAATGGGATCGTTTAGTCAATGTGAACTTAAAATCCATTTTACTTGGAAGTCGTTTTGCGATTCCACATATGCAAAAGGCAGGTGGGGGCTCTATTATTAACACAGCTTCCATGGCTGCATTCGCTAGTGACCAAATCCGTACAGCCTATGGTGCTACAAAGGCAGGCGTGGTCAATATGACTAAGAACATTGCCACTCAATATGGCAAAGATAAAATTCGCTGTAATGCGGTCGCACCAGGTCTCATTTTAACACCAGCAGCCAAAAATAATATGCCAGATGAATTGCTAGCAATCTATTCTAAATTTAATGCCCTACCCTACCATGGTGAAGCAGATGATATCGGTCACGCAGTGGTATTTTTAGCCTCGGACGAATCAAAATTTATGACAGGTCAAACAATGCAAATTGAAGGTGGCCATTATTTAGCAAACCCAACTATTGCAGATACAAATAATTGGTTAGCTACTCTTAAATAAGCTCTCAAAAAAGAGGTTGTCCTTTAATGGGCAACCTCGCTTTGAATAGTGTCTGTCTAGCTTCATTTACATTTTGGGGGCTTGTAACCCAAACTGTGCCCATTCCTCTTTGGCGGGACCATAAATGCCTGGAACAGCTAAGCCGGCTTGTCGCATGAGCACAGTTATTTGTCCACGATGATGACTTTGATGTTGCAATAAAAATAATAAAAGAGAGCCGTTAGGGATGGATTGACCAATAAAATCAATCATTTCATTCATGGTTTGGTCTGTCCATTGTGTTTCTATTGCTTCAATAAAGGCATTACTCGCTTGATGATAACTATCTGCAATCAATTGAGGAAGTGGGAGCAGGAAAATCCTCTGCTGGTGCCTCGAATGTTAGATTGGTATTGGCGGAAATAATTCGAATAGCTGTGACAGTATGCCAAGCGATACGTCCTAAGGTCCAATGTTCAGCCGTTATTGCTTGATGAAGCGATTCATCGGTAAGCTGGTGAAGTAAATTTTGTGTAGCAGTAGCTTCAAATGTCCAAGATTGTAAAAAATGCTCTACTGTTTGAAACATAAAAAACCCCTCCTAAAATGAAGTCTTTAAGGTTAACTAGTATTATTTTTCCCTCTATTTTGTTCCCAATAGAAAAGCAAAATAAAGTACGGCATAAACAGAAAGTGCGGTGGAAGTAACGATATACATTGTCCATTCACCAATCGTCAGTTTTCTTTTCCATTTTGTTAATTTAAGATGTCTGCAATACACCATACTAGAAATAAGTATAACTAGAAATGATAGTTCCTTTATGGATTCTAAAAGGGGAATCAAATCATCAGCTCCTTTAAACTGTTGCAATATATGAGGAGAGCTGTAGGAACATGACTACAAACACGGCATAACCGTCAGTAGCTGAATAAAAAAAGTGCGCCTCTATACAAGATAGAAACGCACATTCTTTTACTCTTCTCGAATGACCATAAATACACCGCTAAAAATGAAAAGCGAGCCCAACCAAAACGAAAGACCAATCGTCTCCCCTAAAAGGAGCCAGCCTAAAAATGTACCGACAACGGGCTGAAAGAAGAAAAATAAGCCCCCACTAGAAGCATTCATTAGTTGAAGCCCTTTATTCCACAATAAAAAACCACCAGCCGTTGAAACAATACCTAAATAGAGCAAGCCACCTGAAATCGTTGGCTGCACAACAATGGATAGATTCATCTCTATTAACCTTGGAATGACAAAAGGCGTCAATAGGATGACGGCAATGAAGGAAGAATAGGTTGTCACCACAATTTGAGAGTAATGACTTGGAACTTTTTTTACTAGAACAGACATCAATGCCCATGTTAAGGCAGCAAGCAATAAGTAGAGTCCACCTAATTGCTGGGTACTATCAATTCCGCCATGGCCTACAATGACACCAACACCAATCGTTGCTAGGATAATAGACAAGCATTTTTTCACGGTTATGTCTTCCTTTAATAGGACACGTGCAAAGACAACCATAAAAGCAGGTGTTGTAGCCGTAATAATCGCACCCATTTGTGCGGTGGAAAGCATGGTGCCCATTTCTTGAGTAACAATCGAAATCGTATTCCCGATTAGACCGACAAGAAAAATAAGGAGCCAATCCTTTTTAGCGATTTTCCAAGATTGTTTCGTCATAATGCCAATCAAACCAAGTGCAAAGACGGCAATTACATAACGAATCCAAACAAGCTCTAACGGTGGCACGACCTCCACCACAACTTTGACAACTACATACATAGCACCCCAAATGCTCGCCGCAAGCGATAAAAAGAGGGCGCCGATTAATTGTTTTCTCATGTTTTTTCCTCCGTTTTCATAGTTACCTATGTCCTTAACGGAGAAAAAGCGCTTCTACCGTTAAGGAAGAAGAAGTGCTGGAACGTCCTGTTCAAATAATGGAGCATACATCATCTAGATCACACCATCCTATTCATATATTTTTATCAGTATAAGGGAAAAGTCTATGATTTCATAGAAGCCATTCCTATTGAATAGCCACGCTAATTTCGAGCTGCTCTAAATAACGATAGAATACTAAAAACAGACCCTATGAATCCACAAACGAAGAATATATAAGCTACCAGTAGGGACATAGCTTCCAAGTGATCGGTAAAGATTTTATAGGCTCCTACTAAAAATAATGCTAAGCCACTAATGAAACAAATGAAATTCCTATTTTTAACAGTCATAACATCCCCCCTAAAAATTAGATTAGCGAATGAAGCTTGATTCTTTTTTTATGAAAACACCACCTAATGTGAAACTTGATTGTCAGCCATTACAGCGGTTCTTTTTATCACCATTTTACTAAAAATTGAAGCAAGGACTTGTTGAAATAACATCCCAAACACGACAGGCATTGCTACTTTACCTGGGAAGTATGTTGTGGCCACAATGACTCCAACGGCAATATTTCTCATACCGCCAGTATAGACAAAGGTAGCCATATGTGAATAGTCTTTTAGCAGATAGCGACCAATTAGAAAGGCGAAAACATAGCCTGAAACAGCAATCAGAAACACTAATAATATTACGAACAATAGGTGTAGATTAAAATCTTTCAAGTATGGAGCGATCGCACTGCTATTAATTAAAATAACGGCAAATAAACATAGCTTTGAAAAAGGTGCAAGCTTCTTCCCAATTTTCTTTGGTATTTCTCCCTTTGACCATTCATTCACGAATATACCTAGAATCGTCGGCAAGACAATCATTAAGAGTAAGCTAAGTATAAGCGAGAGAACGTCTAATTCAATTTTTTCACCCGACACAAAGAAAAGAATGAAAGGGAGAATAAATGGAGATAGGAGCGTATCGATTAAAATGATCGATAAGCCTAACGGTAAGTTTCCTTTGCAAATATTGATCCAAATAACACTTGTAACGCCTGTTGGAAGTGCAACCGCTAAAACAAATCCGACCGTTAACAAATGGTCGTCAAAGATAACAGTAGATAAGAAATACGCCCATAATGGCATGAATAGGTGAAGAAAAATAATGGAGAAGATAATAAGTCCGGGATGCTTCACAAAGATTTTTACATCTTTAAATTTCATATGTAAGCTTCCTGAAAATGTCATGAAAGCAAATAGCCATGATACGAGGAATAATAAGCTTTGTCCTATCCTTTCTAATAATACACCTAAAATTAAACTTAATGGTGTCAAGATCGCAATGTATTTTTGGAGAAATACATTTAATTTTTCTAACATCAAAAGACCTTCTTTTTCATCTGATTTTATAACTTTATGTTAAGAATAACAAGGAGAATAGGAGGATAAGCAAATAAAAAAGCAGAAGGTCCGATAGCCCTCGGTCAAATGAAAACAAGCGCTAATCCTTCATACAGAATTTCGCCCGATTATGGGAGATGATTAGTATATTTCTTGTTTAACGATTGCACCCTATAATACGGTTCACCTTAATGTAGCTTTCTGTATGTGTCCTTACTAACGAATTATCGCTATTTTCACCAAGACAACGTATAATAAGTGAAGCAGAAGAAAAAGAATTTATTTTTCCTCTAGTTAAAAAAAGAGGTGCAATTATTTGAAACAGTTTGAAACAGCATTACCTGAGCAGTATGAAGCATTAAAAAAACAGGCCAATTATACATCTAGCTGGCGAGAGCGTTTAGATGCAGTCGAAAAGTTATCGGCTTATCAACATGACAATATCATAGATTTATTAATAAATCGTATGCAGCATGATACTGTCTACAAGGTGCAGGTAGCAGCCTATGAAGCACTTGCGGCGCTTGGCGAGGACGTAGAGAAGCCATCACCAGCACGTTTTGATATTATCAAAGGGACAGATAAAATTTTCCTGCGCGTTAAAAAGAGCTTGCCGAAGGACCATACAGTGGCAGACTTTGCGGATAAACTAAAACGGATGCGTTTAGATGTCTTTGATGCGTATGAAGGCGACAAAGGTGAACAATTTATGAACTGGTTAGAGGAACGTTGGGCAAAGCTGTAATTTGTCGTAATACGTTTTATGAAGGAAAGTCATTCTCTCCGCTTGTGGAGGGGATGGCTTTTTGCGGTTCATCTAAAATGATTATGCAACCACCAAATTACAAGAAACATACTCACTATCCCCCAAGCAGTGGAACCCCATATCCACCAAATTACGGATGTAGCTTTTGATGAGTTTCCCTCGTTTTCCCTATTTGCTTTTATAAAAGTGATCTTACTTTCCATCCCTTTTTTCATAGAAGTGAGAACAACAAATCCAATTAGTGTGAAGCCAATAGTTATCCAAAGTAATAGGTCCATTTTCACTCTCCCTTTGAAAATTTTTCTTAAAAGAATGATCTTCAACATTCTAACCTGATTGTAGAAGAAAAGATTCTGCCTATCAACACAGAATTATTAAGTAAACTTTATAAATGATCAATTCGCTTGTCTCATTTGCATCATTTCTTTTGATAGTTGCCTACTTTATAGTCAAACAGCCTCTTCAAAATGGAAGGGGCTGTTCGTGGGGGGCATAGTTGTAAAATTTCGTATTAATGCGGAGCTTTTGTTTGCAGCAATTGGAAGCCCATATAAATAAATAGTATTCCTGTCGCCTTATTTAGAAGGCGTCCAAACTTTTGATTGCCTCGTAATTTTGTCGTCATATACGAGGAGAAGTAAGCAACAACTAAACACCAGACAAGTCCAGTTGCTGTAAAAGTAAGGCCTAAAAGGAGGAATGGAATGGGCCCAGATGCGTGAACATCAATAAATTGCGGAAGAAACGCAATGAAAAATAAGGAAACCTTTGGATTCGTCAAACTTGTAAATAGGCCCTGTATATAAATTTTTCTTAAGTTTAGTGTCCTAGTAGATGACTCAAAATCGATCGTTGACTGATCGCGTATCATCTTTATTCCTAAATAAGCGAGGTATATAACACCCATTACCTTAATGATTGTAAATAATACAATTGATTTTGTCAGAATGAGTGATAGACCAAAAGAAACCAATAACGTATGAATTAGGGAGCCAGTAATAATTCCAAAAACAGAATATACACCCGCTCTTTTCCCTTGGGCAATACTTCGTCCAATTATATACATAGTGTCTGCGCCAGGAACTAGATTTAATAAAATCCCTGTTAATAAAAACATTTCATAATGAATAATACCAAACATGTCAGCACCTCTATCTCTCTATTTTAGGGTGCCCTTATTGATAATAAAGGAAAAGACTTAGAAATAAAAGGATTTATTTATGTGAAAATTTACCTAAAAGTCCAAGGGATTTATCGAATATTGACTTGTTTTTTATCAGTTTCCCTTGTAAAAGGAATTCGTACAATACCGACGATCAATAAAATATTGCCTGTCCATCTTAGCCATAAATAATAGGGATGCTCCTTTAACAGAAACAGTGAGGTAAGGATAATAATCATCCCAATACCAATGAGCAGCTTTATATAAATAGGTATTTTTGACATACATCCACCTCCTTTTATAAAAACTATTTGAATTTATAGAAATGTGGAGAAGGGAAATCATACAAAATACGTAGTAGCCTCATAACAGCGTTACTACGTGTTCGGTCTTATACTCCATTTCGTTTAAAAATAAGAATGAGGATATTTAATAGAATCGTACTTACTAATAAGAATAGGACAGCCAGTACGGAACTTCTTGTAATATCCATAAGAGCACTCCAATCCTCAATCTTCACAAGATGGAAATTATAAAATAATTGGAAACTAATCGAAATAGCACAAGCACTTAGACTTAGTATGCTTAACATTAATCTATAATGTTGGCTTAGTTTCGAAGTAGCTGAAAGACTAGCAATGGGTAACAATATGGCTATTAATCCAAGGACTAGGCTTCCCACATTTAGCATACTCATCATGGAACAGTTCCTCCTTTTTAATTTGAAAACGAAAATAGGAAGGGAAAAGTTTCAATATATTGTAAATTTTACGTTTGCTAAATCTTCCTAATAACTTATGTAAATCCTATTAAACATATGAAGGGTCACTTTGGTTAGAAGTGACCCTAAGTAACAAATCAGGAGGTTGTTAAACTAGTTTAGCTTAACTACTACTATATATATGTTGAGTTCGCTTAGTATATCTAGTTGATTGCCTCTTCAGTAGAAATTAAAACTATAAGTTATTGGAGGACGCGTATTTTCAGTAAAAATCTATAATACCCATACAAAAATAAATAAGGGAGCAAATAGGAGAAAAAGGTAAAATAAATATTCCATCCGTTTTGATAGATGACCCTATCAAAGAAAACAAATATCCCTTCTAAAAGAGTGGTGAGCAATGTCATTAATAATAGAATCAAAAAAGGTTTGTTCGTTATTTTTATGGAATAGATACAGTAGCAGGATAAGACAGGGTATATGCCAACATCAAAAGGGAGTGAAGCAAAACTTTTTTGTTCGGGAAAAGGTAGCACCTCCCAAAAATCGAAATAAAAGCCGAGAGCATTCATGAGATAAGCCACGACGCTAAAAAATGGAGCCACTAAAAAAAGCAATACTTTATCTTTTTTGTATAGATGCATGAGACAAATCGTCCAAGGAATTAGAAAAACTAAAAATAAATGTAAAATCATCTTTTACCCTTTCATTACTAACTAATCTAATCTTAATTAGTATTACTGCAGAACCGTAGAAACATACAGATGTTGGTGATGTGGAAAATAACAAGACGTCAAAAATATTTTATGGATGTGGACAATAATGAGGACGGGAGTTGGACAAAGTGAGTGGAATTGATAAACGAAATCGATTAAGCGAGGAGCCATTTACATATCAAATTACGAAAAAAGGGACTGTCGCTATTTATTACGAGGGGAAACAAATTAAAGTGGTTAAGGAAAAAGAGGCAGAGCGTCTTTTAGCAAAAATCCATGAAGCGGAACAACAGACAATAGAAGTTCAATTATTATTAGCGAAAATGACAGGCAATTTTAAAAGAGGTAATGAAAAAATGGGTCAACATAAAAGAGAGTTTTAGCGATGGAGAATCAAAATTTATGTGACGAATGATTTTTCGATATAATATTTATGCAATTTGAACATCCAATTATTGTATTCTATTTTCCTTTTTAAGGCATTGAGCTAGGCGTAGATCGTGATTTTTCATACTTCATCATCCACTTATAAAAATACAAACGACTGTTATGTCCAATTATAGGGGACTTCAAATGGAGTGCTTTCTTTTGAATTTGAATATTTTGTTAATCATTCGCTTATTTTACCATTTCTGTGGTAATTCATGTTATTCTATATTGGAATAATAAATATGGAGGCGGTAATATGTATTACAGCAATGGTAACTATGAAGCTTTCGCACGTCCTAAAAAACCGGAGGGAGTAGATAAAAAATCTGCTTATCTCATTGGTTCAGGCCTAGCCTCGCTGTCAGCAGCATGTTTTTTAATTCGTGATGGCCAAATGAAAGGTGAGAACATTCATATTCTGGAAGAGTTAGATATTTCAGGAGGTAGTCTTGATGGCATACTTAATCCGACGAGAGGATTTATTATTCGCGGTGGTCGAGAAATGGAAGATCATTTTGAATGCCTATGGGATTTATTCCGTTCCATTCCTTCATTAGAGGTAGACAATGCTTCTGTGTTAGATGAATTTTATTGGTTAAACAAAGAGGACCCTAATTATTCAAAATGTCGTTTAATAAAAGATAGAGGTCAAAGACTTGAGGATGATGGCAAGTTCACCTTATCGGATCAGTCATCTGAGGAAATGATTAAATTATTCTTTACACCTGAGGAAAAGCTAGAGGATAAAAAAATTACAGATGTTTTCTCAGAGGAATTTTTTGAATCGAACTTTTGGCTGTATTGGTCCACTATGTTTGCGTTTGAAAAATGGCATTCAGCAATGGAAATGCGCCGTTATATTATGCGTTTCATTCACCATATTGGTGGATTACCAGATTTATCAGCATTGAAATTTACGAAATATAACCAGTATGAATCGTTAGTGCTGCCGATGATAAAATATTTAGAAGGTCATGATGTTGATTTTCAATATAATACGGTAGTGGAGAATGTTTTGGTCGATAAAGTGGGCGACAAAAAAGTAGCTCATACATTAGTTTTAAGAAAAAATGGTGAGAAAAAGAATATTGAACTTACAGAAAATGAATTGGTATTTGTGACAAATGGTAGTATTACGGAGAGTACAACATACGGGGATAATTATACACCAGCCCCTGTTAATAAAGAATTAGGTGGAAGCTGGTCACTGTGGAAAAACATCGCTGCCCAGGATACTGACTTTGGACGACCAGAAAAATTCTGTGATCATCTTCCAGAAGAAAGCTGGTTTGTTTCCGCCACCCTAACAACTTTAGACGATCGAGTGGCACCTTATATTGAAAAAATTAGTAAAAGAGACCCGTATGCAGGCAAAGTAGTGACTGGAGGGATTGTCACAGCTACAGATTCTAATTGGATGCTAAGCTATACGTTAAACCGACAACCTCACTTTAAACATCAACCAAAAGACCAATTAGTCGTTTGGATTTATGGTTTACTATCAAATAAACCAGGTGATTTTATTAAAAAAAGCATTACGGAATGTTCAGGTATTGAGATAGCACAAGAGTGGCTCTACCATATGGGTGTACCGGTTGATGAAATTCCAGACATCGCCGAAAATTCCTGTAATACGATTCCGTGCTATATGCCTTATATCACCTCTTACTTCATGCCAAGAGCCATGGGAGATCGTCCACTAGTTGTGCCAGAAGGGTCTGCTAATTTAGCCTTCATTGGCAACTTTAGTGAAACTGTAAGAGATACCGTTTTTACAACTGAATATTCAGTAAGAACTGCGATGGAGGCAGTCTATCAATTATTAAATATTGATCGTGGAGTTCCAGAAGTATTCGCATCTTCTTTTGATGTTCGCACATTATTAGCTTCAACTGCTCGCTTATTAGATGGCAAAAAATTAACAGATATTGATGCACCATTTATTTTAAAACAAATTGGTAAATTAGGAATTCACAAAACAAAAGATACGATTATTTATGACTTACTGAAAGAAAGTGAATTAATATAGACAAGCGATACTGGCTGAAATCAGCTCAGAAAATAGACAAAGTCTTGAATAGGACTTTGTCTATTTTTTTCTATTAAAAGCCTAGAAAGATTTAACGGAATTTAATAAAACTATTAAATTTAGTAAAAATATGATATATTAAGACACGGATAATGACAAGATGAAAGAGTGGGAATCATGAAAAAAATAGTGAGTGGTTTACTGGCGCTGGTCGTTTTATTTCAGGTAGGCACTGTCCAAAGTACTGCCTATGCCAGTGAAAAGGATTATGAAATCTACAATGGTAAAGTCGTGAATGCTAGACTGTATGCGCCTATACGAGCTGTAGGTGAAAAGCTAAAAGCCAAGGTAAATTGGGATAATGCTACAAAAACGGCTACGGTCATCACTGACAAGACGGTGATGAAAATGACACTTGGCTCAAAGGTATTAAAAGTCAATAATGAGCAAATTCAAATGGATGTCTCATTACTTTTAGAAAATGGCAGTATTTTTTTACCCATTAGATTTATTGGTGATGCATTAGGACATAGTACGTATTGGGATAAAAAAGCTCGGATGGCTAGTTCCTATTCAGAGCAAAATAGATTCGTTGTTTATGCACAACCACTGTTTTATCGAGATGGCTATAAGCTACTCGATGAGGCGATTAACAAAGTGAAGAATTTGTCGAATGTCGCGCAAAAAAGACAATACTTAAAGCCATACTTTACTGATGAAATGATTAATTTAATTATTATGAGAAATGTAACCTATACAGATTTAGCTCCATATACAACAAGTTATAATTATTATTATCCAAAAGAAACAAATTTGTATATTTATCGTAGAGAGAGTTTACCTAATCAATCTAATGAAATTTCTCAGCAGATTTTAATAACGAAGAGAAATAATCAATGGGTAATAGGTTCTTTGAGCGAAAATATTTATCAGCCTATGCCATAAAACGAAATAAACATCAAAAAAGTCGCCCTTTCGTATAGGCGACTTTTTGATTATATGCATATTAAGGGCTGAGCGCAAGTTTTTCATTGCTTGAGAGCTCTCTACAACTCAAAGCGCATCGTATGGTTCATATCCTGAAACCCAAGTTTTTCATATAAAGCGATAGCTCCTTTATTTCCAGACAGAACGTTCAACTCCAAATAATCCAATTTGCGTGTATCAGCCCATTTTTTCGCTTCTAGCAGTAGGGCCGTTCCAATTCCTTTACTTTGATATCGCTTGCCAACAATGACATCAATAATAAACGCGTATTTGTATTCAACCATGCATGTATAGCGAGGGGTCGTCATTTCCTTTAGTAATAAAAACCCAACGATTTCATGATCTTTTTCAGCAATTAAAATATCGGAATCTTCCTCGATAATTGTAAAGCGAATAAAATTGACATCTTGTTTAGTAGGTCTGATATATTTAGGTTGTAGAATGGACATTTCTAAAAAGAGCTCTTGGTATAACACCTCGATTTGTGGAATGGCATCAAGTGTGGCAATTTTTATTTCCATAGTAATATACCTCCATTTGTGTTTTACTAATATGGAATATTTTACATGATTGGGTGAGTAATAGAAAGGGGAGAGAGCATGAGATTATGGCATGTAGATTTAATAGCCTTCCTACCAAAAGGGCAGCTACTTTCACAATGGCGAGAATTAAATAGTATATTTGCCAAGGAAGATAAGCATATACTCATTAATTATCTATACGAATATCCTAAAGACGACTTGTTTATTTATACGGAAATGGTCATTAGCGAAATGAAAAAGCGTGGCTATCAAATTAGAACATTTGAAAAGATGAACAAATACTTTGAGGAGTTAGGGGCAGTCGAGGAAAAAATACCTTTCAAGCAGCATCATAATAAGGAATATCTTGACATTTGTTTTTATAATTTAAAAGAGAAGTTTATACGCGGTCAGAAAGATTATGATGAGGACAGGTACCAACAATTATGTATGTTTGTCAAAAGCAATCATTTATAAGGAAGGTGGAATGGTCATGCTACAGGCGATTATTTTTGATGTAGATGGAACGATTTTGGATACAGAACAAGCGATTTTACAATCGCTGCAAAGGACATTGCGTGAGGAAACAGCAAAAGAGTATGCTTTGGATGAATTAAGGTTTGCCCTAGGCATTCCAGGGAAGGACACATTACAACAGCTAAACGTTGATAATATAGAGACGGTTCATCAAAAATGGTCTACAGCTGTTCTTGATTTTTCACAGGAGGTTTCGGTCTTTCCCAAATTGGAAGCGGTCATCCAATCCTTAGCAAGTAAACCGATACAGCTCGGCATTGTTACATCGAAAACAAGACAAGAAGTAACAGATGAGTTTGATCCTTTTGGGTTAAGTAATTATTTCACGCAAATTATTAGTGCCAGTGATACGGAGCAACATAAACCTCACCCAGAGCCTCTTTTAGCCTGTCTGGAATTATTGCAGGTAACCCCTGAGGATGCTATTTATATTGGGGATTCGATATATGATTTGCAATGCGCAAAACAAGCAGGAGCCAAATTTGCCCTTGCTCTGTGGGGGGCCAAAACGACTAAGGGGTACGAAGAGGCGGATTATGTTTTACAGGAACCGAAGGATATTTTAACGCTCATTTAAAAAAGGTGTATCTACTAGTGATACACCTTTCATCATTAATCCCAAATTTTCGGGATCGTCACTTTTGCTGTTCGTAAATAATCCAGTAATTGCCCCGTATGAACGGATTCATGGTAGGCAACCCTCAGCAACATATCTCCCAAATCTCTTATGTATCCTACATCTGAGCGGTCAATTTGAATCCTTGTTAAATCCTCATTCGCGAATGATTGAACCATTTCCATAAATTCAAGTCGATAAGGCTCTGCCCATAATAGTTCTGCTTCAACAGTGGTGTAAGGCCGGTTTTCAAATGGAGATTCATACGTAGCTAGACTGCCTTTATTTTTAATCGCCTGGTGGTAATAATGTTCACTTTCAAGCACATGTCGTATCATCTCGATACAAGACATTGCCTCATGATCGGGCTTCCAACGTAACTGTTCTTGGGGGATAGATGTCCATAGCTTAATACTACGTCTCCGCACTTCCTCGAAATTTAATACAAGTAGATCAATTGCGTTCATATTCTTCCTCCATTCGCTAATATACTAAAATTATACACGAATATATGTTCCGTTGGAAGTTATTTCTACCAATCTAGAGGACGGTTTTTCAATTGTTTATGTAAAAAATCTATAAACTTGGCTTGCGCTCTTTTTTTCTTCATCATCTGATTGACTCGTCAATTCTAACATTTTTTCTTTTTGTCCCAAATCTTTAAGGATTGAGAGTAGCAACAGATAATTCTTTTTAAGATTAAATGTAAAAAATTACTTTTTATAGAAGGTATATTCCAATTGGGTGTTGAATTAATAAAGTGTGTAACAAAATACCAAAAATAGGAGGTTTTATTATGTCGAAGGCGAAAAAAATAATTTTGCCAGTATTAATGATCTTTACTATTTTTTGTTTAGGTTTTTCTCCAGCTCAAGATATGTCCGTGCAAGCTAAGGATTCTTCGAGTGTTGTTGTAGTTTCTGGCAAACTTGCTAAGGAACTGGTAAATGCGACGCTCCGAGCAGTCAAGGAGGGTGAAGTTGAGAATGTAGCTCCTGTGTCTGCTTTTGATTTGGAAGGTTCGAGTGTGTACACTGTTGGTGGTGGAGTTACGGTTGTTACAGTTCCTTTGCATGGGGATTATAGCCTTCCTAGTAATATAACAGTATTCTTCGATGAGGATAATACTGTATTACAAACAAATGAAATGTTGGTTACCAAGAATGATTTAGGAAACTTCCGAGTTGAGACGTATTTGGATGGATCACGTAGTAATTCTGTGGATACTGAGCTTGCATATATTACAGATGAAGAGATGCTTGCAGAGGAGCCAGTTATGGAAGCGACGGGTGTAGGAGCAGTGGCAAGTTGTCTGGGTGCAGTACTTGGTATTGGTGCTACGGCGGCATATATTATTGCAGTTGCGTGTGGTGGTTCGTGTGCAACACCGACACCAGTGACTGCTGCGATATGTGCTGCATGTATTGGTGCATATGCAGTTATTGGTGCCGGTGGTATTGCCGGAGCGGTAGCTTGTTTCAATTACCTGTGAGGTGAATAGATGCATAAGGTTTTGGCAATCTCGATTTTGGGAATGGGTATAACTGGGGCCGTTTTAATCATCTCGGTCGCGTTGTTATTCAAATCTCCAATTGGAAATGTGGTACTGATGGTTACAGCTGCTTCAACAATAGCATTCATTATATTCGCTGTTGCAGCTTTAGTATTTCGTCGGCGATTAGATGCAAAAAGAGAGTAATATATTTATTAAATTAATAAAGAGAATAAAAGGGGTTGGGAAAAACAATCTCTACTTAAAAAGCCTGTGAATTTTGACGAACAGTTAAAATTCACAGGCTTTAAATTTTTATCTGAAGCTATTAGAAAATGGAAATTAAAGATTTATAATGTTTTATATATCGAAGAAGGAAATAAAGAACAAAAACAATGAAAACAATAATAAATTAAACACTAGTCACAAAAAAATATTAGGAGTGCATGTATTCGTAAATAGAGCTACCATTTTCGCTTTCCTTTTGGTAGCGAATTAATAGAATATTTTGGTTTAATAAGGGGATTTTTTGTTTATTTGTATTATATTGTGCTTCATTATTGATGGTTCTGGGAAAATTCCTAAGTTTATATCGATGAGGATTTACTCAAAAACAAAAAACCTACTATATTTACAACTGATTATGTTCACTTTTTTTAGTTATGGCAAAACAATATTATTATGCTTACTTTCAATGTTAATAACGATTAACCAAATGAATGAAGTAGACCGTTCTTATCTCGCATATTCAATGACCGAAAAATGGGAGGGGCACTCATAGGAAGTACCCCATAGTAACAAATCAGGAGATGCCTAGTTAAACGCTTTTCGCTTAACATTACTATTTATATGATAAGATAACTAGGATTTATAGACCATCATAACGATTTCGCAATAAAAAAGGGATCTATTTATCGACTTTAGGATAAATGTAAAAAAATAAACCAGGTACCCTTTATTTAGGCGTACCTGGTTTATTGTATGAATGAGGATGAAATTGTTTATGTAATAATTGGATGCCTATAAAAATACTGCTGACACCGATAATTCTTACTAATACATTTTGGAGAAATTGCTTGTCGTCTACAGTGATTACGACGAACATGAGACCCATCGTTAGTAATGCAGAGCCAATGAGCCCTTTTATTATTCTCATAAAAATACTCGGTTTATAATGCTGCAAAAAACGAATCGCTCCTTTGTGAAAAGCAAAAGGATCACTAGGCTGGTTTAAGTGACCCTTTCATTATATTGAAGGGATTTTTTTAGGTGCTAATGGGATGTATTAGTATCCACCACTCATAAAACTAGCGCCAACGATAATTAAAAGAATGAAAAGAACTACGATTAATACAAAAGATGAACCGTTATAGCTGCCGCCATTGTCGCCGCCATAATAACAACCGCCGTTGTTCATATTACCTACATTTCCGCCGTATCCGTATCCCATTGAAGATCCCCCCTTTCTACAACCTATAATATGTAGGAGGGGAGGGCAGAGAAATGGTATTTACCCTGTACTAGCTTATTTATTTTCAAGAATATCATAATGTAAGGAAATCTAGCGAGCCAAAAGGAAAAGAAGGGTATTCTCTCCGCTTGTATGATCACGCCTAAAAAGAATCCGCATCTCGGGTTCTTTTTTTAATAAGGAAACGATCTAAATGTGTCTTAGTGTTCAAAATATGGAAGAAAATATTCCTAAATATAACATTTGATGTTGATATTTTTACATAATATGTTATTTTAATATAGGTAATATAGTACCAAATAATAACTATATTGACGAAAATTATAAATAGGACTATAGGAGGATATAGAATGAAGAAAAAATTTACATTCAATCAGTTGTTAATTGGGGTTAGTACAATGGCCATTTCGTTAGGTGGACTACAGGCGGAAGCATCGGCAGCAGAAAAAACGCCGTATAATGTATTACAAATGAAACCCATTGGCATAGAAATGTCGAAAGATGAAATGGTGCATTCGACAATGGCTGAAGAAACATTATCCTATGAAGAACGTTTAGAAATTGGAGATTTTTCACAACATCCAGCACCAATTATGGAACAGATGGATACACAGCAATTGCAGGAGCAGTACTCGATGGCAGAGCTTAATAAAATGAGCGATCGTGACCTCATCCATACGCTGGGCAGTATCCGTTGGTACCAAATTACAGACTTATTCCAATTTAATGATGACACAAAAGCTTTTTATCAAAATGAAGAGCGTATGCAAGTAATCATTAATGAATTAGGGAATAGAGGGAATTCATTTACGAAGGATGATTCAAAGGGGATTGAAACATTTGTTGAGGTACTGCGTTCTGCTTTTTATGTAGCGTTCTATAATGATGAACTAGGTTATTTAAATGAGAGAAGTTTTCAAGATAAGTGTTTACCAGCCTTAAATGAAATAGCCAAAAATCCAAACTTTAAACTTGGTACAGATGAGCAAGATAAAGTTGTATCTGCCTATGGAAAATTAATAGGTAATGCTTCTAGTGATGTGGAAACCGTTCAACATGCTACGAACATTTTAAAACAATATAATGAAAATCTTTCTACCTATGAAAGTGAGAATTCAAAAGGACAAGCTATTTACGATTTAATACACGGCATTGATTATGATATGCAGTCGTATTTATATGAGACTCGTAAAGAGGCCAATACAACGATGTGGTATGGGAAGATTGATAGCTTCATAGAGGAAGTTAATAACATTGCTCTACTACATAATGTGACGGATAGCAATAGTTGGTTAATTAATAATGGCATTTATTATGCAGGACGTTTAGGGCAATTCCATAGCAATCCAAATAAAGGTTTAGAAGTGGTTACACAAGCGATGCATATGTATCCTTATTTAAGTGAAGCTTATTTTGTGGCAGTAGAGCAAATTACGACAAATTATGGTGGACGTGATTTAAACGGAAATACGGTTGATTTACAAAAAGTACGCGAAGAAGGAAAAAAACAGTATCTACCGAAAACATATACATTTGATGATGGATCCATTGTATTCAAAACGGGAGATCAAGTAACAGAAGATAAAATTCAAAGATTATACTGGGCTGCAAAAGAGGTAAAGGCACAATATCATCGTGTCATCGGGAATGATCAAGCACTAGAGCCTGGTAATGCTGACGATATCTTAACCGTTGTCATTTATAACTCTCCTGATCAGTACCGACTAAACCGTCAATTGTACGGATATGAAACAAATAATGGTGGTATTTATATAGAAGAGACTGGAACATTCTTTACATATGAACGAACACCCGAGCAAAGTATTTATAGCTTGGAAGAGCTGTTCCGTCATGAATATACGCACTTTTTACAAGGTAGATTTGAGGTGCCTGGTTTATTCGGGACGGGGGATATGTATCAAAATGAGCGACTAACATGGTTCCAGGAAGGGAATGCAGAATTTTTTGCAGGGTCAACACGTACAAATGATGTTGTGCCTCGTAAGAGCATTATTAGTGGGCTGTCACAGGATCCATCACAACGCTATACTGCTGAACAAACAATGTTTGCCACATATGGTTCCTGGGATTTTTATAATTATTCATTTGCATTACAGTCTTATATGTATACGCATCAATTCGATATGTTTGATAGAATTCAAGATTTAATCCGCGCGAACGATGTGAAAAATTATGATGCCTATCGTGACACTTTGAGTAAAGATTCACAGCTGAATATGGAATACCAAGCGTATATGCAGCAATTGATCGATAACCAAGAAACATACGAGGTACCACAAGTAGCAGAGGATTATTTAATGCCGCATGAACCAAAAGCGTTAACCGAAGTACAGCAAGAAATTGTCGATATTGCACATGTGAAAGATGCAAATATGACGAAACACCAGTCTCAATTTTTTAATACGTTTACACTCGAGGGAACATATGTAGGTGGTGCTACACAGGGTGAATCTCAAGATTGGAAAACGATGAGTGAGCAAGTAAATCAAGTGCTAGCGCAACTGTCTCAAAAAGAGTGGAGCGGCTATAAAACAATGACTGCGTACTTTGTCAACTATCGAGTAAATGCGGCAAACCAGTTCGAGTATGATGTAGTATTCCACGGCGTTTCCACTGATGACGGAGAAACGCAAGCACCAATTGTACAGGTAAATGGTCCGTATACTGGCATAATCAATGAAAAAATTCAATTTAACAGTGATGGGTCAAAGGATACGGATGGAGAAATAGTTTCTTATCTTTGGGATTTTGGTGATGGCGCAACAAGTGAAGCAGCAAACCCTACGCATGTTTACGAAAATGAAGGAACTTACAAAGTGACGTTAACTGTGAAAAATAATAAGGGACAAGAAAGTAAAGGGCAAACAACTGCCACTATACGGAAAGGAGGACAGACAGGGCAAGAACATGCGACGATCATTCCATTTAATAAACCACTAAAAGGTAGTTTGATTGATAATGATACAAATATCTATCAATTTGACATTACATCGCCAGAAGAAATAGATATTTCTGTTGTAAATGAAAATCAAATTGGCATGACATGGGTGCTTTATCATGAATCTGATAAGCAAAACTATGTAGCGTATGGACAGGAAGATGGACAGACAATACAAGGTAAGTACAATGCGAAACCAGGAAAGTATTATTTATACGTTTATAAGTTTGATGATGAAAATGGAACATATACTGTTCAAGTACAAAATAGTACAAAAACGGAGATTGAACCAAACAATCGTCCAGAAGAAGCCACTATGCTTCCATTTCATACACCACTAAACGGTAGTTTAATGGAGGATGATCATACGGATGTATACGAATTCAATGTTACATCTCCTAAAGAAATAGATATTTCTGTTGTAAATGAAAATCAAATTGGCATGACATGGGTGCTATATCATGAATCTGATAGTCAAAATTATGCGTCTTTTGGACAGGAAGACGGAAACATGATAAACGGTAAATTGAATGCAAAGCCTGGAAAGTATTATTTATATGTTTATAAATTTGAGAATGAGAACGGAACATATACCGTTCATGTACAGTAATGAATGGATAGAAGGTAAATAACAGTTTAAAAATATGACAAAGCCATCGAGAGTTCACACTCTTGATGGCTTTTATAGCATAAGTTAAAGGGCAGCGACACATAAGATAGGCAGCTCGACTCGCCGTAGTGGTGATCATCGGCTATATGTTTTTGAGCTCTACATATTAAAAGATAGTCGGTATCATACCTCCGTCCATACGAATCGGAGAGCCTTTAAAGGCGGAAGCATAGGGACTACAAATAAAGGTCGTGATTCGCCCAATTTCAATGGGTTTGATGAATCGTTGTATTTCCGATTGAGGGAGGTTTGTAGTCATAAATTTGTGCTCTTTCTCGGTAAAGCTCATCTCTTGATTAGCATACATGCTATCAATGATTGCATACACATTCTCAGAAAGTGTTGGGCCAGGCATAATTGTATTGACAGTAACCTCTGTTCCTTTGGTTAATTGAGATAGGCTTTTTGACAAAGAGAGGAGCATCGTTTTTGTCATACAATATTGAGGCATTTGCCCAGAAGGCATAATGGCTTCTTCACTGGCGATAAAAATAATGCGGCCGAACTCATTTTCTAGCATTGTAGGTAAGTAAAATTTACATAGACTATTAGCTGCCAAAACATTCGTACGGAAGTATTTTTCCCATATCTCATCGTCAACATCTTCATAGGACATCATTTCATAAATACCCATATTGTTCACGAGTATATCTATATGGGGATACTTTTCGAATAAAGCTTCTCTTTGCTGGGTATCTGCAAGATCGGCTGTGGCATTTTGAGGAGACGTAGATGGGTAAGCTGACTTTATTTCATTTACAATGCGTTCTACCTCATTATAATTTCGCCCATTAATGAGTACATGAACACCTTCCTTGGCAAGCTCAAAAGCAATGGCTTTCCCTATACCTCTCGTTGATCCAGTAACTAAAGCTGTTTTATTGTTCAATCCCATATCCATACGCTATTTCTCCTTTATTATTATAGTAATTTAATCATTTGTTTCTATCTGTTTAGTACGCCAATTTGCTGGTGTATCACCTTTCCAAAGGCGGAAGGCACGATAGAACGAGTTTTGATCTTCATAGCCAATTAAAAAGGCGACCTCTTTAATATCAAGAGAGGGGTCTGCTAAATAAACCTGCGCCTGCTCCTGTCTAACTTCCATTAACAGATGCTTAAAGCTCGTACATTCGTCTGAAAGTCGACGCTGTAAAGTACGGTCGCTCATCCCTAACTCGCTGGCAACCGTCTGAATGTCTGGGCGTCCTCCCATTAAGCTACGTTTTATCATCCACTTGACCGTCTCGGTAAGCGAACGGCTTTGTTGGTGCTCGCTCAACGATTGATCTAGAAGCGGAGTCAGCATCTCTAATAGCTCCAAATTATATGAAGAAAAGGGACGGTCTAAATCCGCTCGATGTAACGTCAACCGGGTACATTTTGTACCTATCTGGATACGACAACCGAAATAGGCTTCAAGTATTTGTATATCACCCATTGAATGTGAAAATTCAACGCATTTTACTGTCAAGGGACTATCCGTTCCTCGCCGTCCAAGCTCAAGAAGAAAGGCCAGTGTGAGGCCAACAAGCATCGGCGGACCCGGCTGCTCCCTATCTGACCATTGCAGCTCGATTGTACAATTCTCTCCCTCCTCCGTAATACGGAGGCTCTCAGGCGGGCACAATTGTTTGTAGCGTGCCATTCTCTTGAGAGCATCACGGAAATCACGAGCATGGTAAGCTGCTAAGACGGTTGGTGGGTAATGCTTGCTATCAAAGCTAGTTGCCAGTTGGATGATTCCTTTAGCCATGTCGTCCATGTGATCGGCATATGCCTGCCAAATCGCGTAATATTGTGCTAGCGAAACAGTTGGTTCAGTCATCAAAGTGATAGGTACTTGTGCTTTTCGCATGACATCGTGAGGGGCTATCCCTAATTGACGGAGCCCCTCCCAAAATCCTACCGGCATTTTAATACGAGTAGAGGTATGTAACGTCAATGTATCAGGCTCCTTTATTCATTGATTGTCTTTAAGAAGTTTCGTTTAAACGGAACAGTATATATAGTATCTTTTTCATCACGCCATGTAACTAGCAAACGCTGACTACCAACTTGCAAATTGCGCCAAATTTTTTTGAATGACAACGGGGCATTACTTTTCGAAAATAACCGGTACATATATAGAAGTATCAGAAAGAATTTAATTGTCATCAAGTTATTCTACTACTAGGAACGGAATTACATTGTGTAACATATTTTTATAAACATCCTTTTGGTTATTTTCTTATAGTGTTTACGTAAAATCAAAATTTTACTAGATACAGCCTAGTCATATTGGTATAAAGTAGTAAATATAGGAAATTGATATAGATATTATTAAGGTTTGAAAGGTTGTAGCTGTAAATGAAAAAAAGTTTTTTATTATTATTATTTTTAGTTGTACTGATGTATGGATGTTCTAACGGAGTAAAGGAGACACCTACTGCTAAAGCTGAGGATGCTGAAAAAATAGTCACAAACGATCAAGAAAGGCAAAAGCAAGTGGTCAATCGTCAATTATACGAAAAACTCTCTGAAGCAGTTGAAACATTAGGTTATACATATGACATGCATACTTTTGCAGAAAATGAACATGATAGAGGAGTTTTGTATGCGGAATTAGTCGATTTTGATAATGATGGTGTTAACGAGGTTTATACATTCATGAAAGGAATTGACTACCCATTATCCGCCTATTCTCATCGTAATAAAGATAATTACATACAAGAAATTTGGACGGGAAATGCTAATGGAGAAGATGCGTTGCTATCTTTTTCAAGTGAAATTGACAAATTAGTATGTTCCGCTTGTGACATGAATGTTTCTTTAGTAAAGGGGAAGGATGGTCGTACTTTCCTTAAAATGTTTTCCCATCAAATGAGTCAAGGTATTGCTAATAACAACATATGGGTTTACGCAAAGGATCCTAAAAAATCAGAGATGGACTTAGTTGTGTCCGGTAATTTCGGTCATAATAATGAAGGCGACCTTTTTTATACATTAAATGATGAGGAAACAGATCGAATGACGTTCGAAGAAGAATTTGCACGATATGATGGAGAGGAACGCCCCATACTGATTAGTAATTTTGCTGAGAAAAATTACGGCTTTGACGCTTCAAGTCCAGCCACTATTGTTGGAAAAACCCTTGCAACTCTTGCGCCGAGTGTAAATAATATTGTAGGCAAAGAAGAATTACTTGAGAAGGATAAAAAGAAAGAGATTGTTGATGCATTAGATGAATTTAGTAGTATGAGACAAATTAATCATCATGACCTGCAAATTGTCATGTCTTTAGTGTTAGACGTTGTCCAAAGGTACAATATTGATCATGAGTATTCGGAAAACGGCGAAATGGTTTTCGATGGAGCTATCGTTCAAGCGAAATATAAAGAAGCATTCGGTGTTGAACTTGCTATAGATAGTATGAATTTTCCATCGAGAGATAGCCAAGACATTGTAACCTATGAGTTAGGTAAGTTTTATATCTATCCCACTGGCTTTTATTTCGATTCCATTCATCGTAATTATCAAGATGTCTATAAGGTATCTAATGATGTATATTATGTAACATTTCTTGACTCTGAATTCAATAGCTTAGATTATTCCTTAACAAAAGATGTGACGGTCACTTCTGAGGAAATGTTCAAGAAGGACATTGCAAGTTGGCCAATGGATGCTCGGGAATTGCTAAAGCCAAATATACAAAGATATGCGGTGGTTAAATATGTGGATGGAGAACCAAAAGTTCAATATATGGGCGTACAAAATTTAACAGATAACCAATTACAAACGTTTTAAATCAAACAAATTTTGATACAGTTCTTCGTATCATTCCGACAGGTGAAATATGATACTATAAACTAATAGTATGTATGTTGGAGGGATAATAGTGAAAGCAGAAAAACGTTTAAGGTTTTGCGAAAAAGGACATAGTTTTTACAAAAGCACGGATTGTCCAAGCTGCCCGACCTGCGATAAAGAAAATAAGCCTACGAGTGGTTTCCTTTCAAAACTGAGTTCTCCTGCAAGAAATGCCTTAGTTCACGAGGGGATTGATACCTTGCATGAACTATCCAAATACACCGAAAAAGATCTATTAAAAATTCATGGAATTGGACCAGCGTCAATCCCCATGATGAGGGCTTCATTGGAAGAAGAGGGACTATCATTTAAGCGTGAGGGAGAAAACTAAAATGACAAATAAAGAACTATCAGTTGAACAACGCGAGGAACTATTGCAAACATTGCAAGCTCGATTTGAGAAAAATATGAATCGCCACGAAGGCCTTCTGTGGACAAATATACAGGCTAAGCTGGAAGCGAATGTAGACAAACTGTGGTCGCTCCATGAAATGGAAGCAACTGGCGGAGAACCGGATGTCGTTCACTATCATCCAAATTCGGATGAATATATGTTTTATGATTGTTCGGCAGAAAGTCCAAAAGGTCGCAGAAGTGTATGCTATGACCGAGAGGCATGGGAAGCAAGAAAAAATCATAAACCCGAAACGACCGCAATGGATATGGCAGCAGAAATGGGGATTGAGCTTTTAACGGAAGAACAATATCGAGAGTTACAGCAACTAGGTAAATTCGATTTAAAAACATCAAGCTGGATTCAAACCCCTGAAAAAATCCGTAAACTGGGCGGGGCTATCTTCTGTGATCGTCGCTACGACACAATCTTCCTCTATCATAATGGGGCAGATTCTTATTATGCAGCTAGAGGTTTTCGAGGATCACTGAAGGTTTAAGTGGAAAATAATCATGAAAAAACAATTTTCTCTAGGTAATCAATTGACTTGATTACCTGAGTTTTTTTAGAAATACACGCAAACATATAATGAGCCAAATAATTGTTTATGGTTTTTTTTACTTAGTACTAGACAAATATGGTTTTTTATTATACAATGATATTAATAAAATCGGTCCTAAAGAAACAATGAATTCACATATTACAAAGAGTAATCGTGTTTTTTTGATACTTTTTGCAATATGTGAATTTTTTCTTGAACGATGTAAGATTTTATTTAATACAATTAATGGAGGTCATTCAAATGACACAAGGTACAGTAAAATGGTTTAACTCAGAAAAAGGTTTTGGATTCATCGAAGTAGAAGGCGGACAAGACGTATTCGCACACTTCTCAGCTATCCAAGGTGAAGGTTTCAAATCACTTGAAGAAGGCCAAAAAGTAGAATTCACAATCGAAGATGGTCAACGTGGACCACAAGCTGCAAACATCGTAAAACTTTAATATTTGCATGCTTTCAATACCCATTATCGGGTAATAATAAAACCAGGCGCTCATTTATAATGAGTACCTGGTTTTTTTCTATGGATTACATAAGAGCTCTTACAATAGAGTGGGATTTTATTACATTTATATGTCTTATGATTACTTCTACACTATTTATCCCATGATAAAGATAGATGGGGGGTGTTGGTTCATGGATTATGAATATACAGTGAAGTTCCACTTTAACGAAAGTCGCGAAGAAGAATATAAAATTAAAACTAATATTGGACAAGAAACTTTTACAGAAGAAGTTTTTAATGGGTTCAACGAGAAACCATGGTATACCTTTACGGAAACAGAACATTTTAAATCGATATTAATTAATACGAAAGACGTTTATAAGGTATCCATCGTGCAACAGACTATCCAATTTGATTAATTTTATGTCGAAGGCCATATCCCATGTCGGAGTGGCTTTTTATCATGTCGTCCGTAATGAAAAGGGAGGCGGAAAAAATTAAAAGAGTCACCCGAAAGTGACTCAAAAAATAGATAGGTACATGGATTATTGTTATTACCAGTATTGGAGGATTTATTGTTTTCACGGGACGGATTAATAGGGTGTTCCCTTATAAAGATATTAATATGAATTATACAGGAAAGCAGCTCCAACGATTATGAGAAGTATGAATAGAACAACGAGAAGTGCAAACCCTGTACCATTCCCGTAGCCTCCACCGTTACCACCATAGTATCCAGACATAATGATAAACCTCCTTTCGATAATTTATAATATGTATGCCTAACCAGATGATTAGCGATAAATGTCATAGGACACATCAGAAAAAAGTTAAAAATTGAATTCATGAAGGAGAAATTGAATGGGATACAAAAGGAAACAGATAAAGTGGAACGGTGTGGATATTTTTAACGGAGACTAAGCGATTAACGAACTGTATGAAATTCGACGATCAAAAAATGCAAGCGCACGAGCACATGCTTCAGATAGAGACTACACCTATTTGAACCATCATTACATATTCATGTTTCGCCTTTTTTCTTTTCTTGCATAATATGTTCTAAGGATGGTATTAAATACAGAAGTGGAAATAATTATATACCAAGGAGCCCCGATCTCCCCTGTCGTAATCCGATCATAAATTCCCCAAACCATTACAGAGGCTAATAAAAACACAGCCGTATATCTTTCTGATTTTGGATAAATTTTATACTTTTTATAGTCATGCTCACTAATGATTAACCACCTCTTTCATTTTTTATGGGACTATATTTTATTTGGGGAACCACTAAAATACAGGCTGATGAAGAATGTCAAAAGGAAGCATAGGGCTTTCAATTAACCTAATATTGGAATATTAAGTAATGATAAGTATACTATAAAATGTGCTGTAAATAATCAATGGGGGCGATGAAACGGTAGGTGGTTAAGCTTTTATTTGGCAAACTGTGTTGCAACGTATAATTCACAACGCTTTATATGTGCGTACTGTGGCAGTTACATAATATGCCTTTAAACGAAATTCAAGCCCACCAATGTCTGATTTTTCCGCTCATGCATGGAATCTGAATCTAAATTTATAGTGTGGAATACATCTGGCTGACGTAGATGAGCCGTGCTTGATTTAAACTTTTTTATCTCTCAAAGAATGAAGATGTTTGATAGGGAAGGTATGGAAACCACCATTGTCGTTATGGTGGAAAGGAGTGGATAGCTGCAATTGATGGGGCTGTAAAACGAAAATAACTAGAAGTGGGCCAGGTACTTATTCATGTTTTATTTTATCTGATTGATAGAAGGAGGATTTGAATGAAAAGTTTAGCAGGGACACTATCATTATGTTTTTCATTTACATTATTCATCTATTTGTTTGGCATAAAAATGGAGCATTCCGTCAAATATGATGCAGGACTCTTTTTCCTCCCCGTTATTTTACTAGGGCTTTCCCTCTTTTTCTTTATTTCAGATTACAAAATAAATAGTAAAAGCAAGGGAAGGGGATGACACTACATTATTCAGTAAAGCGTCAATTGGATGAAGACTTCGAAGCTTAAAGCTGAATAATCTTTTTTAGTAAGCATCCTCCGATAATTTGAATGCTTTTTAATATGTATCTAACTGGAGGGCTGAACAAATGGTAAATGGTAAAGTATGAGCCCTCCGTTAGCACAGTAAATAACTAATTCTACTTCTTCAAATCAGAGGCTAACATGCCATACACAATGCTATCGGTCGTCCATTCATTTTTACTCCAAAAATCTTGTGTGAAATGGGCTTCTTTTCTCATGCCTATTCGTTCACATAATTTTTGTGAAGCGATATTTCGTGCATCCAGCATAGCTTGTAGACGATGTATATTAAAAACATCAAATAATTGAACTACTAAACTACTTACTGCTTCGGTTGCCAAACCTTTCCCAGCCACTTCATTGGAAAAGCTATATCCAATTTCAACAGTATCTTTCATATCTGTATACCATACAGATAAATCACCAATGACTTTATTCTTATAGACAACTGCCAAACTTAACATTGACTCTTGAGAGAGTAAAATATTTGCTAGTTTCTTATTAAAATTTTTCTCCTTATTTTCATGTGTCCATTGATTATGTAATAGGAATTTACAAGTATCTTCATTATTATAAATCGCAAATACATCCTGTAAATCGGTATTCTTGAAAGGTCTAATTATTAATCTTTCTGTTGTGAATTCCAAGCTAGCTCGCCTCCCTTTCATTCATTCTACAAAATTAACCAAAACCTACAATGTTCAGGTGCTTAATGAAAACCTTACATATGAGTAAAAAATATGACCCTGTACCTTTTGATGTTTATTGAAAGTTTGGGGGGAGGACAGACCGACGTTCTAGCTATTATATATGGTTGAAGAGTGGAGGGCTCTCGTTTCGGGAACTTAAAGTTGCAGTACGTCTAGACTGTAGCTGGTGTTATAATAGTAGCAGGTGCATGGATTTATAATTAAATGGTAGATTTTTTTGAAGCTAAAGCTTACTGAAATGCAAAAAATGATGGTGAAAAAGCAAAAAATCTTTCATCTAGTTAAGGATGCAGTTTACCTGCAAAAACGCTAATATGGACTTCGATTATACAGACCATGGGAATCCCAAAGCACACCCTAAAGTTTCGCATAGACATGATTGGCTGAATGGACAAAGAGGAGCGGGCTATTAAAAATGAGTCTAGAAGAATACATTGAATTGCAAAAAAATATCAATTGGGCCAGGATTTAAAAAAGTATTATTTATCTAGGTAAAAGATTCTTTTGCTCAGGATTTTAATAGTATAGATGAACTTTTTGAAAATGCTACAATCGATGGAAACACTTTATCTAATATTTATCATGAATTAGAATAAATAATTTAAAGCACTTAAACTCAGGACTCAATTAATTTTGTGAGCCTGGTTTTTTTTATTACCATGAAAAAAGTCACTATGATTTTGCTAATTTCATTTTTTGTGTAACAACTCTAATAAAAAATACGATTCTTTACGAAACAATCACATTTCCCCCGAAAACCCCCGAAATCAAACAAAAAGCATGTCTTTGTACATTCACACAAAACCTTGCTATAATAAGGTTTGCGAATACATATGAAAGAGGGTAAAAGCATGAACGCTTATGATGAATATATGAAGCAGGTTGTGAAACCGATGCGTGAGGAGCTAGTGGGAGCTGGGTTTACGGAGCTGACGACGGCTGAAGCGGTAAATGAATTTATGGCAGAGACGAAGGGGACTTCGTTAGTAGTCATTAACTCTGTGTGTGGTTGTGCGGCAGGGCTTGCTCGTCCAGCAGCGCGTGAGGCGATTGCGGCAGTGAAGCCGGATCATCTTGTGACAGTGTTTGCGGGGCAGGACCCAGAGGCGACTGCAGCAATGCGCGGTTATTTTGATGAAGTACCACCAAGCTCACCTTCCATGGCGATTTTAAAGGATGGGGAATTGGCTTACTTTATTCCACGTGAACAAATTGAAGGCTTCCCTGTGGAGCAAATTGTTTCCCATTTAGCTGGCGTATTAGAACAAACATGCGAGCAATAAATACGATTGTAACAACAGCGGGCAGACCAGACGATGAATCGATGGCGCTCGCTGCTTTTGCGTGTCAAACATTAGGGGCTGCATTTGAGCCGAGGAAAAAGCGCTCTGTTCGGAAGATGTCACAGGCGTTTCAGGCAAATATTATAGTGGCGGGGAAAAATCGCTATGATTATTATGCTTTTGGGGCAGAGGAGCCGTTTTTCTTCCATCCCAATTCTGCGGCATTTCGCTTAAAACGGATTGCTCGAGGTGAGGCAGAGCCATTTTTAGAGGCCGCGCAGCTTCAGCTAGGAGACACAGTGCTGGATTGTACGCTTGGACTAGCGGCGGATGCGATGTTAGCCGCTTATATCGTTGGGGAAACTGGGCGCATTGTAGGCCTAGAGGCAAATCCAAATGTCGCCTTTATTGTCCGGCAGGGCATGCAAAGTTATGATACAACAGAGCTACCGTTAACGGCCTGTATGCGACAAATCGAGGTCGTTCAGTCCGAGGCAGTTCATTATTTAAAAACATTACCAGCGAATGCGTTTGATGTCGTTTATATGGATCCTATGTTCGAGGAAGTTATTGAAGAGTCCAATAATTTCGAGGCATTGCGCTTAGCGGGTGAGCATGTTACTTTAACCGATGAATGGGTGCAAGAAGCGAAGCGGGTCGCGAAAAAGCGTGTGGTGCTGAAGGCTCATTTTCGATCAGAATGGTTTACGAAGTATCATTTTCAGCAATATGAGCGAGTGACAGCTAAGTTTCATTATGGTGTTCTCGAAGTGTAGGGGCTTGTTTTAAGACAGGCCTCTATTTAATTATAGGGAAATAATAAGGAGGCTCCAAATCTATATGACGAATAGCGAAATTAGAACCGCTTTTGAACTAGATTTATTAGCCAAAGCACAATCATTGAAAGCTACAAAACCTCCGAGTCCGTGGGAGCATGAAACGATCATTCCTGCCAATGGTGTACTAGCCTGTGGATGGGATCAAGATGAAAATATCATCCTCATAAGTGGGTCAGGCTATAGTATTACTGAACCGATAACGGGTCTTTGCCTTCATCGTGAACGAGATGCGGAATGGACGGAGGACTGTATCAGTGAGGACCGCTTAACCTTTCATTCTCCATTATTAAAGAAACCTATCGCCATTTTTGGCTTGGAAGCGGGGGATGGGATACATGTGACATTAGATGGCTGGCAGGTTGACGTCATTTACCCATGGTGGCCACGTGTAACCGTAGTCCTCGATTATCTATTTACACCCCGTTATAGCTATTTAAGCAATGCTACAGCTATTGATATACAGCGTTTGGATGGTGCTATAAAATGTGGATTTTCTCCTTCTGGTAAACATTTAATGATGATGGGATCAGGTGGTGCTTTAATCTATTCGAGAAAAGAATGACAGTCCATTTGATAACTCTATTTATTTTTGAACGATAATTTGGTTGATGTTTGAGAGATTTTATAATTAGTGCTTTACAATTTTAATATAGAGTGCTATAATTAAAAACGTGCTATTTTAGGTGGCATATTTCAGTAATCTGGCATTCTGCTTTTTGTTTTTGTAGATACTTATTCACACTGGCGCATGCTTTGGGGCTGCAAGGACGCAAAAGATGGTAGGGTTTGCGTTGCTTAAGTTAGAGAGCACACAGTGGAATTTTACCGCGGTGATGAAACAACTATTGTTTCAAGATAATATTCCCCAGATGATTGGGTTGAGACTTTTACAATTTACGAAAATGTTACCTATAAATACTAAAGGGGTAGTTTCGCATGAGCGAGGCTGCCCCTTGTCTAATTGTTGGACGCTGTCGCATGAGCTGCTGGCAGTTTTTTTTGTTGCCAAAATTAGGCTGGTATACATTGCCGTTTACTATGTTAGTAAAATAAGTAATAATAAAAGCAAGAATTTTAGTAAAAGTCTAAATTCTGTAATTAAAAATCTGAAAAATCAAAAAGGTGAGGGAAGTTTATGGAGAAAATCAATACAATAACAGCAGATGTAATCACGCAATTAACAAAAATGGCAGAAATGAAGAAAGTAAGCATTGAGCAACTAGTAGCATTTTATTGTCAGGAAAGACTTCTCTACCGTTTATCAACATCATCCTATTATGATCAATTTTACATAGAAGGGGATCTTTTCTTCTTTACATTAGCTGAAGGGGTAGGGATGCCGCCGAATGAACTAACACTCACAGCACGAAAAAGCGCGAATCAAAACGACATAGTCCAACAGGCATTTACAGAAATTTGTTCGATCGAAATACAAGAGGACGGCGTTCAATTTTTAGAAAATGACATCGAAAGTATAATAACGGATACGAATATTCACTTAAAGATACCGGTAATATTGGACAACATCACTACATACATAGAAGTTAAAATAACCTTTATAGAAAATTGTATAGCGCCGATGACCATTACTTTCCCGTCGATGCTTGACATGAAGCCAGCGGAGCTCTCTACCTCTTCAGTCGAATTTGTAGTTGCCCAAGGCTTGCTTGACATTTTCCAATATCCCTCTATGACTTCAAAAATAGTAGAAGATATTGAGAGGGTATTACAAACACAAAACATAGAGGGTCGTAAATTACAGGCTTATCTTGAGGAATTGTCTGACCAACGTCACCTGACATGGGAGTCAACGCCTATACTAGAAAAAGGAATTGTTAAACAATTTTTCAACCCAATAGTTGAAGTCCTATTGGCAGATGAAGAGTTTTTTAAACAGTGGAATGGTACGGAGCAAGCTTGGCAATAGCGATAGAAACCCTGCGAACAATAAAAGTTCGCGGGGTTTTTCATAGAATGATTTCGTGTATCTGGGATAGGGAGATGATAAACGCATTTGCTAGGGAGCGGTCGTTGCACTATCTTCTCGCTAGTTGTACAAAGATATGCATAGAGCAATTTCAATAAATTATGTATGTAAATATATGAATTTGTACTAAGTCCCGTTTTAAAAACGATAGAAATATGATAATTTGTCGGTAGCATCAGGAAAAATTTCAGGTGCTACCTTTTTTATAGGTTTGCAGGTGACTATTCTCGTAGGTTTCTTGGGAGTAGTTGCAGTGGTCGTGTGAATGAACCTCTTTAGGGTTTTAAGTAACGGATTATTACTTACAGTCCACTTTACATTAGATGCTATACAAAAATCTATTAATTTTGAATGTTAATTTGCTAATCATTAACATTATTCAGTATTACTCTTTTTTTTTCTATAGTATAGTGAAAATGTATGTATTTCTGTAATGATACATAGAGAAAAGCGACAAATCACGTAAGGAGGGCGTTTATATTTGAAAAAAATAAGTAACATCTTCATCATTTTATTACTATTTGGTTTACCCTGGGGGGATATGTCTGCCAATGCAAATGATACAAACGATGACGATGCTGTGGTGACACCTATCGATTCGGATGTCATGTTAACGGATGATACTGGACAAGAGGAAAATGTGGTCATTCCAGAAAGACTTAATGGTCTTCGTTCTGCATCGGCTGCTGATACGCTTGACCAAACGTCCGGAGCAGGGGATCCAGGAAGCATCTATCGTGCGCACGGAAATGGTCAAAGCTTTACGGCCGGCTTGTCCGGTTATTTGAATAAAATCGATTTGTATATGGTAGATTACGGAAGCTCAGGGATTGTTTTTACGCTTAGTATTTATGATGGTGAAAGTGTTACCGGAGCCGCTTTGGCAACTGCGACATTTAAGAGCATTGATATCCCTTATAATCCAGGGGGCTGGGTGAGCGTATTATTCGATAAGCCGACGCAAGTACAAGCGGGACAGCAATATACGATGCTGTTAACATCCTCAATCGGTGATACGCCGCAAACGTCTTGGAAGGTTTATACTTCCGACGTATATGGAGGAGGCAAAGCCTATACGGTAAACAATTGGACAAATTATGACTTCGGCTTTAATACCTATGTCGGACAATCACCAAGAGATTATACAACTACGCTTGCAGTATCTCCTTTAAATGGTACATACGGCCAAACGGTAGTTATTTCGGCATTGCTGACAACACCTGATGGGCCTATCGCAGGAAAAAGAATGAATGTCTCCATTAATGGAAGTACTATAGGGTTTATCACAACCAATTCAGCAGGTATTGGTTCGGGCTCCTATTCACTTAGGCAAGCTGCGGGAAGCTATGAATTGAAAATATCGACAGAAGCTTCGTATCCTTATCCTGCGGCAGAACAGACAACAACACTTACGGTCAACAAAGCCCCGCTCACTGTATCGCCTAACAATGTGACGAGACAATATGGAGCATCGAATAACAATTTTACACTGAATTATAACGGCCTGATGCCATGGGACACAGCTGCCTCCATCGGGCAACCAGTATATTTCACATCGGCTGATTCTTCAAGCTCAATCGGCAATTATAATATAACAGCCAGTGGTTTGGCATCAACGAAGTACACAATCACTTATTCACCAGGTACTTTAACTGTGACACCAGCTCCTTTAACCGTCATGGTTGCGAATCAATCCCGGGCATATGGACAAAGCAATCCGCCTTTGAGTGGTTCAATTACTGGAATTGTGAATGGAGATGAAATTCTAGCGTCCTATTCGACAGCAGCAACCGAATCAAGCTCAGTAGGATTGTATCAAATCGTTTCGTCCTTATCTGATCGTGAAAACAAGCTTAGTAATTATCAGGTTGTGATGGAAGAGGGAGTGCTAACAGTTACAAAAGCTGAGCTTCACGTTGCGACAGATTCAGTATCACGCTGGGTAGGTAAAGCAAATCCTCCATTCACTGGTAATCTTACAGGCGCTGTTGCCGATGACTCCATTACGGCAAAGTATGATTCAGTAGCGAGGGAAGATAGCGCTGAAGGTGTTTATGATATTACTGCACAGCTTCTTGATCCATTGAACCGCTTGTCCAATTACGAGGTGATAAACGACATAGGCCAGCTAACCGTTTATGCTGCTCCAAAACCAGTGTTCGCCACAGGAGAAACGTCCAATGCGGTGAAGTCAAATGTTGGGTTACCAAGTGCAGATGATGCAGGTCGTCCCATTCGCTGGACGTCTTCGGACAACAGCTTACTTGATGCAACAACAGGAGCCGTGCATCGGCCGGCTTACCCAGCTGGCGACTCAGCTATAACGCTGGAGGCAGAGGTTGATGCGAATCAGACAACTTATAAAATCCGATATAACCTAACGATTTTAGCTACCGATATGATGGATAAAGAGGCTGTGGCTCAAGACATAAAGCTACTTGCGATTGGTTACACAGCTGGTGATGATGAAAAGCACGTACGAAATCGGTTGAGTCTTCCAGCTATAGGGAAGAATGGCTCTTCCATTACATGGACTTCTAGTCGGGCAGAGCTGATTAATCCTGCCGACGGTTCAGTTTCTCAGCCATCATCAGGAGACCAAACAGTTACCCTCACAGCTACGGTAACAAAAGGACTGGAATCAGACAGTCGACAGTTTCATTTGATAGTTTTAAGGAATAATACAAATGTTGAGGAGCCAAAAGAACCTATTAAAGAACCAAGTCAGGAACCTACTAAGGAATCTGAACAGCTACAATCGGAATTTTACATTGATTTCATTGACCAGAATAATCAAAAGGAAAGAATGAACCTTACCCAGTCTCAAGTGAAATCTGGCTTTATTGAGCTCGATAAGAAGACAGCAAAGGGATATTTCGAGGTGAGCGGAGAAACGGCACACAAATTACTCAAGTTGAATCCTTCGTTTGCGTTTCAAATAACAACGGCTGGTGGCATAATGAAACTGCCTGTCTCTAAATTGATTGCTTCTGCAAATAACCAATTTGTAGGGAAAAACAGCGATAAAATCAACTTTTCAATTTACGTTGGAGAGACGGAAGCTCCAGTTCCTTTATTAAATAATCTAAAATCTCGAGGTGCAAAATTATTGTCTGGACCTATTCAATTTAAAATTATTATGAGTATTGGAGACGAAGCTGGAATTGCTATCACACAATTAGGCAGCGAGGTTGAAAGACGCATTGCCGTTTCCACTAACCCTACAGATACGATTGTAGCGTTATGGAATGAGCAGCTTAAGCAACTGAAATATGTTCCGGTCCGTTATGAAAATATCGGAGGTCATGTCTATGCGGTGCTGCCCGCCAGCAGCGATGGCTTGTACTTAAATATGGATAGCCAACAAACTTTTGCTGATATGAACAGACATTGGGCCAAAAAAGAAGCGGAAAAGTTGGCTTCAATGCTTATCTTTGAGGGAAAAGGACAGGGAATCTTTGATCCGAATGCCCACTTAACGCGTGCGGAGACAGCAGCACTTTTGGTTAGGGCAATAGGCATCCCAGAGCCAGCGCATACGGCAACATTAACCGATATTTCTGGTCAATGGTACGAAGAGGCGATTTCCTCTGCAACAGAAGCTGGATTGGTGAATGGGTATGAGGACGGTAGTTTCCGACCGAATGAATTTGTTTCAAGGGAAGAACTTGCGGTCATCCTTTCGAGAGTACTTGAATATGGTAGCAGCACTTCTTCAAATGCTTCTGTAAACTATTCGATATCTCTCAATGATTCAAAAGAAGTATCCAATTGGGCTACTGAGGCAGTACAAACAATCATTTCCAACGGTATTATGATAGGTGATAATAAAGGTGATTTTAAACCACATCAAACTGCAACCCGTGCTGAAATGGCGATAATAATGAACCGTCTTCTTAACAAGCTAGGATATATGTAAATACGCTTGGAGCTTCATTTAACAATTGTCAATTATACGTAGAAAGACACTCGAGCATCAGTAAATTTGGTTTTATAAGAGCATCATTCCTGAAAAAGAATGATGCTCTTTAATGTTGAATGAGAACATTTTGAGTCTTGTAGGCTACTCTTTTTTCTTTATCGAATTATCAGTGCAGGGTAATTGATTTGGTGTTAAATTACATTTTTTGAAACTCATTTCATCCAGATTCGTTCTATAAAATAGATCATAAAAAAGGATAAACCATATATTTTTGGGAATTTCATTGAAATACCTATAATATATTGTTCCTGCTAAATAATACATGAGGTGAATGATTAGTGGCATTTGTTAAGGGGAAAACGACGTTTATTTATATGGTGAGGCACGGTGAATCTCCGTATGAGGGAATTGACCGGACAAGAGGGTTAACTGTGAACGGCCAATTAGGTGCTCAAAGTATAGCTGAAGTGTTAAGGGGTGAGGGAATTGATACTATAATATCCAGTCCGTATACTCGTTCCATTTTAACTGTTGAGCCATTAGCTAAACAACTGAGTCAAGAAGTAATCGTATATGAAGAATTAAAAGAGAGAATATTTTCATCAGAAGAAAGGCGATTACCTGATAATGAGTTATTTCCGCTATTAGAGAAATCCTTTTTGGACCCCAATTTAGCATTAGAGGGTGGAGAATCGAATAACGAGTGTCAAAAAAGAGCTGTAAAAGCTTTAAAAGAGCTATTAAATACCTATGAGGGACAAAAAGTAGTAATAGGAACTCACGCATTAGTCATGACCTTGATGATGGGATACTATCATGAAGCGTACAATGTAGATTTTTTGCTACAAACAACCAAGCCCGATATATACAAAATGGAATTTAACCGACAGGAATTAGTAGGGGTGAAAAGGCTCTAAGAATGTAGTAAGGACGGTTAATACATGTTTCCTTAGGTAATGGACCAAATTAGATGAAGCAAAAAAAAGTCGGTATCCTGAGCGCACAGGAAACTGACTTTTTTATGTGCTGGAATAATCTACCGTTGCCAAATGAAAACAAATCGAAAACTTTATAAAAAATGTTTAAGGTGTTTTTCTAGTTCTTCTAATGAATGAATAGAGAATTTTTTATTTTTATACTGTATAAGGCCCTCATTGATGCACTGACTGATTGAACGATTTAGGCTTCTAATAGGGGCACAGACCTCGCTTGATAAAATTTGCTTTGTAAGATGGTCTAAATCACCGATTTTAAAGTGATTATGTATGCTTAATAAAATACGGTCTTTAACAGTTAGCAATGATAATTTTGCTGTAGTATCTGAGCTTAATGTTAACTTGGAGGCAAGTTGTTTCACGATATAAACATTAAAATTAAAATCGATTTTCATCCATTCATACACGATTGTTTTATGGATAGCTATCGTTTCACAATTTTGTTTCGCGATTACACCGAGTGTTTTCATCTTTTCATTAAAAATTTCTATTTCCCCAAAACAACTATATGCATCATAAATATAAAGCGACAGCATCGCTCCCTCATAGCTTTGTCTATACACTTCTGCCGTTCCTGTAGTTAGGATATAAAGATAATTATTTTGTTCATGCGGGTGAATGATAGGGCTGCCTTTTGTATGTTTTCTATAAATAAATTCTTTCTTAATCGGCGCTGGTGCATCATTCACAATAGCTTGAAAATCCATATATTCACCATCTTTTTAGTTTTGGTCATTTGACCTTTTTTCATTATAGATGGAATTATATAATCAGAGCAAATATGAATGGGGGTTTTGATATGAGGAAATTAATTATTGATACAGATACTGGAAGTGATGATGCGGTAGCCTTAATTATGGCATTAAAATCATCTAATCTAAAAGTAGAGGCGATCACCACTGTTTGTGGCAATGTCCCGATTGAATTAGCGACAAAAAATGCACTAATGACCATTGAGGTTGCGAATGGTCAAAAACCACCGCTTTTTGTTGGAGCAGCCAAGCCACTTATGCGTGATTTAGTTACAGCTGTGAATGTTCATGGTGAAGATGGAATGGGCGATTGTCAGTTAATACATCCTACACTTTTGCCAGAAAGCAAGCATGCTGTAGATGCGATTCTTGAATTGATTGAAAATAACCCTGAAGAAATCGAAATTGTAACGATTGGTCCCGTTACAAATATTGCCCTTGCTCTATTAAAAGCACCAGAGACAATGAAAAAGGTCAAGCATATTTACACAATGGGTACTTCTGGCTTTGGTCCTGGAAATACAACACCTGTTGCTGAATTTAATGTGTATGTAGATGCAGAGGCCTATAGTATTATGCTTCATTCGGGTATACCTACTACCATCATTGGATTTGATGTATGTTTAGGCGAAGCAGCATGGAATAAGGAAGATATGGATGTATTACTGGCAAGTGGTAAAGAAGAGGCTGTGTTCTCTGTTCAATGTAACCGTTCCTTGCTTGCGTATAATTTAGAAAGAAGTAATGAATATATTGTTGATTTACCAGATGCCGTAGCAATGGGGGTTGTGTTATGGGATGAAATCGTTTTGGAGGACAAATTATGTTATTGCTATGTGTGTACGACAGAAGCTGCTGCCTATGGTCAAGTAATCTTAAATGACGGTAGTAAACTTGCCATTTCGGATGGATTCGCAGGACACACGCCTAATGCCACAGTATGTAAGACGATTGACAATCCATTATTCAAGAAACGTCTATTAGCATTATTGATAAGTTAATAGGATGGGGTGGGTAGATGAAATTTTTAAATTTCGGATCATTAAATATTGATAAGGTTTATACAATTCCTCACTTTGTGAAAGAAGGAGAAACATTATCTTCGGACAGCTTTGAACAATATCCCGGTGGAAAAGGATTAAATCAATCCATGGCCCTTTCAAAATCGGGCGCTCAAGTGTTTCATGCAGGTAAAATTGGCAAAGATGGTCTATTTCTCAAGCAAACATTAGCCGTAGAAGGAATTAATGTTGAGGGAATAGTTGAGGACGGTTTGATTACAGGCCATGCCATTATTCAAGTGACGCCGACAGGTGAAAATTGTATTTTCCTCTATGGTGGAGCGAATAAAGAAATAACTGTCGAACAAATTGATCAAGTACTAGAGAACTTCAATGCGAAAGATTTCCTCGTTCTACAAAACGAAATAAATGGTCTAGAGTATCTAATCAATGCGGCATATAGGAAGGGTTTAACCATTGCGTTAAATCCTTCTCCAATAAGTGATGCGATGAAGGAGGTTGACCTTTCGAAAATTGATTTTTTACTACTAAATGAGATTGAGGGACAGTCCATTAGTGGAGAAACATCACCTAACAAAATACTCGATCATTTACTATCAAACAATAGCAATTTAAAAATTGTGTTGACCTTAGGTACAAATGGCGTCGTTTATAGAGACCATATTCAAGAACATAAGCAAGAAATCTATAAGGTGAAAGTGAAGGATACGACAGCAGCAGGGGATACTTTTTTAGGCTATTTCCTTAGTATGATTTCTCAGAAAGCAGACATTCAATCCGCACTAAATATAGCCTCAAAAGCTGCTTCCCTTGCCGTATCTAGAAAAGGCTCCTCTTCCTCTATCCCGACTTTGGCGGAGGTACTTGGTAAAGATGCCTAATAAATAGGGAAATTGCCGATATTTCATCATGGCTATGACTCCACTCTTTTGGGCTCTTTTTACAAACTTTTACGTTTTTTAGCTATTCACAAAACAGGCGCAATGCATGGACAGACTGCTAATAAATCGATCTCATAAAACATAGTAAAGGGTGTGTAGTGAACAACATTGCACACCCTTTAGTTGTTCTAATTTCAAGACATTAAATAGCTACTTTCCGTATTTTCTATCCTTCATTTAAAAATATAGTATAGTTATGTAAAAAGCCTAACTGATCGAAGGGACTGGAATGAATGAACTTACTAGAAGTGGGAGTAAAAATAAAACAGATGCGAAAGAAAAATAAAATGTCTCAGGATGATTTAGCTTCGCAGATCAATTTAACAAAAAGTCATATTTCTAAAATAGAAAATGGCAAAGCGACACCGAGCCTAGTGACATTGTCCAAAATTGCGGAAATATTTGATGTGCCTATGGCTTGGTTTGTTATTCAGGATCAATTTGATGGCATTTCTATTGTTTCGAAGAGAGAGCGCAATGAGACGGTTGAAACGAATCAGCTCGGTTATCAATACGAGCTGTTAGCAAATAAGAGCTATATGAGCAATATCAATCCTTCAATTGTCACTGTACATAATGGGGCAGAAAATTTGGCCCTTTATACACACGATAATGATGAATTCATTTACATCATTTCGGGTAGTATCATCTTGAAATACGATAATAAGTTTTACCAATTAGAAGAAGGTGACTCTGCGTATTTTTCAGGAAAAAAAGAACATATCTTTATTAACAACTCTACGGAAAACTCAAAAGTATTAACAATTTATGTAGAGGATTAAATCTATCTTTTAAACGTCAATATGATCGAAATTACAATTTTCTTGTTTACAATACTATTCAGACAATTTACAATTGGTGTAATGCTATTCAACTTAGTTGAATTTTATTACACTTTTTATATTTTTGGGGGTATGGGGATGACTTCACGAATTAAAGGATTTTATTTACTTTCAGTGGAAGAGCGAATTAAGTTAATCGCTGAAAAATCAAAGTTAACAAACGAGGAAGTTGAAGCTTTAAACAGTGGAATTTCATTAGAGCTTGCAGATGCAATGGTTGAAAATGTTATTGGCCACATTTCAATTCCTTTAGGGGTAGCAGCCAATTTTAAAGTAAATGGTAAAGAGGTATTTATACCAATGGCGACGGAAGAACCGTCTGTGATTGCTGCAGCTAGTAACGCTGCACGTGCAGCATATGAGTTAGGCGGAATTTTTACTTCCAGCTCAGGAACAGTTATGCGTGGACAGATTCAAGTATTAAATATTGATGACCCTCATGCAGCAAGGGCGAAAATTTTTGAACATAAAGATGAAATCATCGAACACTGTAATGCAAAAGATCCGACGTTAGTCAAGCTAGGCGGCGGAGTAAAGGATGTAGAGGTGCACTTAATCGACACAGCAAAAGAAACAATGGTTGTTGTGCATTTAATCGTAGATACGAAGGATGCGATGGGGGCAAATGCTGTCAATACGATGGCAGAATCGGTGTCACCATTAATCGAACGGATTACAAATGGACGAGTTGTGCTCCGAATAATTTCAAATTTAGCAGATAAGCGTATTGTTCGTGCTCGTGGTGAATTCTCGACAGAAATGCTTGGGGGAATAGAGATTGCGAAAAATATTGTAAGTGCTTACGAATTTGCAGATGCTGATCCGTACCGTGCTGCTACCCATAATAAAGGAGTTATGAATGGAATTACTGCTGCAGTATTAGCATCGGGTAACGATACACGTGCTGTTGAGGCAGGCGCTCATGCCTATGCTGCTCGCTCTGGCAGATATCGTTCTTTAACGACTTGGGAGCTGAATAAAGAAGGCAATCTTGTTGGTACATTGGAATTACCGTTAGCTGTTGGTATTGTGGGAGGGGCTACAAAGACTCATCCTGTTGCAAAAGCCGCGCTAAAAATTATGGATGTGCAATCTGCAGAGGAACTAGCCAGCTATATTGCCGCGGTAGGATTAGTAGAAAACCTAGCTAGCTTACGAGCGCTTTCCGCAGAAGGTATTCAATCAGGTCATATGCGTCTGCATGCTAAAAACTTGGCTGTAATGGCAGGAGCAACAGGTGATATTATTGATCGTGTTGTGCAGCAGGCAGTTGAAGAGAAAGATTTCCGTTATGATCGTGTTTTAGAGATTACAAATTCTCTGCGAGGTGAATAACTTGGCGAATACTCCAAATAATGAGCAAAAAAATGTAGATGAAAAAAAGTTTATCGAAATTTTAGGTGACACGGTTTCTGGTAATCAGTTAATCATTTCAATTATATTAAGCGTTGCAGCCAGCTTTTTGGGCTATCAATTAGGTCAGTGGATATTTCCGAAGTTTGCAGACCCTCAAATGATTAACTCCTATTCATTATTAACAGGGATTGCAGGTATTTTGATGGTTGTCGTTATCAATACCATTCTATTTAAACCAAAGCGTATTTTAGTAGAGGATGAAACATCTAGTCATTCTTTAAAGGAAGCGTTTGAAGATTTACAAATCGATATCGATGAGGAAATACGCTTAATTGAGGAAGATCCGGTGACAAAAAAAGAGCTCGAGGAATTTGGTATTCTTGCTAGCTTACAAGGCTTGAAGGGAGCGGATAAAAAATGAGTATTTATTTAATTGCTCTGCTATTTGCTCTTCTAGGTGCAGCTATCTTTACTGTCATTGGTCTTATCTCAGGTACAGATGAAACTGCCATTATGGTACCCATTACATTGCTAGTTATTTTACTGGGTGCGCCTCCTGAAGGTGTATTCGCATTTTTCATGGCGGGGGTATTAGCTAAGCATTTAACACATGCTGTACCCACTGCGCTATTAGGTATTCCTGGTGATACAACGGCTGTACCGTTAATCGACCATGCAAATACATTACGCCGTTTAGGTATGCCGCACGTTGCACTACGTAAAATGATTTCAGGCGGTGTCATAGGTGCATTTATCGCCTTACCAACTGCCGTCCTATTAGGTCAGTTTTTAGGTCAATTTGCCGACTTCTTTAAATCTTCGTCAGGCATTATTTTTACACTTGCCGCTATTTTAATCGCATTCTTTTCAAAAGGGAAATGGGCAAGTCTTTTAATCATTATTCCATTTGCGTTTTTCATTAAAGCTTTAGATAGTGTTAGCTTTGCGATGCTTGATAAACATTTAAGTATTACATTCTTTTTAGGAATTGCCATTGGACCAATGTTTAGTAATATTTTAATGGCTGCATCTCCTGTGGCTAAAAATGATTTAACGCGGAGTAAGCAAAATCAATATAATCTTGCACCTGAAACGAAATCATGGAAAGGATATTTTCCAAATCCATTTAAAATTTTATCAAAAAGGCAGACGATTTTCACGAGCATTACAACGTTCCTTTCTTCCTTAACATTTGTCTTTAGTCCTGTAGGGATGACGTCTTTAATGGGGGAAATTGTAGGTTCTCGCACAAAAGGTGCCTATAAAAAATCAACAACGAGTCTTACTGTCATGAATGGAGTAACGGAATCGACATATATCGCTGAAGCTATTATTCCATTAATTGCATTCGGTATTCCGTTAAGCCCAGTAGCACTTGGACCAGCATCACCTTTATTTAATGCACCACCGATTTTTACTGTGGATCCGGTAAACAACCTACACACGTTAATGTCTTCATGGGACTTTTTCATTTTCGGGTTAATTGGTATTAGTGTGGCGGCTTTAATTGCTTATCCGTTTGCGATGAATTATGCACGTAAAGCGTCTGTATTAGTATTAAAATATATTAGCCAGGAAGCAATCGTAGCCATGTTCATAGGATTAGCGTTTTTGCTTGCCTATAACGAGGCACAATTGTTAGGGGTAGTTCTAACATTTACAGTTGCAACGGTTGGTGGTTTATTAAATCGTATTTTAGGTGTAGGGGCCGGTGTGCAATTCATGGTATTCTACGCATCAAGCTGGATTATGCTACAGCTGTTCGGCATTTAGTTAAAGGAGGTGTATCTTTATGACTTTACCAAATGAAGTGGAAATAAGAGAGGTCGGCCCGCGTGATGGCTTACAAAATGAGAATTTATTTATTCCTACTGATTTGAAAGTGCAATGGATTAACTTAATCAGTGAAACAGGTGTCCGCCATATTGAAGTATCCTCGTTCGTTAGTCCAAAATGGATACCAGCCTTGGCCGATCATCATGAAGTGTTCGAGCAAATCAAACGTAATGAAAAGATAACGTATGCAGCGCTTGTCCCTAACTTAAAAGGGATAGAAGGGGCCATCCAACAAAAAGTTGATGAAATTGCATTATTCATTTCTGCCTCTGAAGAGCATAATCAAAGTAATTTGAATGCTTCCATCGACCAATCTTTGAAAAACCTAAAGGCTGTAGCGGAAGCGGCAAATCGTGAAGGTATAGCGTTAAGAGGCTATATTTCAACTGTATTTGGCAGTCCGTTTGGGGACGAGGTAAAAATTCAAACAGTCAAGAGAATCATTGATGCCTATATAGAAATGGGCGTTTCTGAGATTTCGCTGGGCGATACAATCGGTGTAGCAGACCCTGTACAAGTGAAGGCTATTTTAACAGAGCTACTCACGCAATACGACAGTAATCTGTTTGCCCTTCATTTTCATGATACGTATGGACGCGCTTTAGCCAATATTTATACTGCTCTTGAACTCGGGATCACAAAATACGACAGTGCTATTGGTGGCTTGGGTGGTTGCCCATATGCCCCTGGTGCAAGTGGCAATGTCTCAACGAATGATTTAGTGAATTTCCTACATCGCTTAGGCATACAAACAACTATTGATGAAGACAAATTATTTACCGCAACTCAATTTTTACAACAGGCAATGAACAGACAGCCTGATAGTAAAGTTTATAAAGTGCAAAGTAAATAGGAAAGAGAATATGGGAATCAATCAGCGCCCCCAATTGTTAGTTATACGCTACTAGTTGGGGGTGCAGTTTTTTGAGGGAATATACTGCTAGGTAAAGCTCAAACTGTTATACGCTATTCCTATTTTAATTGCCCTAATTTTGTAGGTGATTACGCATTGATATACAGGTCCTTTTAATCCACCATGGACAAGACGAATTTCCGTTTGAAAGTTGGAATTCGACCGCCCTTTACTTTTACGATCCCGACGAAAATACTTTTTTGCACAAATCAAGTTCTATTGATCAATTCAACCATTTTTTTAGAACGTTCAGTCAAAAATTTATACAGCAATCTAGATTATGATTGCTGTTAGAATATTAAATGAAAGCCAAAGTATTAGAGAAATTACAAATGTATTTGATAAAGAGACACATATGCCTTTGGGAAGTGGTACGAAGCTATTTTATCATTTACTTCCCCAGAAAATTATTCGTGTAGATATACTTGAGCTGTTAAACGTAGAATAACCTATTGTTATCTAGTCAATTGATGAAAGCAAGTTGAAGGAGGCGCATACTTTCTATTTGCCCTTTGCAAAAGAAAATAGAACTTTGTATAAAATTTTGTTAAATAGTTGTTGAAATTATATTCAAGTTCATTTACATTAAAAGAGACCGAATAGTATCTTTTTGGAGGTTTAAATGAAAAAAGGTGAATTAACTAGGCGCAATATTATTCGAAAATCTTCTGCGATTTTTAACAAAAAAGGTTACATGACAACAACGATGAGTGACATTATTCAGGAAACAAATATTCAGAAAGGGGGGATATATCGACACTTTAAGGATAAAGAGCAGTTGATGGTTGAGTCTTTTCTTTTTGCTACTGAAATCATGCAGGAGCATTTAAAGATGAGTGTTTCAACACACGAAAATGCAACAGATAAATTAATCGCATTTGTGGAGGCCTTTTTACAATTAAGGTCAGGAAAACCCATAGTAGGTGGGTGTCCTATTTTTAACGCAGCTATAGAAATGGATGATTTAGAAGGGAATACATTACTGCCATCGATCAATGAAGCAATGGATACGTTGATAATGTGGATAATGAATATTATAGAGGATGGAATTAAGCACCAGGAGTTGAAGCAGTCAGTGGAGCCATACGACACTGCGATTTATATTGTGTCAACACTTGAAGGTGGACTCGTATTAGATCGATTAAAGAATGACGGACAATTAACAGATGTCATAATAAATAATTTGAGGCAATATATTGCAATGATTTCTAACTAGCGGCAATAAAGCCGTCTTTTTTATAATCACTAAGAGACTAAATGGTATCTTTTGTGGAGGTGTTTTTATGAAATATTTCTTATTCGTTGCTTTCATAGCAATTATTCTCTTTCTAAGGAGATATATCATTTTTTTTATTTTTACACCGAAAATGAAAGAGTGTAAAAAATATCCGAATTCGACTTATGAAAACATTGAAATAGTACTCGGCATTGGGACAATTCGAGGATGGCTTATTAAAAGTGAGCAGGCTAGAGGTTGTTTTCTATTAATTCACGGGTGGAGCTCTAATAAATCAGACATGTTGCGGTATGTCGATCCCTTATTAGCTAACGGTTATGACGTAATAATTGTGGATGTTATTGGTCATGGGCAAAGTGAGTCAAAACAAAAACAAGTAAGTATTGCATCATTTGTTCAAAGTATAACATCGACGATAGATTATGTATGCATGAGACCTGATATTAATAGTAATGCAATCTATGTTTTAGGACATTCAATGGGGGGGATTGCCGCAAGTATTGTGAATTCTATAGATTTGAGGTTACAAGCCCTTATTACCGATTCAATGCCTACATCATTAAAAAGTATTAGCCAATCAATGGCAGAAAAAGTAAAAATACCGTATATTCCATTTGGTTGGCTTTTTGTCAGTTGGTTTTTATTACGGGGAGGTGTTTTTTTAAAGGCAAGAAGAGAATGGTGTCTAGAAAATATATTAAAAAAACAACAGTCTCCAGCTCTTGCCATACACTCAATTAAGGACAAAAAAGTTCCGATTTCAAATGTGGATGTCTTAATAAAAGATAGCAATTTTAAACAAGTAATTATAGTTGAAACAAAAGGTCACAATAATTGCGTGAAAGATGAATTTTTTTGGGATAATGTTTTTCATTTTATAACAAGTAATAAGGGGGAAATAATAGATGAAGTATATTGATACACTTGTGATTGGTGCAGGTCCAGGAGGATACGTAGCAGCTATCCGTGCTTCACAAATGAAGCAAAACGTAACAATTGTAGAGCGAGAGTATTTAGGAGGAGTTTGCTCAAATGTCGGCTGTATCCCATCAAAAGTGCTGATTTCAGTAGGTCACCGTTTTGAGCAAGCAAAGCATTCAGATGATATGGGTGTTGCCGCACAAGAAGTAAAACTTGACTGGACAAAAGTGCAAGAATTCAAAAAAGGCGTAGTTTCTAAATTAGTCGGCGGTGTTGAAAGTCTATTAAAAGGCAACAAGATTGACATTGTGAAAGGTGAAGCATATTTCATAGATGCAAACACTGTGCGTGTAATAGATGGCGACAAGGCACAAACTTACTCATTCAAAAATGCTATCCTTGCAACAGGGTCTCGACCGGTTGAAATTCCAACATTCAAATTTACTAAGCGCGTCATCAACTCAACTGATGCACTTTCTTTACCGGAAGTACCAGAAAAATTAGTTGTCATTGGTGGGGGTTACATCGGCACTGAGCTAGGTTCTGCTTACGCTAACTTAGGCTCTCAAGTAACAATCATTGAAGGGGGCAAAGACATTTTAGCTGGATTCGAAAAGCAAATGACACAAGTTGTGAAAAAAGGCTTGAAGAAAAAAGGCGTAGAAGTGGTTGTTGGCTCATCAGCTAAAGGTGTGGTAGAAAATGAAAAAGGCGTAGTGGTGACGTATGAAGCTGACGGAGAAGAAAAAACAGTTGAAGCTAACTATGTATTAGTAACTGTAGGTCGTCTCCCAAATACAGATGAAATGGGTCTTGAAGCAATAGGCATTGAATTCGCAGAACGAGGCTTACTAAAAGTAGACAAACAATGTCGTACTTCAGTACCAAACATTTATGCCATTGGTGATATCGTATCTGGTCCACAACTTGCCCATAAAGCATCTTATGAAGGTAAAGTAGCTGCAGAAGCAATTGCTGGTGAAAAATCAATAGTAGATTACTTAGCGATCCCAGCTGTATGTTTCACTGATCCAGAACTTGCAACTGTTGGTTACAATGAAGAGCAAGCAAAAGCTGAAGGTATTGAGGTGAAAATGGCGAAATTCCCATTCGCAATAAATGGTCGTGCATTAGCTTTAAATGCAGCAGAAGGTTTTGTGAAACTTGTTGTACGTAAAAATGATGGAATATTAATCGGTGCTCAAATTGTTGGTACTGGTGCATCCGATATGATTGCTGAATTGAGTCTTGCGATCGAAGCGGGTATGACTGCAGAAGATGTAGCATTAACAATTCATGCACACCCAACTTTAGGTGAAATGACAATGGAAGCTGCTGAGGTAATTATGGGGAGGCTAATTCATGTTGTGAAAGCATAATTTTGCTTTAATAGAAAGTTTTATCAACGATTCTAATATTCCTGCTAATTGAACAAAAAAAGTTTGTTCTGAAAAAATAATCTGTTACTCTAAGAGTTATTTTGCACTTTGTAAATACAAAAACCTAATTTCTTATTAAAATTAAGAAATTAGGCTATTTCGTTGTTCCATTAAAACGCCCGATTGCTGAATAACTAGTTTTGATTGTTATATTTAATTCTCGAATTTTCTATCTTTAATACTTATAACTCTACTTAAATTTATACTTGTAGTCTTGTATTCCTTCAGATCTAAGCTTACTCATCAAAATTTATTTCTAAAAGTTGTCCTGCGTGAACTAAGCCATTTCCAAATCCGTACATAAGAACCCGATCCCCCTTTTTTACTTTCCTTTACGTATTTCAATATAACGTGCTAAAGGTATTGTAGCAGCAGAGGTATTTCCAAAGTTCACCAAACCCTCCGAATCAATTTGGAAGTTTTTGATTCAGAAGGAATTTTGGATGCTGAAGAAGTACAATTGAATTACAAAAGAAAGGGCGTAGGCTCCTTTCTTTTTTTGAAGGAGAATTTTGTGATTTTGGGTAGCACCATTTTGCCAACAACCGAAGAAAAAAGGTCATCCCAAAACATAAATATTTTTTTCGCAATAAAGCCCCAAAATTGCGTTTTAGCTTGATGGTAATAGGGGCCCCACCAACAAAATGCGGAAAGTGAAGTATATTTCATCCAATCACACCAATAACCATACCTGTTCTTTCGACGCTGCAGCTTTTTTAATGTATAAATTCTATATTCTACACCACTTAGCAATTTTTTAATTGAGTTAATAGTTATTACTTAATTGATTTCATTAAGGTGTTAAGGGCTTGATTTTCTTGCTTTATCCTTCAGGCTAATATATGGAAGATAACCACTAATTATATTTAATACAAAAGTATGAATTTACAGTAATTGAAATTTATAAGATCAAGATAAACAAGTTATCTTGATCTTTTGTTAAAACATAGGTGATTCTGTGACGTAGAAGGTTATAACCTGCACGGACTTCTCTTGCTCGATTTCCACGCTCTCTGCATTTCATAAATGGAAAACAATATCGGCAAAGTTCATTCAATTTTCACTCGGGATAGTGCTACGCTTTTACCTCTTATAAGATTCTCATATTTGATTTTTTACGCCCCATTTGCACATTTCCTCTAATATTGGCATTAAACTCTTTCCTTTTGGTGTTAAGGAGTATTCCACTTTTGGGGGAATTTGAGGGTATTCTTTTCTGTGAACAATTCCAGAGTTCTCTAGTTCTTTTAACTGAGAACTTAACATTTTGTGTGTGATAGTTGGAATTTTCTGCTTTAACTCTCCATAACGTAATATCGTATCGGAAGATAATTCATACATTATTTTCATTTTCCACTTGCCACCGATTAACGATAATGTGAAGTCAAAGGGTCTTTGAATGTTGCAACTTATGGAATTATTACCTAATTGAGGCAATAACATCACTCTCCTTTAAGTAAGTACCTAACAAAAAAGTGCATACTAGTTTTATTTGTATTCAAGTTTATAATTTGGAATGGAATTATGAGTATTTCAGAAGTCAATAATAATTCAATTATAAAGTGGACATATTACTTAATCAAATAAGTTGAAGGAGAATGAATAGATGTCTAAAGAACAGAAACTAATATTTAATACAATTGATTTGAGAGAGGATGAGATGTATAAATTGTTAATTGGCTCTGTGATACCTAGACCGATTGCATGGGTTTCATCAAAAAGTAAGGACGGCATTTTAAATTTAGCACCATTTAGCTTTTTTACTGTAGCATCTAGAAATCCACCAACACTTTTGATTTCAATAGGACCAGGTGTTAATGAACGAATGGGAAGTATTAAGGATACGTTAACGAACATTCGTGAAGTTAAGGAATATATAATTAATATGGTACCTGAGCAGCTTGGAGAAGCGATGTATCGTACATCAGCAAGTGTAGAAGCTGAGAAAAATGAGTTTGAACTTGCAGGAGTAACTGTCCAGAACGGTAAAGTTTTGAATGTACCGGCAGTCCGAGAAGCACCAATCTCAATAGAACTTAAGTTAGATCAAATTATCCCTATCGGTGGAGATTATCTAGTGCTAGGAAAAGTTGAATGTATCCAAATAGATGAAGCAATATATGCAGGAAACTATAAAATAGCTATCGATAAGTGGAAGCCGCTCGCTAGTTTGGCAGGAGACTTTGCTGGACTGATGCCCTCATTTTCATACGGGCAAAAAGGTACATAAATCATTTTGTTAGCTGAGAGGGTTCTATTTTGAATTACTAAAACTTGTTTTCACAAGTTTTTAGCTCGGATACCACTTTATTATAGGCTCCCAATATGAAAATTACTTTTGGAGATATAAAAGGAGTTAATCAATCTTAACTCCTTTAGATCTTCCAACTAACTATGGCTTTTTTGCTCTTCAATCGGGCGCGTTTATTTAGGAACGCGTCTTTTTCATTTAAAGGGCCATATTCTTGAATAACCGATTAATCTTTAAACCAAAGATATTGTGAAAAAATGTACTTAAGTAAAGACGCAGAATAGTTGCAGAAACTATAGAAGTAGGCACATTAAAAAGATAGAGAAAGTCTTTGAAATAGCGATAAAAGATCAACTTCTACCTTGAGCGACATGGTATATGATTTAGCAAATATCAAATAATAGAACCTCCTTAGATAAATTTTTCTAAGGAGGCTGACTACATTCTTTACAAAATCATTGAGTTTTTTGAGGAAACCCATAAACATTTGCACGAAAAGCTATTAGGAATCCAAGAAGAATGAGGATAAACATTACCCCTGGAAAAGAACCCACATCAAATGATTCTATCAGAATTGCTCCAATTGCACTCCCTCCACCAATAGCGAGATTCCAAACAGTAACTAACATAGATTGGGCAATATCCGCCCCTTTTTTAGCATTGTCTGCTATTGCTGTTTGCGTCAGTGTTGCTGCTCCTCCAAAGGTTAAGCCCCATAAAGTTACTGCAATATAAATGATAATAGGATGACTAATTCCGATACCTAGTGCTAATGATGCTAACCCAAATCCGGCTAGACTCATTAAAACTAAAGTACGTAGTCTACGCTCAATGAATATACCTACAACCCAGATTCCAACTAAAGATGCAATACCGAAAACTAGTAAAACCAAATCAACTCGTTGAGCAAGACCTGCTTCGGAAAGGTATGGGGCAATATAAGTATAAAGTATGTTATGAGAAAGTATCCAAACTAATACAACAAACAAAATTGGGCGAACTCCAGGGGTACTGAAAACTTCCAGAAGTGTCATTCGCTTCTCAGATGTTTGCCCAGGATAGTCTGGGATTTTCCAGATAATCCATAAAATCAAAAATAAGGCTAAGAGTGACATTATTCCGAAGACAAATCTCCAGCCAACAAGGGAACCGAGAAATGTCCCTACAGGAACACCAAAAGCTAATGCAAGAGGAGTACCAATCATGGCTACTGCCATTGCTCTTCCCTTAAGTGACTCTGGTGCCATTAGTCGTGCATATCCAGCGGTCATTCCCCACAGGACTCCAGCGGTTACACCCGCAAAGAAGCGAGCTATTATAGTTAAGGTCAAACTAGAAGATAAGGCTGTAATAGTATTGAATACAAGGAACCCAATAATACATAAAAGCAGTAAGGGCTTCCTGTGCCACCCTTGTGTTGCAGTTGTTATTGGAATAGCTGCAATTAGTGAACCAAGGGCATAAGCTGTAACTAGTTGACCTGCAAGAGATTCTGACACATCGAGTCCTTCACTTATCTCTATTAATAAACCAGCTGGTATAGTTTCGGTAAGGATACATATGAACCCAGCCATAGCTAGTGCAATTAAACCTGCCCAAGGAAGACGTTCTGATGGTATTTCATATGGTTTTTCATTTTGGTTATCTAAATCAATATTATAATCCATTTATAAAAGGCCCCCTGATTAGTTGATAGGATTAATTATACAAATTGTATTTTAGATTTTACATTTGATATTAAAGGAATAATTTCATATTTACCTATAAAATCAATGTATTTTAGGGATATTACATTTGAAGTATAATATAATGATTAGGGGATCATATTCGTCTTACAATTTGATTAGTTAAAATAGCTATTAACTGGTAAATATTAGTATAGTATATTATATGAAGGGGTGCTTAAATGGATAGTATTGATGGAGATATATTAATGCATTTACAATCAGATGCTCGGTTGTCAATGACTGCACTCGGAAAACTTATAGGATTATCTCAACCAGCAATAACAGAGAGGGTAAAAAGACTAGAGGAACAAGGCGTGATAAAAAGCTACAGAGCTAAAGTATCGAATGAGAAAGTTGGGAAATCCATTGTTGCTTTTGTCCTTTTCCGTACCACAAAGTGCAATAATTTCGTTGATTATTGCAAGCAGGCTTCACAAGTAGTAGAATGTCATCGAATTAGCGGGGAATACAATTATTTGATTAAAGTAGTAGTAAATTCAACAAAGGAACTCGAATTATTTGAAAATGCTAGTATGAAGTATGGTGATTCAACTACATTGATTTCCTTATCATCACCTATTGAAGACAAGCCGTTGATACCAAATTTAAGTGTTGAAAATTAATAATATAATTTTTATAACCATTTATTAAAAGAATCATCTAGATACAGTTATTTATGTAAAGTTTAATAGGAAACATGATTAAGGAAAGGTGATGTATGTAATGAGTACATCTGAAATATTTATGAAAAGCACCATACCAATATTCCGTATTTTTAATGAGGAGAAAGCGAAAGAATTTTATTTAACATTTTTGGGGTTTACATTGGATTGGGAACATCGATTTGAGGATGATCTACCTTTATACATGCAAATTTCTTATGGAAATTGTATTATTCATCTTTCAGAACATCATGGAGATTGCTGTCCAGGAAGTGCTATAAGAATTGAAGTAGAAAACCTAGAGTTACTCCATTCAAACCTTATATCAAAGAAATACAAATATACGCGTCCTGGCATCAAAACAACCCCTTGGAATTCTCAGGAAGTTTGCATTGGAGACCCATTTGGAAATAGAATTGTCTTTTTTGAGAACCTTCAAAAATAACATTGGGTGACTTATTTTGATGATACAAGTAGAAAAGTATTCAAGAATACATTAAATATGGATGAAGGCACTTCGAATCGAGCAAGAGGTGGGCTTTGGAAGGCTTTAATTACTTACAATTCTAATATAAATTCTAACAAAGTAATAGCAGAAGCATCCTATAATGTAATTAAAATAATCGAACAGGACTATGAATTAGAATAATCCCAAAATAAACTTAATTAAAAGCAATGGAAATGTTTATATTTTATTAAAGGCAAGTTTACGCATTGATTTCGAAGCGTATGTGTGCATAAAGATCTTTCATTAAGCGCAATTGTGGAACAACATAGCTGAAAAATGATCAAACTTTTTTATAAAAATCTCATACTTATCTAAAGCGAGTAACTCCATTTTGATTAATCTTTTTTCAAAATGGAGTTTTTGATGTTGCTATTAGATTAGGATTAAGAGCTATTTGTTAATCCATCTTTATCACAAAGCTGCAATACCTGTAGAACTTAATGAAATTTTAGACCATTTGAATGCCCTCTGATTGCTACTTACGTTTAACCGGAACATAATGAGGATCTGTGACCTTTTTAACAGGAACCGTAAATTCCCATTTCTCTCCTTTTTTACTTTCTAAGATTAAGCCCATTTCAAAGGAATCCGGCATTTGGTCCTTTACACGAAATCTTGCAACACCTGTATGACTACCTACTGTACCGTAGCGTTCATAATTCACTTCAGGGTTTGCACCGTTAATAGTAAAGCTTAGTCCTGCACCGAAGTAATCAATACTTAATTCCTTTTCAGAATCAATTGTAAATCCAACCGAAATATTAGATTCGTCATAAAGGACTTCGTCTATCGTTACAGATATACCGTTGATTGTTTGCTTTTCTCCAATAAAGCTTGTTAACCCTTGTTCACTAGCTTGTTTTAGCCCGAGAAAATCATAGTTACTGAATACTGAACCGACAATTGGTAGCTGTGATAATGTATTCGCGAATGTTGGTGAGACATAAGCGGCCGAACCAACTATAATACTAAATGCTGCTGCAGTACTTGCTAGATATAATAATAGTTTACGTTTGCTTTTTCTTTTCATTTGAATAGGGGTTTGAGTCATTTGTGTTTGCTCCTCTGCTTGTTTGATTCCTTTGGTAATTGCTGATCGCACCTCATCTCTAGGGAATTCTGGAAGGGGTCCGTTTTCATTAAATAGCTTTTTCATTAAATGTTTCACTCCTTTCTAATTCTCGCTTTAATTGTTTTTTTCCACGATGTAAATACGTTTTAATAGTACTAACTGGCTTTTCCATTACTTCTGCAATGTCTTTAATCGGTAAATCGTGATAATAAAATAAAATGATAGCCATTTGCTGTGAATGATTTAAATGCTGTATAGCATCCGATAAATCGATTGGATACGCCATAACATTTTCTTGCTCCTGTAAACGATTTACTAATTCACTTTCTTCATAGGGCATGATTTTCTGCCCTTTCTTAAGTAATCGGTAGCACTCATGTATTAAAATTCGAAACAGCCATGTAGAAAAAAATTCTGGATGCTTTAGCTGATGAACAGTTAGATAGGCTTTACATGCTGCTTCTTGAATTGCATCTAGTGCATCCTCTTTTTGACCAACATAAGAAAGAGCAGTATAAAATAATTTTTCTTCCTCTAATATGAGTAGCTGTTCAAACGATTCTTTATTACCTGCAATAGCCTGTTTTACGATTGATAAGTCATGTTCCACGCTGTTCCCTCCTTTCGATACTTAGAGTCAATAATTCTATGAAAAAGTTTCACTTTGAAAAAATTTTTTTAAAAATAAAGTAAGTGACTCGGGCGTGCGCCGTCACCTGCACAGTCATAAGGCATCGCTATTGCAAAAGAGCGTGGAGCTTTCAAAGGGAAGCCTAGAAAATATCATGCTGAAGCAAAGGAAATGGACGTCTTATCTAAATGTAGGGGTCCAATTATTAATTCAAAATGAATCAGTAGTGAATATTCATCGAGAAACAGGTTTTGCTAGGAACACTATTTATTCAATAAAAAAACAATTGGATTTGGATTAGTAAAACATTTTTTAAACAAGGATGCAGTTGATAAATGTAGTTTTATAAAAAAGGTTGATCATTTGAAACAAAATGCGATTATTAAAATAAAAATTGAAAATTTGTCATAAAGCTTGATTAGAAAAATCCTTGGTTGATATATAAAGGTTTTTTTCTTATTCTACAATCGGGCGCTTTTCTGTAATAAGGAATGCGTCTTTATTCATGAAAAGGGCCAGATTGTTGCAGATATAAAAAGAGGTTGATATTACATCAACCTCTTTTTAATGATTTTTAGGATGCAGCGATTACTTCGCAAGATATATCAAAAAACGAATGAAGAACCTTGATATCCTATATTTAAAGGAGGTGCCTTTGTTGTATAACCATGAAATGATAATTAAGAAAATCATTTTGTATGTGGAAGAAAACCTACATGAACCACTTACTTTGCAAAATATAGCAGCACAATCATATTTTTCAAAGTATCACTTTCATCGAATATTCCAATCCACGATTGGCATGACAGTAACTGAATATATTCGGTTAAGAAGATTGGCTAATGCTTCTTCCACCTTACTTTACACCAGTGAACGCATTCTTGATATCGCATTATATTATCAGTTTGAATCACAAGAATCATTTACAAGAGCATTTAAAGAGATTTATAAGCTACCACCTGGCAAATATCGCAGAATGATGTCAGACGTGATTAAAATTAAGGAGGAAACAAATATGGATACAAAGGTGAAAGGTTGGTTTTTAAGTGGATTAAATCCATTTAATTACGAAATGGGAATTGACCATGAAGTTGTTCATCAGGGGAAAGCATCAGGTTATTTAAAATCCCAAACAGTGTTAGATTCAACTGAATTCGCTACCATGATGCAAACATTTAAGGCTAATCAGTTTGTTGGAAAGCGCATTAGACTCTCTTGTTTCATCCGTACGGAAGAGGTAGATACGTACGCTGGGATGTGGATGCGAGTAGACGACACAATGGAAGATGTTCTTCAATTTGATAATATGAGTAATCGCCCCATTAAAGGAACAACAAACTGGAACCATTATTCTATTATTTTAGATGTTCCAACCCAAAGTGCTGTTATTTCGTTTGGTATCATTCTGTCTGGACAAGGAACTGTATGGGCAGATCAATTTGCTTTTGAAGAAGTGAATGAAAGTATTCCAACAACTAATTTAGAGGTGCATGGTGAACTGCTGGACGAGCCAATAAATTTATCGTTTGACGAAGAAATATGATTTAAGGAAGGGTGATAACATGGCTAATTCTGGTAAAAAAGCTACAGGGGTATTATTAAGTATTTTAGTTATAATTGCAATTATGGCTGTAAAGTTTGTAGGAATTAACACGCTTGTTCATTACTTAAAGTTTTGGTGAAAATATTGCTTAACTATACCGCAACGGGCCATTTTTTTGTAAAACACAACTATGGTATCCTTAACCAAGGAGGGAGTTAAGTGAAACAAAATATTTACGACAATCCAAATTTTTTCAAAATTTACACAGCCTTGCGCGAAAGTGAAATTACCGCTAATGACTTCATAGAACAGCCAGCAATCAAATCATTGATTCCGCATTTGAAAGGGAAATCAGTATTAGACTTAGGTTGCGGTGATGGTCATTTTTCAAAGTATTGTATAGAAAACGGTGCGAAAAACGTAATAGGTGTAGACATCTCAAAGAATATGATTGAACGGGCTAAAAAGTTATACCGAGATAACAACATAGAATTTATGTGTCTACCTATGGAGGATTTGGGACTAACCAAACAAAAATTTGATCTAATCATAAGTTCGCTCTCTTTACATTACGTTGAAAATTACCCAGCATTGATTCAAAAAATTAATAGTATGTTAAATAACAGCGGAGAATTTATCTTCTCAGCTGTACATCCGATAGCAACAGCTCGAAAGGGAAGCGATCACTGGATAAAAACTGAGGATGGTCATAAATTACACTGGGCATTAGATAATTACCAAGAAGAAGGAATCAGAGAACACGACTGGTTTGGTGAATATAGTGTGGTTATTTATCACAGAACCATTTCTACCTTAGTAAATACTTTGATTGAACACGGGTTTTCGCTGGATAAGATGATTGAACCAGAATCAACTTTGACAGGAATAGAGAAAATGCCGGAATCAATAAATGAAAAGCGTAGACCATCTTTTATTGTTATTAAGTCAAAAAAACGAAATAATATCTATTAACATTTACCACAATCGGGCGCTTTTCTGAAATAAGGAAAGCGTCTTTCTTCATGCAAAAGGGCCAGATTGTTGAGGAACGTTTTTAATAAAATTGGATAGTATTGTTGAAATATAGAGTATGGTAGCGACGTTTCTCACTAACTAACGAAGCAGGATAGTAAAAGAACATTTTGGGTACTTTACTTCTAAAAAGGGAGTAATCTAAATGAAGAATCCATTCTTAATTATTTCGTTTGTTTTTATATTTTTGTTCTGTTTTTCTACGTTTTTAGGAAGTCCTGTTTATTCACAGACACAAACAGATAAAAATGAATATGTACATCCTGCAAATAAGGAAAAAGTTGCTGAAGAAACTGTAGATGAATTTTACCAGGCATTAAGAGATCTAAAGTACCCTATACATCAGGAGGTTTATCAAACATACAAGCAGAAGCCAAAGCAACAGCAAAGGCATTTGAATACTGTTCTTTTTAAAGAAATGCCTGATGCATCTGTAAATGTTAGAAAAAAATTAATGTTCAATGAGGTAGAAAAATTAAATTATATAACTTTTGATGGAAATATTCTTCGTACGTACCCTGGTATAGATATTAGCTATCATCAGACTGTTAGCCCCGATAGGCAAGTTTATTTCTTTTATTCCTTTAAAGACACAAAAAAGGAATTTAGAGGTAATTATGCAATTTATGATGTTGAAACAAAGGAAATGCTAGCAGGTGGAAGTACGTATATGCCAAAGCTCAATCATACAATTAACACTGATGATAAAGAAAAAAATTTTAGGTGAAATAGCAAAGGGGGTGTGTTCGTCTTGTTGAACTAACGGAAACGTTAGTTCAATAAGCTATATGCGATTTAAGTAATAAGCTCATATTTTAGTTATTCCATTAAAGGGCGCGTTTATTTAGGAACGCGTTTTTTCCTTTTAGGCCATATTGTTGAAGAAGACTCTTTAATGAAGAAGATGAAAATTTCCTCGAGCAGATCATTGACAATAAAGAAGGATGCGTTTTTATACTGATTGGTTGAAAGGGTTAATATTTTCAGGTTTAATTTTTTTTGATTCTATTATAGGGTTTAGTTTAGAACGACTTGAATCTTTAAGATTATTCAAGGCTTTTATTTCATTAGAGCTAGGTGCAGACTATATAATAAATCATTATGAGAAATTTGCTCCACAGCTTAATAGTATAAATTTTGTAGCAGATGATTATATTCTGTGTTTTGAAATCGACAAAAGATTATGGGCTAATATGGAGCAGTCTATCGCTCCACAGAGAACAATTTGTTCTATTGTGAAAACTGATGAACCACTTGATTTGACAGTATTAAAAAAACAATAGAGCCACATCAAATCGCTTTGCAGGTTTTTAATGAAGGTAGTCAAGGGTAAAGGTTACTGATGGAGGGGGAAGAGAGGAGAACTGGTTCTTCTACAGCTAACGAATCAGTATACTTCCATAAGGAGAAATGTATGTTGGAACTTATAATAGTTCCCAACGTATTAAAATTAAAGAGAAAGTGTAAAGAACTTGGGATTTAAGTTTGATATTTAGAAAGTGGTGAAAAAAGAAGGAAGAGGAAGATAGTACCACCTAATCTTTAAAGGATGTTAGTTAAAGATCAATGTATAAACTGAGTGGTGTTAAAAGCGTTATTGAATCCCTACTAAAAAAATTAGAAATTGTAGTTTTCTTCAATGCAAATGATGGGAGAGATGATATGGAAAACGACTGGGACAAAGCTATAGGCCCTCTTTCTAAAATAAAAGTTTTTTCAAATCCAAATAACGAGCCGGTAACCATATGTGGTGAAGGTGATGATTTGAAGTGTATAGGTGTTGGTACAGATGCGGCTGTTTTTCAGTCTCTTTCCGCCCCGGCTTATGCATTTAAAATATATGCCAAAGACAAAGTACACAAAGTAAAAGTTGAAGCAACTGTTTATCAAGTATTAGAAGAATCACCCTACTTTTCAACATGTTTTGCTTCATACGACGAATATCTGGTTTTAAGTTACGAAGAAGGAAAAACGCTCTTTGACTGCATTCTTCAGGGTATTCATATTCCAAAACAAGTTGTAAATGAAGTGGAGGAAGCAAGAGAATATGTTCGGAAGAAGGGACTTAACCCTCGTGATATTCATTTGAAAAATATTTTATTACAAAACGGAAGGGCAAAAATAATTGATGTCTCTGAATACACACTACAAGGTAATGATCATCGATGGGAGCATTTAAAAAAAGGATATGAGCAATACTATCATTTAATAGATGGAAATTCTGTGCCGTTTTGGTTAGTAGAAACGATTCGAAAGTGGTATAACCAGCGTGGAAAGAATACGTCATATGAAGAGTTTACAAAAAATATTTTAAAACTTCTGTTAAAAAATAATTGAACTTATAGATAGTTTAATAAGAAGCTAACCTCTTACGAGATTATTTCATATTGGTCAATAACGTTACTCACACACTAAGAGGGTGAGAGTATATCAATTTACTACAGTTATGTTTGTGTCTCTTTAAAGAGTGAATTACCTCTTTTTGAAGAAATGCCCCAAGAGGTAACAAAAATACTTTAAAATACTATCGTAAATATAAATTCTTTTTAAACAGCTAATCTTCTATTAAAGAAAAAATGCTCAAACGATAAGTTAATTTATAACGTATCTCCATTTGGCTTTGACTTATTGCTAGGTGCAAACCATCCAATTAGGGCAATACCTACTAATACTCCATAGAAAATCAAAGTCCAAGAAGTATTATGAGGGAAATGAGGATCTAAAACGCCTATATCCTCGTGGGCAAGAGTTATTATCGATAGTTTGACACCAACCCATGCAACTATTGCATATGCTGTTGTTTCTAAAGCTGGACGTTTTTCAAGTAGTTGTACAAACCAAGTTGCTGCGAATTTGATTAGGACTAGTCCTGCAATTCCTCCAATAACAACAATAATAAATTGCCCTCCATCCATGCCTCCAAAATCATCTAGGGGGGAATCAGGAAGCCCAAGAGCTAGTGCAACTGCAGCAAGTATTGAATCGATTGCAAAAGCTAGGTCCGCTAAAGCAATCTTCCCAACAGTTGGACCAAAGCCTTTACCCGCGACTTCCTTTTCCTCGACCTTATGAATATTATTTTTTCCAAACAGTGCCTTTATAACATGTTTTAGTCCCAGATAAAGAAGATATGCTGCTCCTATTGCTTGGATCTGCCATACATTTGCAATAAAGGAAATCGCAAAAAGTGCAGCAAATCTGAAAATGAAAGCCAAAATGATTCCGTAATTAATAGCTCTTTTTTTCTGTTCTTCTGGTAAATGCTTGGCAATAACTGCAAGTACTAAAGCATTGTCTGCCGATAACAACCCTTCTAAACCTATTAGAATTAGTAATGCCCAGGCATACTCTAACCATATTGACTCCATGTAATATAAATCCCCAATCTTTATTAAAAATATTGACAGATAAAAGTATCTATAAATACCGATTACAGGAAAATATCCAACCAGGTATTCATAAAGTTCGATTCTATCGGACAACCTTGAAATATTCCCTTAAAAATGTAGTTCTTGTATTGGAATTTCGTATTGAAAAACTATAAGTGAATCGTGATATAAGTGTGTGTTAACGAATAGTAAAAAATACAAATGAATTAGTACAAATAAAATTTCTTTTTATTCTAAATTTGAAAATTCTATGAAAACAGACGGATTTTGAAGAAAAGTAGAGAAGATTACAATAGATTAATACACTTGCCAACCTTAAGTACAGTAAATAAATAAGTACATGATGAAAAAGCCTCCCATTGTAGGAGGCTTTCATAATTTCAGATGATGTATTATTCATTAATAGTGCTATCAATACCTTTTTCTTTTAATCTTTTGAATTTAGCTACGAATAGCAATAATAGTGGTAATAAAATAGCAAAGATAGCTATAGCAAGGGGCCAAGTTTGCTGGTTGTATTTATCAGAATGAATGATGTTCGCATGAACAATCTGAGAAAGAGCTATGGTAATCATGCCAAGTGGTAAAATTAATGGTCTATGATCCTTTATTTTAAGCAGTTGACTTACACCGATTAAAGAAGCATAGAAATAGATAAATGCTCTTACAAATATTGTGACCATCCACATAAAAGCCATTATAATTTCTATGCGTTGTAAAAAGTTTCCGACAGAAATTTTTTGAGCCAATGTATAACTTGGGAATGTTCTTAAAGATGTATTGGTTACTCCCAATACTAAAATTGATAATGCAATAAAAGCAGTTATAATAAATCCACCCACTAATGTACCGATATAAAAGCCCTTTTTACCAGATTGAAGGCTATTAACAGCAGAAGGAAAAATCATTAATAGAACAATTAACGGGAAAGAAAACAAACCCATGAAATGTAAAATACTATATATTAATGGTGGAATGGTTACTTCGAAAACAGGTTGTACATGTTTGAAATCAATTTGCGGAGAAACGAAGAACAAAAAAATAATAAATATGAATAAAAAAATGGGAAAAAGTATTTCCAAAGTACGGGCAAAAACTTCTATACCTTGATATGCTGCAAATAAAATAATAAAGTTAAAAAGTATGGCAAATACTACTGGCGGTGTTTCGGGCATTACCTCGGTTTGTAGGAAATTGCCAATGAAGTATAATAATTCACCTGACGACAGAAGTGTTAACAGCACAAATCCTAGAGAAACAAATTTTCCAACAAAGCTTCCTAAAAACCTTTCAGTTACTTCTATAATAGAAAGGTTTTCCATTTTTTTTGATAAAGTGATATATAGCTTTATTAAAAGTAAGCTTAATAGAGTACCTATGATTGCTACAATCCAAGCATCTTGTTGTACTTCTAAAGCTATGCTTGCGGGTATTATTAATATTCCTGTTCCAGTGGTATAGAGAATAACAATTATTGTGAATTGACGGGAGCTTATCAATTGTTTTTCCATAATAAATGCCTCTTATAAGTTATTTTTATTTAACAATGATTCTATTAGAAAGTTACTGATAGGTTCAAAAATATACATAATACCGTCTAATGGGCTAACTATGAAGACATTTAAACTTATAGCAATATTTAAAGATGTTCCTATGACTAATAAAATAGAGAATGCCCAAGTTAGCTTTGAACCGCCTTTTTTTAATTTAGGAAGTTCAATTACAACAACAGCAATTGAAATGATTAATATGCCCAGGGCAATTAACATATCGTTTTTTACTCCTTTAATTTAGAGTTTTGCAAAGTTCCTAAACCTTGTGTATTGGCATTAACTTTTACATTTACTTCCACCCCAGGATATATCTCTTCCCAGTCGTTTTTAATATTCTTCCAGAATTTAGGATCTGTTCGGTGAATCGCTTCTCCATAACCAAGTATATCTGCTCGATAATTCTCTTGAAGCGTATTCAGCACTTTATCAAGATTTTTCTTAATGTGTTCTTCCGTTTGACGATTAATCCAATCAATCGTTTTTAGTTCTGTTAAGTCAATATCACATTTAACCTCTGCGACATTTTGAACAATGTCGATGCTAACGTTTATTGTAGGTTTACCGTCTTTAATTATTCCTTTTGTTTTAGTGTTAGATTGAGTTATTTCGGTAGTTAACTCCCCATCTGAAGGACAAGAGATAATTTCAATTGTGGATTTAATTTTATCATTTAAGTAATTAAAACTTTTACTATCATATTCATCCATATAGCCTACTAATTTATCCTCATTAAAAATGGCGAGACCAGTAAACTTCAATTTTACAGGCGTTTCAATTCTGTCAACATTTGTTTGATCAATTCCTAAACTTTTATCACCAAGTACTTCAATTGCTGATAAAACAAAATATTGATTACTTACTCCTAAATCTGTTACTAGATCTTCTATATCGACGTCTAAAGTGGAGCCCCATGCATCCTGTGTAACTTTAAGTGAATTTAACATCCTGTTTGCAGGGACTTTTTCTATAGGAGTCAAAACATTTAGGACATCCTTTGCAGTAGCTTGCTGAGATACAATAAGCGTAAAATCATTTCGTATCTCTTGATCCCTTGCTAGAAAATCAACGGTATCGCGCAATCCGTTTTTAGCTAATTCTTCTCCAATAACAACTAATTGTAAATGTGCAAAATATAACTTTCTAGGAGATAAGGCTAATATTTTTCTAACAGCTTCAAATACAGTTTTTCCATTAGCATGATAGGTAACTACAGGAGATTTTCCACCTGATGGCTGTTTAGAAGAGACTTGACTAGGATCAATAACCTGTACTGAAATGGCAAATTCATCATCAATGTAGTCTATGCCGAATGCAGCAACTAGAGCCAATTCACTTAATTCACGTTTGCTCCAACAGCCGCTTAAAATTAACATTAGAAAGATCAATGAAATAATGATTGTTTTCTTTTTCATAAGGTAACCTCATTTAACAGTTATTTATTACCTATTTTTACGGCCTCTTATATTATTAATTTGGCTAATCAATCTTGGACGTGTGAGTAAGGAACCTCGAGGGAAAATAATTAAAGCATCTTTTTGATCTTTTGGTATTAAAGGTGCGAATGGGCTCATATACGGAACACCAAAGGAACGTAAACTACATAGATGAATAATTAAAAGCATTAGACCTATAAATATGCCAAACAGTCCGAACATCGCTGCTAACACCATTAATGGGAAACGTAAAATACGAATAGAGTTAGATAGGCCATACGCTGGAAAAAGAAAACTACAAATGGCTGTCAAGGCTACAATAATGACCATTGCAGCAGAAACAATTCCCGCCTCAACAGCTGCTTGACCAATAATTAGTGTTCCGACTATAGAAATTGCGGGCCCAATCATTCTAGGCATCCTTAAACCTGCTTCTCTTAAAACTTCAAATGCAATTTCCATTATTAAAGCTTCGACAAATGCTGGAAATGGAACACCTTCTCGTTGTGCATATATACTAATAAGTAGCGGTGTTGGAATCATTTCCTGATGAAAAGTCGTTAGAGAAATATAGAGAGAAGGGGCAACTAATGCAAGGCTAATACCTAAAAATCGAATAAGTCGAATAAACGAACTGACAATTGCATTCTGATAATAATCTTCTGCAGATTGCAAAAAAGATGTGAATAATGCAGGTACAATTAAAACAAATGGCGTACCATCTACTAAAATAGCTATCTTCCCTTCTAGTAATTCTCCAGCTATTACATCTGGTCGTTCAGAATTATAAACAGTAGGGAATAAAGTAAACTCAGAGTCTTGAATTAATTGTTCGATATAGCCACTCTCTAAAATCCCATCAATGTCAATGCGATCTAATCTATTCAGTACTTCCTTAACTATCTTCTCATTTGCTATACCATTAATATACATAACAGCTATTTCAGTTTGAGTAACTTCACCAATAACTCTTGACTTTATCCAAAGATTTGGACTTTTAATTTTACGTCTGATTAAAGCGGTATTGGTTCGTAATGTTTCCGTAAAAGATTCTCGAGGTCCTCTAATTACAGCTTCCGTTGCTGGCTCTGTAATTGCTCTATCTTTGGAACTTCTAGTACTAGTAGAAATACCTAATGCAAGTCCATTTATTAATAGAATGGTTTCTCCACTCAGAATAGCGTTATACAGAGAAGGAAAATCTGAGACATCTTTTATACTTCCGACAGTCAAGCAATATGTCCTTAATCGTAGTGCAATATCTTGTACTGTAGTTTCAGACGTCACCTCAAAATCAGAAATAATAGACTCTAATAAAAAGTCCGTAATCGAGGTATTATCAGCTAGACCATCCGTATAAATAATAGCTATTGTGACCTTGATCGGTTTACCAATCAAAAATTCTCGGATAATAATATCATTGCTGTTGCCTAGTGAGTTTTTAATAGTTTTGATATTTTTTAGGAGAGATGTAGAAAGAGAATTAACTATTTTACTTTTTATGAGATTATCAATTTCTGAATTGCTCACTACAAGGTCCTCCTTTAGTTTTCTAATTAATAGAATATGCAAAAGATAGAGAGATTATACTTTGTTTATTGAATAGAAGAAGAATTTAATAGAATTGTCCATTTGTTTTTAATAGAAATAAAAAACAGACAACAAATTTCGTTGACTGTTTTAAAAACTTTATTTGTTTAAAATAGTAGGTTTATCAAATGAAACAATATCAATTATATGGTCTAAACAAACAATCTGGTAATGGAATAGCTCCTTGTAGGAATATATATCGAGAGCTATAGTTCCTTTACGTATGAAATCTAAATAAATTGATTTTGTAAAAAGACGTACTGAATTACCCAAGAAAGCATCTTCTTGATTTACAAAATGAAATGATTCGTCAAAAACAGTATAGGCTACATATGAATCGAATTCTATATGTATGACCGGTAATGTTTTGTCAATTTCAATAGGATAGACATCATTTATAGTATATTCCTCAAAACTTATATCCTCGCTTTCAGAGCTAACGGAAGCTTTAGAAATAGAAACTCTCAAAGAGTTTGTCCCTAGCTCTACTATATTATCTAAAAACAAATAACCTTTCCATTGCATAAAATCTTCATAGTTCATACAAATCACCCTTCCAAATTATCACTAGAGATTATGGTCATTTTATAGTTAGAATTTTAAAATGTCAATTTGATATTGGTTGAATTAGAATAAAAATTTATTGTTTATCGATAAAAAATAATTGACTTAGAATATGTTGTGGGTTTATGCTGGTTACAGCAAGTTGTAGAAAGATGCAGTGGAGGAATTAAACCTTTTTACATAAAAATATTTAGGATAGAGGGAATAGGTTATGAAAAAATATATTATTGCATCAATGCCAATCTTATTAGGCGTACTTAGTTTTTTAATCTTTATGGTGAAAGGGAGTAATGTAGCACCTGATGGTACATTAGAAGAACCATTCTTTCTTATTCCAATAGGATTTTTATTGATATTTATTGGATTTATATGTGTAGTAGGTGTAGCACTAATTTCGTTTAATAAAAAGACACAATACGTTAAATAATCGATAAAACAACCAGGTCATACATAAGAGACCTGGTTGTTTTTAATATTTATTTTACTCAAATAAAATATTATTTTTTCAAATTATACTGCTCTCCCCAATCTCTCATAAGTTTTATGATTGGTTCAAGTGTTCGACGGAATTCAGTTAGTGAATATTCTACTTTGGGTGGTACTTCTTCAAATCCCCAAGTAGAGGAAGAAAAAAATTTGATGAATGTTATAGGAGTTTATATGGATATTAGCTTACTAGATTATACTCGGTTAATGCTAGGAGCCTTCTTTTCAGCAAGAAATATAGAAAAGTTGGAATCCTTTAATTGATTTAAAAAGCCGTTTATATTAGCAATAGTATGTCTACTTTTCATTGTGATAATATTCGTAATTAATTTTAATGTTTTTGCTTAACACGCTGCCAAGTAATTTTTTAGTCCCAATTAGCCCCAATATAGTTTCAAAATTAGCCCCAACTCCATGCATTGTTTTGCGTTACTATGCAAGTTAAAGAAAAAATAAAAAACCCCTAAAAGCCGTATGTAACAGGCTTTGGGGGCGTTGTAGGGTGCATAATGCAAAATAAAAAAAATTAGTCCGTGAAACATAAAGATGATAAGTAACCTAACATTAATAAAAGTCCAATACCCATTACGATGCTCATGCTTTGTACCTCCTTTAAAAAACCGACACATTATTCATAAATATTGTACAATGAATTATAGAAATATGAAACCTTTTAATGGCGAGAACGTATATAATAATAGGAGAATTACCAATTTGTACATAAAGAGTAGGTGATACTGAATGAAAACGTGGGTTAAAAAAAGTATTGTCATAATGGTTGCGTTTTTAACATTTGGTTTAATTACGCCAACGCATGAAATATGGGAAGCATTCGATCAAAATCCTTCGAATCGTGCATCTATCGGTCCTGCATCAGGGACAAGCACAGCTCTAGCTGCTGAGCCTGATTATAGTAGTGACGAGCAGCTTCATATCCAAGAGGAAGCAATTGATTATAATGCCTTGCTTATGGATGCAGCGAGAGAGCAATCATACATAAAGTTTGGTACAAAAATTGGTCCTAAAATTAGCCATGAATTTGACAACATCATCTTCCCAAAAATGGAGGAGGCGATTGCCATGACGGTCGCTAGTTTGGACGAGCAATCCTTAGCATCTTTAACCATCTCTGAAAGACCAAGTGGTAATTATGGTGAGAAAATTTTCAATGTCATCAACAATGACACAGGATCAGATGTCATCCGCTTCCACGTACGTACTGAAAAAAGACCGCAGGAAGGCTATTATTACAACTTCCACTATCACAGCGTCGAGGACAACTTCATGGCACACTATAACCTTGGCGATATTTATTGGGAAAAAAACACACCACCGAAGTGGTTGTCATAGAATATCCGAAACACTCGTATTGAATACGGGTGTTTTTTTGTTGTAAAACGTTGATATATCAGTGTTTGTTGTAGCTCATTAAATTATTAGATTTAACACGGAAGGGTGAAGGGAGGGGTAAGGAATAGTATGTACCCCAAATTGTACCCCAGAATCATCATTTTTAGATTTCCTAAGATTTGGAGTGTAGCAAAATGGTTAAAAAAGTTTGTAATAATTTATTTATAATTAGTTGCATTTTTATTTTTACCTTTAGTGTTAATGTTTATGCAAATACTCAATCGCCTTCTGTGGAGGATAAATATTCAGAGGGAGGATATAAGCCCCTAGAAAATGCTGTTAACGAGTTTGAAAAATACTATAATACTGAAGTAAAGTTACCTACAATTCCTCCTACCATTTCATTTGCACACAAATTCGGCAAATTTTATATAGATTCTGATTATAATTTAAATACCACTTTAAACTTAATTTTTGTAGATAAAGATATAAAGGAGAATTTATTTAAAATTGACATTCGGTCTTTAAAACATAAATTGGACTTTGAAGGTGAAAGCTATCCACTCAAAGATGGTAGTAAGGGAGTTTATTTTGAACATCAAATATACAATTTCTTTGTCTTTGAAAAAAACAATTTGCAGTATATGTTTGGCGTTCATAATAAATATGCCGATTCCATCAAAAAAGAGTTACTTGTTGAAATGGCGAATTCAATTTAGTTTTATATAAAAACCAGGGACTACTTTATGTACCTGGTTTTTTGAGGAATATCTACATGTTTATTATTGGACAAAATATTGCTGAATTTTTATGGGGAAGCATATTGGTATCGAACGGTTCATTTTAAGTAGACTTTAGTTGAACAAAACGAAATGTTGTAATATCAATGTATTGAGTTGTTCGTTAAAAGTTGTTCAATTAAAGGAGTCAATACATATTGATTTGGTTTTTGTGAGGGTTAGTTTCCGTGATCAAAATTTAGATTCGCCAGTTGAAGGAGCTTGAAGTGTCACTTTAGGAGTCATTTTCCATCTATTCTAACGATAAGTAGAATATAAAAAGCCAAATTTCTCATCATTAAAATTGAGAAAATTGGCTTTTATCGTTGCTCTGGAATAGCGCCCTATAATTGGATAACACTTAACCTCTTTTAGCTGTTTTAGCTTAAGAAGCACTTCTGTAAAAATTCTTTAATTATTGGTAAATCAGGTGGACTAATGTTGGATGGAATTTCAGTTAATTTAAAGAACTTTAATTCTTCTACTTCATTTTCATCTCTTTTTAATACCCCTTCATAATCCCTACATATGTAAGCTGTCACTACATTATATACTTCATCACCATGTGGATACTTGTAGTAAAAATCTTCTCCAGAGTAGACATTGAATAATGATAAAATATTTGCAGTCAAACCCGTCTCTTCATATAATTCTCTTTTAGCTACTTGTTCTAATGATTCCCCAATTTCCAAAGAACCACCAGCTAACCCCCAACAATTATTGTCTTTTCTAAGTTGTAACAATATCTCATTATTACTATTTACAAGAATTACACACGCCCCAGCCATAATTAATGGACGACTGCCAACTATTTTTCTTAAATCCATAATGTATCCCATAACAACCTCCATTTATGTTTATTCCTTAATTTTCCCCCTCTAGTTTATCTGTAGTCTTTAACAATATCAATTGCATTATATAATTACTTCTTTATTCAACAATATGGCCCGATTGCAGAACAATCTTGTATAATCAACTTCTGTTCCAAAACTCGTCCTTTTCTGAACATGCTCCTTTTAAAATCAATAAGGGCGTTTTTTTGCTTTTGAAATGTAACAAAACTCCGTTCATTATTCTATGTCCATTAACCATTCAATAATTATCTTATGTTACAATAAAAAAAGAAGGAAAAAATGAGAAATGAGTGATTTTTGGTGTTGATTGGATATGCGCGTGTGTCAACAGGATTGCAAAATTTAGATTTACAATTTGATTCTTTAACTCAGTATGGTTGTACGAAAATTTTTCATGACAAAATGAGTGGGACAAAAAAACTGCGCCCTGGTTTAGAGGAAGCTTTTCAGTATGCTCGTACAGGTGATACTATTGTAGTTTGGCGATTGGACCGATTAGGACGAAACATGCAAGATTTGATTCAAATTGTTAACAGCTTAAATGATCGAGGTATTGGTTTTCATAGTCTGCAAGAAAACCTAACAATGGACAAAAGCAATGCAACAGGACAACTGATGTTTCACTTGTTCGCAGCGTTTGCGGAATTTGAACGAAATCTGATTGAAGAACGTTCGGCTGCTGGACGAGCAGCTGCTAAAGCTCGTGGGCGACTTGGTGGGCGGCCAGAGAAGTATGGATCAAAAGATATTGAAATGATGAAAGCTTTAATTGAAAGTGGGACACCGATTAAAGATGTTGCGGAAAAGTGGGGTGTATCTCGTACTACGATTTATCGTTATTTAGAAAAACAATAAATCGGAAAGGTTGATGTCTTGGAAACTGATGTTGTAGTTTTATAAAAAAATTTGATCATTTAAAACAAAGTTCGATAATTTATATTAAAGTTTGATTAAACATCCTGTGTTGACATGCAGGTTTTTTTTGTTCAACAAACGGGCCAGATTGTTGAATAACACAGTTGATGAGTTATGCCCAAAAATAGAATTAGATTATGAAGAATTATACTTAAATTAACAAGACAGAATAGTCTAATTCATAGAATAAGTTAAATTCTAATGATAAATACTGTAAAATTTATTTATTACTAATTAAGTAAAATAAACTTATATGATAGATAGTAAATTCCAAATAGAGGTGGATTTATATGCCTAAAATTGACAATATGTTAGCAATTCTATGGATGCTTAGTTCAGGTGAAAAAATTACTGCAAAACAAATTGCAGAAAAGTTAGAGATGAATATAAGGACTGTTTATCGTTATATTGATACACTTTCAACAAGTGGTGTACCAATAATTTCAGACACAGGACATAACGGTGGATATACTTTATTAAATAATTTTATTGAAGTTCCTCTTTTTTTTGATTTTGAGGAGCAAACTTCACTATTCCACGCTGCTGTTTTTGCAGAAGAAGCCGGATATTATGGAGGTGAAGCACTAAATAGGGCCATTTCAAAACTAAGTAAATACTCAAATCAAGAGCAGGAAACAAAGATAAATCAACATTTAACTAGTCTTGAAGTAATAAGTCGATTAGGTTCACTCTCTATGGAACCTTTTTTGAAGGAGTTGGAGCAGGCCGTAGCTGACGTATACTCAGTAAAAATTCTTTACCATAAAAGTGGCGAAAAGCAATTAAATTATAGATTGGTCGATCCGTACAGAATTATCTATTGGAATAATAAGTGGTATGTGATTGGATTTTGTCATCTTAGGAATGATATCCGTAGTTTTAGAATTGATCGAATTGAAAGTCTAATGCTAACCGAAAATAAGTTTAACCGGCCAGAAAATTTTTCAGCACGTGACTTTTTTATGAAAAACCTCCTTCCAACTATAGAAGATAAGGAAGGGATTACTTCTTTAGTTATTAATGGGAATACAGGTACGTTGGGAGATATTTGCCAACATTGGTTTTTAGGACATTATTTACAAGAACGTACTTCTAATCAAGCAGTATTTCTTCTTGAAAAGGATATTATACATACATATGTACCATATTTACTTTTACCGTATGGTAAATCTATTCAAGTTATTGAGCCAATAAGTCTTAAGAAAAGACTGATTGAAGTTCTGTCGGAATTAATAAAATTTCATCAAGTATAATACAACTTCCCTGACGTTAGTTGTCAGGGAAGTTGTATTATACTAGGTATATCAATTGGGATAGGAGAGTTATTTAATGCAAACAAAAAAAGTTTATCTTTATGTATTTAATACAATGTCAGACTGGGAATATGGATATTTAATTGCTGAACTAAACTCAGGGAGATATTTCAAAAAAGATTTAGCCCCATTAAAAGTAGTTACAGTAGGAGCTAATAAAGAAATGATTACTACAATGGGAGGACTGAGCATACAACCAGATATTTCTCTTGATGAATGTACGCTTAAGAGTAAAGATCTTTTAGTCTTACCTGGTGGGACTACTTGGAGAGAAGATATTCATCAACCTATCTTAAGAAGAATTGGCGAAGCTTTAAAACTTGGTACTATTGTTGCTGCAATTTGTGGTGCAACTGAGGCTCTCGCGAATATGGGATACTTAGATTCTAGAAAACACACAAGCAATGACTTAGAGTATATTAAAATGGTCTGTCCTAATTATAAAGGAGAAAAATTTCATGAGATGGGACCTGCGGTATCAGGTGTGAATTTGATTACTGCATCAGGGGTAGCACCTCTAGAATTTACTATGGAAGTACTGAAAAAATTAGATGTATTTACACCCGACACATTGCATTCATGGTATAACCTAAATAAGACTCATAAAACTGAATACTTCTTCCAGTTAATGAATTCAATAAATAGCTGATCTAAAAATCAACTTAGCATTTTTATATTAGTTCAAATAAAAACCATGCTTTAGACAATGTCAAAGCATGGTTTTTGTATATTACTTAAATATGTTTATGTAAGTAAAAAACTTACAAAGCATTCCTGAAGTTTTTATAAATAGAATTGGTAACTAAATCTTTTTTAATCTTATTACATATAGGTGTGCTTTTTTCTTTGGTAATAATGTTGGAATGATCTTCAAGAATCGGGCGCATTTCTTTAATAAGGAATGCGCCTTCTTCCATTGAAGGGCATATAATTGAACACCTCTTTTAAAAGATCTGGATATTTATGTTAACATATAGGTCAGATTGTGAAGAATGACACTTTAACTAACGGTGCAGGTTATGGGGTGCTTTACTTGAAGTGAATTGAGCTGCTTGGGTAGCTCATTTTTCTTATTGAACTAACGAGGCAGTTTAGTTGAATAAGAATTTATAGTAAAAGATTACATAGTAGAAGTTTGGAGGTATTTTATGGGATTACTCATGTATGCTTTGTTTGGATTTTTGGTTTGTACGTGTATTGGTTCGATACTTAATATAATGCTTAAGACGTCTCAGAAACGAGATTGGCTTATCAAATTTTTTGTAAAGTAATGAACAAACCAAATAAATTTTAAGTAGAAATATTTAAAAATTGATGAAGAAACATCCGAGTGAAACAGCAATAAAAATTATGGCAAATAGTAAACTATTCCACAGGCCTAGTATAATAAAAGGAGAAGTACTTTTATCTCCGTCTTTCTTGAGACCTGTGAATGTTCGCCAGGTTATTATTAGCTGCCAAATACCTATTAATAAAAAAATGAATACAAATAAATATCTCATATAATTACCTCCTTTATATAAAAATACCATGTTTAGAAAGCGTTATCAATAATATTGGAATATAATGAAAAAATGTTTTATATTGTAAGTTGTGAAGTAAGTTTAGGTTTAGCGATAATAGTAGTACCACTATTAAATTTATCCACTGCAACTTTTTTTGGATGAAGAACAACAGATGTTTATTAAGCTAACGGGTACTTATTTTCAATAAGGTACTCAACAATCGTGCGCTTTTATTTAGGAACGCGTCTTTTTCTTTTAAAGGGCGCGATTCTGTAACTAGAATCAGCGCTCGCTTTCATTAATGGGCCAGATTTTTGAGTAAAGTTATGTAAGAAATTAAACAACATCCAATTATTGACTTTATTCTATAGAGTGTTACAATTTTATTGGTCAACCAACCAAAAAAGGAGGAATTGTATGAGTACACAGGACAAAAGAAAACGGTTAATCGAGGCGGCTTACAAAGTATTTGTAAGAAAAGGATATGCCAACGCTTCAATCAAAGATATCGCAAACGAAGCAGATATGACATCGGGACTTGTTCATTATTATTTTAAAAATAAAGAAGAACTGTTGCTTTCCGTACAAGATGAAATTCAAAAGCATTACCAAAGGCAATATAACGGACAGCCTGATGACTCTGTAGATACTGAGGCAGTTCTACTTGAAATCAAATCCAGAGCGGTAGACAATCCCGACTGGTATCGTTGGCGATATGAAATTTTTTCTTTAGGAATAAAAAGCGAAAGTGGCCATCTTGAACAGCAAGTAGCGTCTATTCTCAAGAATGGGAAAGATAGTCTTTCTGTACCGTTGCAGCATTTAGTTGGCAATTCCCATAATGCTTCTGCGCTTGCCAGTATACTATTAGCTTGCTTCGACGGGCTAGCCCTTCAGAAAATTATCGACGATCAATTTGATATCGACCACTCATATAGATTATTAATTGAGCTCCTTGAGCTTTATTTAAGCAAGTCTCATTCTGTTTAACAGTTTATCTGTTCACCTGAATATACAAGTAAATTAACATGAAAGGTAATAATATGAAAAGATTAGTAATATGTTTATTCTTCTTTCTACTCATCGCCCCTTCACTTTCTCTAGCTGCTGCAGGTGATGATACTGCTCAACAAATCGAAACATTTATGAACGAGGCGCTAGAAAAGTATTATATTCCTGGGGCTTCGCTGGAAGTAATACATAACGGTCAGACCATCTTTCAGGATAGCTGGGGGACAATGAGTGACGGGTCAGTCGTAACGGAGGACTCGACTTTTCTTATAGGGTCAGTAAGCAAGCCTTTGACTTCACTTGCTATTATGATGTTGGTAGAAGATGGAGAAATCAAACTAGATGAACCGATAGAAACGTACATCCCTTGGTTTACTTATCAAACAGATGGCACAAAATCAATCACCGTACGACATCTATTAGAACAAACAAGCGGTATTAGCGCTTATGATGGAATGAAAGTGACAGATCGACAAGGACGTGATAAAGAGAATGGTATTACTCAAGCAGTGACAGAACTGAGCGGAGTACAGTTAAGCCGTATTCCGGGTGAGGCATATGAATATAATTCAGCTAACTATTTACTCTTAGGAGCTATTATTGAGGAAGTGTCCAACCAGTCATTCTCAGCATTTATGGAAACTCATATTTTCTCTCCTCTTGGTATGAACAATACGTCTGCCGATTATGAACGTGCAGTGGAAAGAGGATTTGTGCCCGGCTTTCATTCATGGTTTGGCCTACCTGTTAAAGGTGATGGATTGTATGATCAATCGGGAGCGCCTTATGGTTATATGTCATCAACCGCCAGTGACCTGACCAAATTTATAAAATTCATGCTAGACGGCGGACAATTACTATCACAACAAAGTTTGAAACAACTACAAACACCACCAGAAAATGGTGGACGATATGGTCTGGGCTGGCACTTCCCAAGATGGGGAAATAAGTATCCTTACCACACGGGTGCAACGCCTGAATATAAATCAGAAATATTCTTTATCCCGGAACGAGGTCTAGGTGCCGTTCTTTTAATGAATAAATACCATGAATTAGAAGCTGTTTCGTATTTAAGCATAATGGAGGGAATTCGATCCATTATGAATGGGGAAAATCCGGATTTAGTACAACTAAACGTTAGCACGCAATGGATTACGCTTGGTGTTATATTATTGTTGGCTTTTATATCTGTAATTAGTTTAATCCGTTTAAAACGTAGAATTACAATAAATAAAAAGGTATGGGTGTCTACGGGAATCCTATCCGCCATTTTGGCTGTCGGACTGATTCCATCATTCACATATAGTTTGGATATTTCATGGAGGACGGTTGGTCTTTTTCTTCCAGACGTGGAATTTCTCATTCAATGTTTAATCGCGATATTGGCAGTTAACAGTCTCTTAACCTTCCTTTTTATTGCTATGAAACGAAAAAATAATGCATGAATTTCGACCTATGAAGGCGTTAAAGGGCAAGTAGTGAGAGCAGAACCTTATGAAAGAAATCAAGTCATCCACGATTTTCAACAATCGGGCGCATTTCTTTAGTAAGGAGGAATGCGTCTTTCTTCATTTAAGGGCCCGTTTGTTGAATAACATCGTTGAGGAAATTAAGGGTAATTATGTTAAAATTTAGGTTATAGTGTGAATTAATGTACTTAAACTAACGAAGCAGGTTAGTTTAAAATTTAAATGTAGATGAATCAATTTCATATCTCTGAGCCCTTTGGGCTCTAAGTATAAAACGACAAAAAAATAGGGTACCTCCCCAAATCCTGTTTAATGAGAGTTACGACACACACATTAACAGACTGGAGAGATACCCCTATGTCCATTATACGACAAGAAAGCCTGTTTGACATGCAAGTTTTATCGATTTGGAACCTACTCAACGTTTTAATTCGGTTTTATCCGGTATTGACATTCATCCAATCCTAGATGTTGTGATGAAAAGGTCGGTTGATCGGCTTTCCCAACTACAACTTTCTGTAGCATAATTAGCTATTTATACGTTTTTCTAAGAAATCATCGAAATTCTGTTTCTTTATGATTTTTTAAAAGTGCGTATTATGAAATTGATTCTACTACATAATATAAAATTATATTTTTAAGGAGAACAAGATGAAAATAGAACGTATGTTAACCATTATTGTGATGTTACTTAATAGAAATCGTGTAACAGCAAATGAATTGGCTGAGAAATTTGAAGTGTCGGTCCGGACTATTTACCGAGATATTGAAACAATCAATCTAGCTGGTATTCCCATCATTTCCCATTCCGGAAACAATGGTGGATTCAGCATTTATGAGAGTTATAAATTAAATCATCAAGTACTAACTCTTAATAACCTGTCCTCCCTTCTTTCTGTTCTCAAGGATATTAATTTCACAGTTGACGACATTGAGTTAGAATCATCCATAGAAAAACTACAAAATATCATTCCTGAAAACAAGGTAGATTATCTAAAGCTGCATATGGAACAAATCATCATTGATTTACATCCTTATGGAGACTCTCCAAATCAAAAAGCATTAGTTAAGACGCTAAGGAAAGCTATTACACAGACTAATTTACTGACTATTGACTACAGAAATTATGATAATATCGTCAGCAAAAGACAAGTTGAGCCTATGTCGCTCATATTTAAAAATTATACTTGGTATTTATTTGCTTATTGTCTTTTAAAAGAAGACTTCAGAATATTTAGAGTTTCCCGTATAAGTGATTTTCACATTGAAAATCACTCATTTGAACGTCGAGAAAAATCCTATCACGAGATTATAGCATTATTAAATGAACAAACAACAATGACAACAATTGTCTTAAAAGTTTCCCCTCAAATGAAGTCTCGTGTGAAGGATGTTTTTAATAAAGAAGATATTGCGGTGTTAGAAACAGGTGAACTTCTTGTTACAGCTACATTCCCCGAAAAAGAATGGTTGTTCTCTCTCATATTTAGTTTTGGAGAGCATATAGAGGTCTTAGCTCCAAAAGAAATGCGCAAAAAAATTGCTTCCAAAATCAGATTGATGGCTGACAAATATCATTAAGTGAGTTTCTCAAAGCTGACAGACCGTTGTCAAACGTCCATGATAATATTGTCATTGTAAGATACTTTTATTTTAATTAGGAGGATGTTAAATGACAAACAATTATGAATTTCCAACACCAACACTTATCTCGGGTAACGGTGTGGAGCTAGAGGTTTTTGAAGCTGGACAAAAAAATGGGGGGCAACCTATCGTTCTCTGCCACGGATGGCCAGAGCATGCCTTTTCTTGGAGACATCAAGTGACTCCTCTTGTAGAAGCAGGTTATCACATTATTATTCCTAATCAACGAGGGTATGGAAAGTCTTCTTGTCCAAAAGAAGTCACAAAATATGATATTGAACATTTAACGGGTGATCTTGTTGCTCTTTTGGATCACTACCAATACAAAGATGCCATTTTTATGGGCCATGATTGGGGCGCAAGTGTTGTTTGGAGTATGGCTTTGCTGCATCCAGAACGTGTTAATAAAATGATTAACTTATGCTTGCCCTACCAAGTTCGAGGAGAGAGACCTTGGATTGATTTTATGGAAGAAGCTTTTGGCGATGATTACTATTTTGTTCACTTTAACAAACAACCAGGTGTTGCAGATGCTGTATTAGACGAAAATGCAGCCCAATTTCTTCGTAACTTATATCGAAAGAATGTTCCATCACAAGGCTCTGTTGAAGGAATGGAAATGATTAATCTAGCTAAAGCAACCCAGCCGTTAGGTGAACCTGTTATGAGCGATGATGATCTTTCTGTTTATATCACAGCCTTCAATAAGACAGGTTTCACTCCAAGCATCAATTGGTACAGAAATTTAAATCGTAATTGGTATTTATTAGGTGACGTATCTCCTATTCTTCATCAGCCAACATTGATGATTTATGGTGAGAAAGATATTATTCCGCCGCTTCCAAATATAAAAGATTTTGTACCTAATATAGACATTAAGAGTTTAAACACTGGTCATTGGATTCAAGAAGAAAGACCTGAAGAGCTTAATCAAATGATTTTAGAATGGCTGGAAAAATGAGTGAAGTGCTATTTTTTAGTAATCAAACAGAATTTATTGATTGGTTGGATATTCATCACCAAACAGCTAGTGAAATTTGGGTAGTTTTTGTTAAGAAAAAGACCAATAAAGCAAGTCTCACTTGGTCCGAATCAGTAGATTGTGCACTGTCATTTGGTTGGATTGATGGGATACGAAAAAGAGTTGATGAAGATTGCTATAAAATTCGCTTTACTCCACGTAAGCCTAATAGCCTCTGGAGTAAAGTTAATGTGCAAAAGGTGCATAAACTGATAGAACACAATCAAATGAGGCCTGAGGGATTGACTGTTTTCAATCAAAGAAAGGATCAAACAGGTTATTCTTCCGTTCATAGGAACGTTACTTTAACGAAAGAATGTGAGGATGAAATTAGAAAAAATCCAAGTTCTTGGGAATTTTTTAATCAGCTTCCACCTTCGTACAGAAGAGATTCTATTTGGTGGGTAATGAGTGCTAAAAAAGAAGAAACTCGGCTAAGAAGATTGAATCGATTAATTGTTTCATGGGACAAGGGAGAAATATTAAGACCCTAGCATAAAGACCATCCAATAATTGGGTCAAGAACGGACATTGATGCACTACCAGTCAAAAAAGACACTGGATTACCTTTTGCCTAGAAATATAAGAAAAAGTCATTGTTTAATTAATGATTCATTGTTACTCAACAATCGGGCGCGATTGTGGAGCAACACAGGTAGAAAGTAATCAAACTTTTTTATAAAACCTAACTTAAAACTGCTAAAGAAGAATCCCTTTTGATCAATCTTTTTTCAAAAGGGATTCTTTGAATCGGCTACACTAAGTTGGACATAAAAAATAAGGGCTAGGTAACTTGAACGACATACAAATGTTTCATACAGACCGAGGAAAAGAGTTTGATAATAAGCTCATTTCAAAAGCCCTAGAAACATTCGGAATCCAGCGATCCCTGAGCATGAAGGGATGCCCTTATGATAACGCCGTGGCTGAGGCGATGTTTAAGGTATTTAAAACCGAATTCGCTAACGGAGGACATTTCGCTACTCTTGAACAGCTCGCTCTTGAACTTGATGATTATGTTCATTGGTTCAATAACATTCGAATTCACGGGACACTAGGCTATTTAACTCCAGTGGAATTCAAGCAACAGACCTTATAATTTTTGTCCAGTTTAGTGTTGACATACCATTGTTAAGATTTGACAGGTAAAGTATTCAATGGAGTGTACGAGGTGAAAAATACTATATCAATTTCAACACAAGAGACAAAGAAAAGAAAGGATATATAAGGTATATACCTTTTTATTTATTATATCGGTATTGATAAATTCAGGTTTATTGTTTTTAGATGGTAGTGTCCTTTGTGGAATAGTATGTCTTTTATTTTTTTCTATTGTTCTTCACTATAGTTTTCGAAAGAATGTTTGGGCGGTATTAATCGTAAAATGTACAGTGTGGATACATGTATTTTTATTGATTATTATATTTTTCAATTTATTTATCGATGCTATAACGTAAGTACCTTATTTTACTAACGGGTTGCTTTTTTTTAACATGCTAAAGACGATTGTTGTGTAGAGTGAAATTTAGTTTTTAAACTATTTTTTAAATTTTTTAGTGTAGAGAAGTATCCTGCATCAAAATTAAACTCCTCTATTTGTAACCCCGTTCCTTGCTTAGAACGGGGTTATACTTGTTTGAGGTTTTAAAAGAATAACTCTATTTTCACGTTAAAAGCTGACTTTAAAATCAGTTTTGTACACCAGTTACATAAGAATATTAATTATTTTTGTTTTAGTAGTTGATCGACAAGTAGCTGAGATTTTAAACCTTCTAATCCATCCACAAGAGGTTGCTCATCATTTTGAATACAATAAATGAAATGCTGGACAGCATCTTCAAAGCCTCGTTGTTTTAGAGTTGTTTCCCAAGTAGAAGAAACAGTTGTAGAAACTGCATTTTCTTCTTCGATTTCTGTTGTATTCATATTTTTCACACGGATAATTGCACCGTCTGTTACCCATTCTATTTGTTCTAAATTCGATCCTGCTTTTCTATGCATAGCAGTGGTGAAGGAGATATTTTGAGAAGTTTCGTACATATGCTGGGCAAATAAAAGTTGGTTTTCACCATTTGTATGAACATGCCCATACTGGACACTTAGATCTCCATTACTTAACCAACGAACTGTATCGACTAAGTGAAGATAATCATCTAACATGGTGAACTCGTAAGAATATGGACCCACACTATCCGTTCTATGCTTTTCAACACGTACCCAAGCCATTTTATTCGCTTTTTCCTTTGCTTTTATATACATAGGAGCAAAACGACGATTAAATCCAACCATAAGCTTTCGTCCTAATTTTTCACTTAATTCGACTAATTTTTCCGCCTCTGAAATAGATGCTGCCAATGGTTTATCGACATATACATCTATCCCCTTGTTAAGCAGTTCTGAAACTACTTCATAATGTGATTCTGTGGAGCTGTGTACAAACATGGCATCGCACTCTTGAGCTAATGCTGGTAAGCTATCAAAGTCTTGTATACGATACTGATTGCAGATTGCTTTTCTCTTTTCTCTACTAGGTGAAAATGCACCCACAAATGTCCAATCTGTTTCTTTTGAAAGAATAGGCAAATATGCTTTCTGAGCGATACCACCCAGTCCTACCATTCCGATTCTAGGTTTTATCAAATTGATCATCCTTTATCATATCTAGATTTGGTACCATAATAATTTCATTACTAACTTTTAGTATACAATTGAGTTTGGTCAATTTCATTAAAAAAGATGGTACACAGGTCTCATCTTCTTTAAAATTTTAAATAATATTGGTTTCCTTCTATTTATAAAAGTAAATGTTCGCAGCAAGCTTTTGAGCCTAGAAAATATCATGCTGAAGCAAAGGGAAAGGACTGATCATGTTGTGGTCCAATTATTAAAACAAAATGAATCAGTAGTGAATATTCACAGAGAAACAGATCTTCCTAGAAACACTATTTACTCAATGAAAAGGCAATTAGAATTGGATGTAAATATGACGTTAATAAATAGATTTAAGTAAAATCCTGTGTTTTGGTATGCAGGGTTTTTATTGTTCCACAAACGGGTCAGATTGTGGAACAACATCTTTAGATCATTCTGATATTTGGGTTGAAATTTGATTGTGATTCTGAATTTTTGTGCTCAAAGTAACGGAAATACTTGGTTTAAAGGGAAGTGGAATTTATGCTAGATGATTGAGGGTTTTTTTAGGAGAGTGTTATTTATTTTATCCTCAGGCCCATAAGGTATTTCATACGGCATTCGATCCTTCCTACTAACATGGGGTACAATCAGTTTCTGCAAGTGCAATTACTGCGGAACATCTGAATGCAGAAATTCCAAGAGCGTTAACAGAAGATGAAATCTATCTTTTGAATGAAGATAAATTTTATTTTAGACAAGTTTATACATTAAAAATGTGTCACTTTAGGTGTTGTTTTGCATTTTAAATATAAAAAAATAGTAGCACAAACCATGGCCTTGGTTTGTACTACTAATGTTAGTATGTTTCTATATTTAATTCCGATAACTAAACTTTCTTGTGCTGCTTCAACAACTTCTGTAGTAATCGTATTAAGATAATTAATCTCAAGTATTCTTTTAATCTGAGAAGTCTAAAGCTTCCTCCTTTAATCTTAATAATACTGGTAATTGCCTCGTAATCAGAAAAATTTTCAAGATTTATAGAATTTCTTTGTATTATTTGTGGTAAGAGATATACAAATCCAATAGCCTCTGTAGATGCTTACTCTATTCTTGCCACACGCTCATAGGGTCCCATGGCTTGATACGATTGCCATATTTCTCGGATAAAAAAGCTTTCATGTCTTCCAGTTTTGTAGGAACCTCGTTCCAATTGGGAAGAGAAGGCAACCCGCGTTTACTTTTTAAGAGAATATCCACCGTAACATACAAACGTTCTGGCTGAATCCAATGAAGGAAGCGGGAAATATCGATTTCCTTAGTCAGGGATAAGGAATCAATCTCGTCATTGTAATGCTTGTTGAATTCGCTTATCAAGTTCAAGAGATAATCTCTCTGTTCCTTCACGAAGTCTAGGCCGCATATGGCGCCATGTCCTGGAACAACAATTTCAGGTTTAATGTCATCAATAATGCGATCAAGTACTTGTATCCAGTTGAGGGTTCCTTCTTCACTGTATGCCGTACAACCGTTAAACACGACATCGCCGGCGAACAGCACTTTTTCTTTTGGCATCCATAACAGCAAATCACTGTCAGAGTGGGCAGGAGCTACATTGTAAATCATAACCTCCGTATCGCCAAGCCGTATGTTGATATCGTCCTTTATCTCAATATTCGGGTGCACCCATTCTACTCCCTCCAGGTCAAATCCTTCAAATTCTGCTGCAAAAAACTGCTCTCCCTGAGTCGATTCCGGAGAATTCTTCCCTCTTTTGATGACGCTATCCATCCACGTGATATTCTCAGTAAGACGCTCCCTGGCAGCTTCCTTATGCATAATAATGCAGGCTTCTTCAAACACTTTGTTCCCCCATGTATGGTCGCTGTTATAATGCGAGTTCACTACATAGGCGGGAGAGCGGCCATTGCTTACTTCCTTAAAAGCATCTCGCATTTCTTGCGCATGGAACAGATCAAAGAACGTGTCATACACCAAACCTTCTCCTTTGTTGATAAACCCAGCATTGGCCCAACTGATGCCACGATACGGCGAAATACCGGCAAAGACGCCATCCGCGACTTCAAAAAATTTAACCCGAGGTTTTTGAATAATACTTCTATACTGCATAACAATTCTCCTTTGCATATATGTTTTTTGGAGTTAGTCACACTGACTACATCTTTATTATAGAGAATGGAAAATAAAAAGCAAGCGAGCACTTGCGTGCATCCAATCTATGTAATATGATAATAACTGAACAACATCACACTACATGGATGGAGGCGCTTCAAACATGAAACTGGTAACCTTTCACACCGAAACTTCGAAAGAATCTTTTTTTGGGCTTGTCATTAACGAGAAATTTGTCGTGTCTTTTGCCGCAATCATGAAAAAGCAGGGGACATTCGTTGACAGTCTACAAAGTATGGACAGCTATCTACAACATTTGCCGGCAAGCCATACTGTCGCTAAGGAGCTGATGCAATACGCTGTTAGACAGCTGCATCAATTTAATGAAAATGAAATCAGTCCAATTGCAGCAGTAAAATTGCTGCCACCTATTTTGAACCCGGCTGCACTTATTGATTTCGGATTGACGCCAAGACATCTGAGAAATGCTGGTGTAAATCTGCTGCAAAGAGAATACACAGGAGCGGAAAGAGAAGAATTTATACAAAAAATTGCAGAAAATTTCCAGCAAGAACCGAATAAAGTAACTTTCAGTTATTACAAATGTAACCATAATGCATTGATTGGCGATGGGGCTACAATTCACTGGCCTTCGTATTCTTCTTATCTGGATATCGAACCGGAGCTGGCCTTTGTTACAGGGAAGGGGAACTGCATTGCTGGATATGTAATTTTTAACGACAGTACTGCTCGCGATGTGCAGTGGCCAGATTTTCAGGCGTTGACCGGACCAACACGGTGCAAAGATTTTGATAACAGCAAAGGAATAGGACCATTTCTGGTTACACCGGATGAAATCGATAACCCGCTGGCACTGGATGTGGATGTACGAATTGGAGAGAGACTGCACTGGAAGGGAAGCACATCCGAGTATTCCGCGCACCCTGCAAAGGTGATGGAGGAGATTCTCAAAGTTTTCACGCCGCTCCCAGGCACGATTATAGGAATGGGTACGATACCGGATTGCTGCGCCATCGAGACCGAACAATGGCTGTTGCCCTCTGACCGAATCCAGATTACGTTCGATAAATTAGGCACGCTCACGCAATTGGTACCTGATGAAGTTAAGATTACGGAACCAAGTCGCTGGGAAAAAAGAAGTGATTTACCTTAAATAAACGTTTACGAAGATGATGAGCTCCCGAATCCTATTGTATATGTATAACTTGTTGTATAATAGGCTTAACATATGCAAAAGGAGTAATATAATGCATACTTCAGACAGAATCATCGAAGCCGCGACACGGCTCATAAAAAAGAATGGCTATCGGGGAGTAAGCACTAAAGCCATTGCAGCGGAGGCTACAGTCAATGAATCTACAATTTTTCGGAATTTTGGAAGCAAGCAAGGCATACTGGAAGCTATCATTGAAAGGCATTCGGATATCCCGCAATTTGAGAAACTGTTAATGGAGGAAGCGACCGATAATCCAGAAGTTGATCTGCTGAATGTAAGCCAGCAGTACCGCTTGTTTTTCCATAAAAATACGGATATTATTTTGATTGGCATCCGCGAAAAAGGAATATTTCCTGAATTAGACAGAGTGCTGGCCGAGCCGCCGGTGAAGCTGCACTCTTTGCTGGTTGAATATTTTGAACGACTGCAGAAGAAAAAAATCATACCGAGTCAGGATTCGCGTCTTGCCGCCATGTCTTTTCTCTCGACGTGCTACGGCTTTCAGATGAGCGAGCTGATTCACCAGCAATATCAGTCTCAATTCGTCACCGAGGAAGAGTTCTACAAGTACATTGTCTCATCGTTCGTTAAAGCAATATTGTCTTAGTCATAATAAGGCTGTAGCAGTTTATACGAATCTCTTATGGGTTTACTTCACTCGTTGTAATAAAAGAAGGTATATTCCAATGAAGTGAAATGATTAAAATTCAATAGATTTTTTAATTATCTAGTGTATTAAAGAGTTTTCTGAAATCGAAATATAATTACTTTATAAAAACATGAGAAAAATAATAACATCTTTGGTTGAAAAATAGGGTAATACACCTTACCAATTCAATGTCGATAGTTAGTTTCATTGTAGAAATGAGTTGAATGTGTTAACAATAAAATCATAAAAATTATGAAAGTTATTTATTCAACAAACGAGGCATTGAGCTAAATCAAATATAATGAAAAGAATAAAAGAAGTGAAAAAGCATACTGGGAACAGTTTACCCTTGAATGCTTCTTCACTTCTTTTATTTAGAGTGGATTTCCTGTATGCGTCCAACCTGTCCAGCTGTTAGCCTCACTTTAATACCGTGGGGAAGGGTTTTTTTAAATATCTTATAGGATATCTTTGGTAATTGTCCCTTTTTCAAACCTTAACAATATTAACAGCTTTTCCTGTAATATGTCTTTCCGATATTGTCCGTAAATTAGACACCCATTTTTCTACGGGTATTGCTTGTTTTTTTCGTTTGCTGGCTTTTCATTTTTTTTGTTGAAAGGTCGTGATTCATTTTTCCTTGATTAGCAGAGGAACGGTTTTTTTTGTTTTCAAGCTGCTGTTTCACTGCCTCTTGCAAGCTGATTTTTTTTGGGGGTACTTCAGTTTGATGATTCTCGGTCATAGGTAATGCTCCTTTTTAAATGATAGTAAGTCCAGTATAATCTATTTTTTATTATTTGTGAAATTGTTCCTTTTAACTTATTCTATCAATTCTAATACGCAAGGGCCCTATTCATGAATTCGTTGGGCTCCAGATGTAATTTCAAGACCTTTAAATAAGAGGGCGAATGACTTGGTTAATCCGTTTTCCGCAGGCATTGTATACATGGGTCTATTTTCTTTCGGGTACTTTGTAATAAAGACAAACTCACTCCACATATCTTTAATAAATTTTGCAATCAGTTTTTCTCCATCGGTATGCGATAATCGAATAGAAGATTATTTTTTAAATCTTTGCTTTTTCAACAATCTGGCGCTTTACTTGAAGATCCTTGAAATTTCAGAATTAGGAATTGCAATTGGAGATTGTGCATTGTGGGGTAAAGGATTTGGATAAAAATATATATTTGAAACGAAATGGTTAAAGTAGTCGTATCAGGTATTATCGATTAGAGGAGGTCGGAAAAATGGATTATACTAAAATCTATAATGAGGAACTGATTGCCTTAGTAAAAGAGAAGATAAAGTCCGTCGGCGAAATTAAAGCGGTGAAGTTTGTGAGAGAACAAACAGATATGTCCTTAATACAGGCAAAGAAATTTGTAGATTTTTGTAAAGAATAGACATAAAACTAGAGTCACTAAACTGTAGCTCTAATTATCTTCATTAGTATTTGAACTACAAATAATAAACTTCGACAGACGTATACTATGTTATGTTTCTGTCATTTTTTTGTGCATTCATAAAGAGATTTTATTAAACGAGAAAATTGTTAGTATATATAAGAGATGACACTTGGTGATAACAGTAAATTCCATTCGAATGAACCTGTCAAGAGAGCGCAGTGTGTTGCATTTTTACACCGTGTTATGAAGTTTCAAGTTGGTTTTTAGAAATAAAGCTAAGACTAACCACCCCTTTAGATAATTGATCAGATGGGGTGGTTTAATGTTTATAAATAGACTTTGGAGAGGGGCACCTTTATAGATGAATAATATGTAAGGTGTTCGCATCTGTTTTTTAGGGCCAAACCACCGCAAAATGTCATGATGTCCGTTTGGTTCATGAATGCTTTTATTATTTTACGTTTATACGGAAGTGACGAATTTGTATAAAGCGAGTCGTAGAGAATGTGTATTGATTATGTAAACCAATTTGGGGTACTATCTACACAGGCTAAACGATAATGATTATCATTCTAAGTAATCGAATTGTTTTGCTACTATACATAAATTACGGGAGTGAATTTAATCATGGCAAGATGGATGCTTATGAAAACAGGATGGATATCGCTTATAACTGCAGGAATGATTACGATGTCAGGTTGCGCCTCGACAGGCAATCAAGCTGTGGGGACGACCGATCAGCCTGCAAATGCAACGGCAGTGTCAAGCGAAGGCTCGGTTCAGACCGAAACACGTGTCGTAACAGATGGCTTCGGAGAGGTAGAGATTCCGAAAAATCCGAAGCGAGTCTCAGCGCTTTATCGTGAAGATTATTTGGTTGCACTTGGGGTAACGCCCATTGTGCAATATTATAACCCAATGTGGGGCAAGCAGGATTATTTGAAGCTGGATGTGCCATTGTTCGACGTGACTGGGAACATTGAAGCTTTGCTTGTATCTGAGCCAGACCTGATTATCGGCGCTGGAGAGGTAGATGCCGAACAATACGAGCTCTATTCTAAGGTTGCACCGACGTTCCGTTTGCCGGATGATGTACTGGTGGATACGCGCAAAACATTGACCTTAATCGCCGATTTGCTTGGACTAAGTGATAAGGCGGAGCAGGTTCTTGCTGATTACGATGCACGTATTGCGGATGTGAAAACTAAGCTGAACGCGGCAATCGGCGATGAGAAGATTGTTGTTCTGCGAATGAATGTCGTAGACAAATCAATAAATATTTTCGGCATTCATAACACGTTTGTTGGACAAATCTTGTATGAGGATCTTGGACTGAAGGCTCCGGGGTTCGCCGAGGCCATGACAGAGGGCAATATCGTCTTATCGAAGGAGGTCATTCCAGAGCTTGACGCGGACCATATTATTTTGCTTCCATCCAATGGGACATGGGAGGAAGAGAGCAACGCGAAAGCTCTGGAGGAAATGAAGGCAGATCGGTTATGGCAGACCGTTCCTGCATTTAAGAACGGCCATGTATATCCAGTTGAGAGATCCTATTGGCAGACGGGAGCCATTACGGCTAACGGGCTGAAGCTGGACGATTTACTTCGATTACTGGCTCCTTAATACGAAATAGGGTGATTACGTTCCTTGGCATGACTTATCGTCATCAGTAAGGACAATTTTAAGAAACTTTTTTGAAGCTGCCGTCTATATTTGCGGCAGCTTTTTCAACTTCCATTGACAATTTTACCTTCTAAACTTAATTCACCTTCTGACGAACGTCTTGTATTTGTTTTTCGCATATTTTGTAAACTGCAACTCTAGTTATACGAAAAGTGGTACGACAACGTTTCCTCTGACTACGCTTTAAGCCACTTAATGCAACATCTAAACCTACTGATTTATACATTCCTCTAGGCAATTTACCATTTTCAGCTTTCCCAATAACATGATGGTTACATTTTTTTGTATATGTAATCGCTAGCCTGTATATTTGGACTGCATTTTTTCCTGTTCTTTTTTAGTACTTCAACTTTTTTTCTCAATTTAAAAAAGTACAGTTTAAGGTTGATGGGCGGCTATTTTTGATTTACACTATATTCATTGAGAATGAATATCAATTAAAGGGCGGTTGTTAGGAACAATGGATAATGAACAGTGCAAACAAGCCGAGATGGCTCCATTAGTCCAATATATGCTGCGATCCATCCGCTTCATCGTTGTAGGCGACCAAGCCGAAATGAATGCTTCGGATGGCAGCAATAGTAACGATAAGGAAAGCTATGAACTTTTCTTTATTATGAGTGGCACGGAACAAGGAAAATGTTATTTACAGGTGCCTGGCAAATATTTCGCTATTGATCAACAGATTTCGAACTGCAGTTACTACCAGCTGTGTTTCGAAGCGAGAGGCTATGATGCAGCTTCTGGTTTACTTCCGGATAAGCAAGAGCTTGCCTGCTCACCATTCGCAAAGACAATGGAACTCCTTAATGAGTTATATGGACTCCGCAGAGCGAGCGACGAGCTCGAGCTATTCCAACGATTTGTGAAATTCCAAGAGTTGCTGCTCTTTCTATTCCACCAAAATGCGCAAGCAATTGAAGAGAAGGGAACAGATACCGAGCATCATGGGATAGAGCTCAGTATACGGCACATTCACCAATATTACCGTGAGCTGCTGACCGTGGAAGAGCTGGCCTCCCTCGCAGGTATTGATCGTTGGAAGTATACCCGTTTGTTCAAAGAAGCTACTGGTCAAGTACCCCTCCAGTACTTGAATGAAGTACGGATTAATCAAGCCAAGAAGTGGCTAACGAGCGCCGATGACAAGTTGCTCGATATTGCGCTACATGCAGGTTTCAGCAATGAATATTATTTCAGCCGCCGTTTCAAGCAGACGGTAGGCATATCGCCCGGACAATACCGTCTCAGTCACAAGGGAAAGCTTAGAGTAGTAGCGCCATATTTGGAGGATTTCATCGTCGCGCTGGATATGGAGCCTATCGCCCAATATCGGCATGAGAAATGGGGAAAACAAGACTATTTAGGCTTAAACGATATTCCGACTTTTGAGGAAAACAGCAACAATCTTGAAGAGCTTTCCTATTATAAACCAGATTTGATATTGCTTGTGGATCGTTACGAACAACAGCAATATGCACAGTGCCGACGCATCTCTAACACGTGCATCCTGCGAGAGCAGACCAATAATTGGCGTACACTGCTGCGGACCGTCGGTGATTATTTCGGGCGGGCAGAGTTGGCCGATGAAGCTATCGCAAATTATGATTTCAAAGCAAGGAGTGCGAGTCAAACGCTGAGTCATCTGATGAAAGGGCAGAGTGTTGCTTTTTTGCGTATTTCGGCGGACCAAATCATCCAATATACGGAAGGAGGGCAAGCCTTTGTTTCAACAGTTCTTTATAGCGATGTTGGTTTGCACTCCCACTCCGCAGTAGGTGTAGCTTCAAAAGAGAATAGGCCGGGTATGTTCACTCTCACTGTAGAAGACCTGCGTATGCTAACCGCAGATCACCTGTTCATTACTTTCGATAAATGGCATAGCCAGGAAGAAGGGAAGGAGAGGGAACTGCTCGAGATGCCAGAGTGGCGCGATCTGCCGGCTGTTAAAAACAACCATGTTTACGAGGTGGATTTTCTAACATGGATGAATAATGGAATTATTTCCAACAGCAAAAAAATCGATGATATACTGCGATCGTTAGCTTGATTAGGTTTTGTTTGGTGGTGTCAACATTTACTGTTAACGGTTTAAGAGCACCACGATGGAGAGGATAATCAATGTCGAACTAAGATTAAATAGTATGATGACCAAAGGAGTGTTTCTTTCAGACAAAGGAATGCTTCTTTTTCTTTAGTTATACGAACCTAAATTAATCTCTTCTTTATAAAGTGCAAAAGCTATGATAGCGTCCATGAGTGCTTCATATAGCGATAAAGATGCTAAAGTCTGTTACCAATTGGGAATGGGCTTTGTAAATGTACAGTCCAATTAGCATAAAATTACATTTTACTACTATTATATTTTTTAATGACAGTAGCTAAAATGGCGACCATCAAAACGATGACACTATTGATCAATAAAAAATATCCTATTTGCATGCCATAAAACAACGCAAAAGGATCGCGAATAACCATTACCGCTAAAGACCCACCAATAGCACCAAAAAAGACTGCTAGTAGTAATAGGATGAACGCAGAAAAATAAAGATTATTCTTTTTTCTGTAAGCTATAAACGCAATCATATTCGCAATAATGATAAACAAGACCATAAGTATGATGAAAAAATTATCCATTTTTACTCCTCCTTCATAATCAAACACAGTATTATTATGATTGCTGAACTAATCTGCACCATTAGTAGAAAGATGAGACTTCTTTTAACGTTGGAAGCTAGATTTTTTCATGTTATATCTATTTACTTTTTCTTCCTATATTTAAATACGCTTCAAATGAGTCAAAGTTTCATTGTGGAACAATTCACCTATCAAAAAAGGATGAACATGACTATAGACAGCACAGTGTTCAATGGCATATCAACATCTACGCTATGCCAAGTACAAGTAGAAACTTATTAAAGCCCAGGCACTCCATTAATTTTGAGCCTGGGCTATTTGTGTATTTTCTTAAAAAGTTGACCATTCTATTATGGATAGGAGTGAAACAATGAACGATATAGGCTACTTTCAAATAGCTATTGAAACAATTATAACTTTTTTTGTCCTTCTGGCTCTTACACGTCTTTTAGGAAAAAAACAATTAAGTCATTTAACTTTTTTTAACTATGTAACAGGAATAACAATAGGGTCCATGGCTGCAAATATGGTTATTCTTAGTACAAAAGATTACACAAAGGATTTACTTAGCCTAGTAATTTGGTGTTTACTTACTATAATTATTAGTTATATTAGTCTTAAGTCAGGGAAAATTAGAGTAATCCTTGATGGTCAACCTACAATTATTATAAAACATGGAAAGATCGACAGAAAAGCATTAAAAAGAACAGGTATCAATATCGATGACCTAACGATGTTGATTAGGCAAAATCAAATCTTTTCAATAACAGAAATTGATTTCGCCATACTAGAACCCGATGGTAGACTTAGTATTCTCAAAAAACCTGAGTATCAAGGGACACAAAAAAGTGACTTAAACATATATCCTTCGCCACCGACTTATTTACCGATTGAAATAATTACGGATGGAAAATTATTACCTAAAAATTTATTGGAAGTAGGTAAAAATAGAGATTGGTTAAGAAAAGAATTAAGCAAGGCACATATAAAAGAAATAGAAGAAGTGTTTTATGCTGAGATTCAATCTGATGGAAGCTTATTTATTCAAAAATTCTAAACAAAAATAACCAGGCGCTCAATGGAGTACCTGGTTATTTTTTTGAAGCTCAGGCAGCAGCCAGTAAAAAATTAATCGAAGACTAGCTACGCAAGTATTAAAATATAGCTATATTTATCGACCTTCCTGAAACATTATATTTAAAGTAATTTATTAAGGGCGGTGATGATTATGCTTTCAATTGGTGAATTCTCGAAAATATCACATCTTACGTTGAAGACACTTCGATACTATGATGAAATTGAGCTTTTAAAGCCTGCTTCCATAGACAGTCAAAATAACTACCGCTGCTATCATCCCACTTGGTCTAATTTTAGTATTTATATTTGGGTATATTCCTAAATCCGACGATTATGCAAGTATGGAGAACAATTGACAGTATATAAACGGAAAACAAAAAAGTTAATTCCGTTTATCTGGTAAATCCGAAACATGCGTTTCAAACAGAGCCAGATCACCCTTTAACTTGGGACAAATGCCTATTTTTATTCTATAAAAAAATAATTATGAATATGTACCATTAACAGGTTTTGCTTGTTGCTTCGTCTATTGGCACTAGCTAGTTCTTCGTCTTACAAAATTAAAAAAGCTGCGGCTTTTACTAAACGCCACAGCTAATAAAAAGTGCGTGCGAGGCACCAATATCAATGTATGCAATAGAATGTTACTTATTACTTTTAATATTTTAACTAGGATGAGATGTTTTAAAACAAAAAGCCACTTTGAAATCTCTTCAGCATCTTTTGTAGGAAGAAACAATGTGGAGTTCATTTTATACTTCAAAAAGCTTACTGAACAAATAACTTTGAGGGATAATTCTTTATAATAAAGAATGTAAATACAACCGGCAAAGGCTGCCGGTTGTGGATGTTGAGTAAATTTACTTTGTATTGTTTTCGTTTGAAAATCGCCCAGACGCAAATTTTTTGTTAGCTTCAGCTTGTTGAATTTGCTGTCTGATTTCATTAGCATCCGTCTCATTTCCAAATTCTTGGCTCATCGAATTCGTTGAACCAGAAGCTTGCATTTTCTTAGCTTCAGCCTGTTGGATTTGTTGTTTAATTTGATTTACATCAGTTTCATTTCCAAATTCCTGGCTCATGGCATTTGGAGTTTTTGAGTTAAAGTTTTGATTGTTGTTCGCCATTATAAATCACCTCCTGAAAGTAGTGTGTACAGAAGGTGTATTTATATCCGTTATTTTCTAAAGCTTGTACGTTTAAAGTTTTCGACCTAATTAGCAGCTTGGCTTGAAGAGGCAGAAACAAAGTAATAATTTAATAGCACAAGTCACAAATATTGTAGCTAGCCTAATAGAAATGACCAGCAAAACCAATTTAGCCAAGCTGGTCATTTTAAGTTACGTCGTTAATTGTAGGTCTTAAGCCTGAAAGGGCATAAGTCTATCATTGTATTTACGAACATAGTATACTACGATATTCTATTTATAGAAAATATTTCTTTTTTCTAAGAAATATTTTCTTAAAATCTATTACTTCACTAAGGAGGAAATTTTTTTCATGAAAAATAAATTATCCGGGGTGTTAGCTGCTACTTTAGCGTTAACGATAAGCCTACCAACAGGAGCTATGGCAGTTTCTGACAATCAGACTGCGGTTATAGTGAGCCAAGAAGTTGCTAGCCATAAACTGAAAAAAATAGCAGCAGAGAAGGCAAATTTACTCACGCAGTCCTATGGGACGACTAGTGTGCAGTATGCGTTAATTGATAATGGTAAAGTTATTTTGTCGGGTCAAACAGGCAAGAACGATCTGGAAGGAAAACAGCCGCTGACTAAAAATACTCTTTACGGAATTGGTTCAGTTAGTAAAATCTATACAACGGCGGCTGTGATGAAATTGGTCGACGAGGGAAAAGTTGATTTAGATGTTCCAGTCGTTCATTACATTCCTGATTTTCAGATGAAAGACGAGCGTTACAAACGCATTACGCCACGTATGCTGCTGAACCACTCCTCCGGCTTGCAAGGTACTGGGTACGGCAATAGCTTTTTATTTGATGACAATGATACCTATGCCCATGATAACTTGTTGCGACAATTGTCCAACCAGAGCTTAAAAGCGGACCCTGGTGCATTCTCAGTATACTGCAACGACGGCTTTACGTTGGCTGAGATTATGGTGGAAAAAGTAAGTGGAATGAGCTTTACCGAATTTATACAACAGCAGTTTATGGAACCCTTAAAGCTCAATCATACGAAAACACCGCAGAACACAGGGAAAAACGACAAGTTTGCTGGGCTTTATTTTCCAACGTACGACGGGCAGCTTCCTGCTGAATCGGTGAATGTGATTGGAACGGGAGGAATCTCATCCACAGCAGTAGATATGGTGCGTTTTTCACAAATATTTATGGGACAGGGAAAAGGAATTCTCTCTGATAAGGCCGTCAAGGCAATGGAGCAAGAGGAATATAAAAAAGGAATGTGGCCAGCGGATGGAGATAATATTATCAACTATGGTCTTGGCTGGGATAGTGTGAAACTATATCCATTCAGTGAATACGGGATAAAGGGCTTGACTAAAGGTGGAGATACAGGACTACAACATGCTTCATTGGTCGTACTTCCTGAGCAGAAGATGGCAGTGGCTGTGTTGTCATCTGGCGGTAGTAGCTCAACAAATCAACTGATGGCGACAGACATACTGCTCGCAGCGCTTAAAGAAAAGGGCGTCATCAAGGATATCAAGCCGAACAAATCCTTTGGCAAGCCGGTCAAGGCCAAAATGCCTGAAGATATAGCAAAGAAAGCGGGTTTTTACGGCAATAGTTTCAGTCATTTCAACATAGAAATTACAAAGAATGGAGAATTACTCTTACCCGGTAATTCAGAAGAAAAATATGTCTATACTGCGGATGGAAGCTTCATTCATGAAACAGGCACTTCCAAGCTCTACTTCATCAAAGAAAAGAATAACCGAACATATTTAGTGGAGAGCTCATTTATTTCGTTACCAGGTTTAGGGCAAGTAGCGGTAACTCAATATTTGGCTGAGAAACTAGAAGACAATATGCTATCGAAGGAAACGACTGTCGCATGGGCACAAAGGGAAGGGGCTAAGTATTATCTCGTAAATGAAAAATATAGTTCTGCTCTATATCTCTTACCAATGATGCTGACAACAGAAATTAACCGTAATGAAGGTCTAGATGGCTATTGGAATGGCAGAAAAATTACAGGTCCGAACACGGCTGCGCATCAGCTTCAGATCCCTGTATCGGCAGGGCGTGATACGTCGGAAGCTCGTTTCTATACAGAAGACGGTAATGAATATATGGAGATGGGCGGATTGTTATACGTAAGTGGGTCCAACGTAAAATCACTTGATGCAAGCCAATCATCCAAAGTGAAGCTACAAGCAAATGGTCATGCAGAATGGTTGACGATCCCAGAAGCGGCAGCTGGGAAAACGATGACAGTGTCATTACCAGCAAATAGTTCGTTCGCAGTGTATGATGAAGAAGGACAGTACGTCAATTTTACTGTTGTGAGCGGCAATAACAAAGTAAAGCTGCCGAAGAACGGATCGGTTGTATTTGCGGGTGCACCGAACTCGGAATTTACAATCACGCTGAACTAGTACTACTACAATCGGATGGGTATTCTAAGTATAAATTTAAACCACTGCCCACATGATCATATGCTTAATTTATGCAATGAAATAGATAGAAGATAATAATTAATACACACACAAATCACTCATTTGAAAAATAATGAGTGATTTTCATTTTATTCTTCTATTAATAGAGAAAAGATACACCTACCGAACTTTATGTTCTCGTATTCCATAGAAGCATCCTACACATTGCAAGATATGGTCAATGGATTTTGGGAGGGAAGTAAATTAAAAAATGGAGCCATTTCCATAATAGAGAATGGCATAATAGGCAATTAGAATAAGGGTACAAAATGGGATACACGAAGCTAAACCAAATGGCTTAATACTATATTTTATGTATTAAAAATACATGGAAATAGACGTTAAAGGTCAGGTAGTTTTTCTAGAAATAAAAGGCTGTAGCGATACACACGCTACAGCTCGTTGGTTGTATTAACAGTCTTCTTCTCTTTTTAAGAAAGTTGCACCGACAATGATCAAAAGAATAAATAGAACAACAATTAGGGCAAATGTTGAGCCATTATTAGATCCGCCGCCATAATAGCCACCATTTTCTATGCCGCCTACATTTCCACAGTATCCCATAATATATCCCTCCTTTCTACAATACATAGTATGTTAGCTGTAGACAAGGATGGGGGTGTTAACCTATCAATTATAGGGCTACATAAAGTATATTTTTGTTAGACGAGACAATAAAAAAAGCCATTAGGGATAGGAGCGATCATTAGATATATAATTAGGGTCTATGTGATCAGCTTAGCTTTACCTTACTATTCATAAATGTGATAGCTAGTCATGAAAATAGTTAAAGCCTTTCAGAAACTGCCGAAGCAAATTTGAAGAAGACATATATTGAAAAAAGCCCCATCAGATAGTTTGAAGGGGCTCTCCTATACGATATGTGTATGATGATAGTACTGAAATGGTTATTTGTATTTTTTAGCTAGAGATTCGCTGCCAATTGCTCCAATGATCGTCATAAAAAATGGTGCAATTTGAAAGAATAGAGAATCCTTTAGGAACACAATATTTAAATCAAATAACTTATTTCCTATGACAATGAATATTTTAGCTAGAATGAATAAGAATCCAATAATTAGAAGAATATCAAAGAATAACTTCCATCTTGGATAGACTAATTTTTGGCTATCTTTGATGAGTTTCTCTTTCAAAGAATGATCCTCCTTTACTAATTCATCAAGCGTAATATCAAAAATGTCACTTAACTTAATTAACAATTCAATACTAGGGTAACTTTCTCCTCGTTCCCATTTGGAGATAGATTGTCTACTAATATTAAGTTTTTCTCCAAGCTGTTGTTGTGACATATTATGCTTTTGACGTTCTTCTTTTATTTTTGAAGAAAAATACATATGATCAACTCCTATCCACAGTATATTTATTTGCATAAAAAAACTAAAGAACCGTATCGTTGCATAGGGTGTAAACTATTAGTTTCCCCTTGGAAAATGCGTTTATATATGTGTATAGTCCTTTATTTACATGGTCATTATTACAAAATAGTTCTTTGGTGGAATTTTCGTGAACAAACCATTTTGTCTGTATCTTATAATAACGGGTTCTGTTGTTGATTGCGAAATGTAAAAAAAGTAAAATTAAAGGGAGATCAGTTCGCAAGCGAATTAGACTCCCTTTTAAATATGGATTTATCAGTATTTTATCATGTGCAAGTTTCTAGCAAAATCTATTACAATAGCGAACAACTGCAGACCAGCAGTCAGTGCTTAAATATTTAGAAAAGGGGTGAGTGTGATGACGAAAATTTCCTATAGTGGTTTGAAATATGGAAAAAGTGATGTGGAAATAAAAATATTGGTGGATATACAAAATGATTGGTTAGAGATAACACATACCAAGGAAGTCTCTCAAGTTATGAACAAAACAACAGGTGAATATATCATAGTCAATCGAAATACCTTGAAACTTGAGATAATTTAAGCTTTCAATAAAGCTTGCATAGAGGTAAAGCCATTAGTCGTTGTGATACCGAGTATGAAATATGAAGAGTGGAAAAAGCAAAAGGGGTTTTAATCCTTTTGCTTAATTTCTAAAAATACTGAGAAACTGAATGCACTAAACATTATGATTGAAAAAATAATGGTAGCGGTAGATTTGAGAGAAACTGATGTTAACAATAAAACTAGAGTACCAATGGTAATGGCTATGCGCACTAAAATATTTGTTTTTTTACTAGGCTTAAAAAAATCCTCCAAAATGCCAAGAAAAAAACAAGATGCTATCAATATGAGATACTCATAAAGTAGTATTGGCTCTAAATATTCTGGACTGACCCTTGTTAATTGAATAGCAGAAAGAATCATTAGAATATATTTGGTATATGTAAAAATGACCGACAAAGTATCACCTCATTTTTATGATAGCCTACTAAATAATGGAAGTCTAGATGGGATTTGGAGTAATTTTAACCAAAAGTCGCCTATTTTGGTGGCTTGTTAATTTTGCCATGTATCTCGCACCATACTAAACAATAGTTCTGAACGAATGCAATTTAATATTCAAACAAGCATAACCCCGTTCTAAGCGAGGACGGGGTTAAAAATAAAAGCGGGATAGTTTTTACACAAAAAATCCTTCTATTAAAAACCTACTGAACAAAGACGATAGACTGGGTAAGAATTTCCCTGTTATTTGAAACGTATTAGGCTAATGTTTTATTTTGCATTAGATAATTTTTCAATTGCTTCTTGTTCAGTGGGAACAAAAAATATATGGTTTCCTTTATTACATTCATAAATAAAATCTTTCAGTGCTTTACTACTATAAACTGAAAAATCACCTATAATAGCAAACTTAATATGGTAATTAACGAACTTTTGAAGGATATTACCTGCAAGTTTTGTACTAAGATTAAAAAAATCTTCTGAAATGGCTTCCTTATTTAGTGCCAATCGATTACTGCCTGTTTCATAGCTAGTCGTCATAATTAAGTCCAAAGCACTTTGTTCATCTTTCAATAAAATAGTATCTTCATGAACGAGTGCTATTTTTTGTCCGTTAACTTCTGTTATTTTTATATTCATTTTCATTACCCCTATTAACTATAATGATTTCTATTATAACCTAAATTTTCAATTGTGAAATGTATAGAGTAATAGGGAGACACATTACGGTGATAGTAAAAATTTTCATTAATATTAAAGGGTTTGATAGTGGTAATTATATCCATATTTTCTTTTGTTTTGTATAATAAAAGTACATTATTTAAAAGGTGATGGTCATTTTGCTAACAATCTTACAAATTGTTTTTTCAATCCTAGTAGTATCATTCTCAACTTACGGAATTATCACAGGTGATTATCGGTTAAATTTCTTAATGATATTGTTCTTAGGTGTTTTGCTTTTAATTTTAGGATTGAAAGAATTTCAAAAAGAAAGAAAAGTTAATGGCTGGTTCCTTATTGGGGTATTTTTATTTTCAGTATTTGTATCCATTACTAGTATCTTTTAATAAACGGGAGGTATTACCTCGATTTTTTAAGCTTTCATCGTCGGATGGAGGCAATTTCTTGTGCTTTGAAACGACATCCAACAGCCAACAAGCAACAGATTGAGAGAGTAGAGCTTGAGGTGGTGATGAGTGGGCTTGGTAGAATAAGATTCCAATTCGGGAATTCTTGCATTATGATAATGCTTGGGGGATGTAGGTTTCCTCGCCATCATGGATAACAATGGAGGGTTTAAATGACACCAGAGCATATTGTTAAGACATTTTTTGAAGAAGTACGTTCAGGAAAAAATCCAGATTATGCAACTGAATTAATGGCAGACCAAGTATTGGCACACCAAGTTATTTCAGAAGAAGAAATAACGGTTGTAAGAACGCCAAAGGATTATGCTGACCATGTAAAAGAAATGATAGACGCGTATGGCGATTTTTCATTAGAAATACAAGAATGTATAGTACAAGATCAGAAAGTATATATACGTTGGAAACAAGCTGGTACGCATGTTGGAGAGGTCGATGGATTTCAGCCAACCAATCTTCCGGTTATTGAAATAGCGAGCGCGGTTTATAGAATAGAAGATGAAAAAATAGTAGAATACTGGATTCAAATTGATCGAGCTGGTATTGAAAATCAACTCAAACGCAATACGAATAATTAACATCCTTCGGGGTGTTTTTATTTTGTTCTGAAATGTGAGTATTAGACCGCCATTCTATGTTTTGGAAATCTGTTGTCAGCAAAAGGGGCGGTGTTCGGTATGGAGTGATAGGGGATATTACCATTCAATACATTGCCAATCTTTTAAAGCTGTTTGGTGAAGGATTGAGCGGCAAAAAATAAGAATAATCCCGATTAGTAGGGGATACATTTGGTTTATCTCAGACGTTCATTTTTCGGCACTATAGAGCGCCATACATGCACTTAATCAAATTAAATGTTCTTGACAATATTAAAAAAATTGATTAATTTAAAGTAGACCGGTCACTATAGAAATGAGGGAAACAATGAAAAATAAAAATAATTCAACACGGGATCATTTGATTGATACGGCTACAAGACTTTTTCATTTGCAAGGTTATCAGGCGACAGGCTTAAATCAAATTTTGAAAGAATCAGGGACACCAAAGGGTTCACTTTATCACTATTTTCCAGATGGTAAAGATCAGCTTGTGAAGGAAGTTGTTGAGTCGTCATCACAACGGCTACTGGATAACATTCAGTTACACTTAAATTCAGACCCTGATCCAACAATTGCGGTGAAAAATTATTTAAATCATTTGAGTGAGAACTTTGAATATCTGGACACGCCCGATATGTTAAATATGCCACCGTTTGCATTGATTTCAATGGAGTCAGCTTTTATGAACGAAGAGATTCGGGTAGTTTGTCAAGAGAATTACAGGAAGGTTCAACAAGTCTATTCTAATAAGTTTGTTGAATCAGGTATGTCTACAGACAAAGCAAATGCACTAGCAGTTTCCCTTTGCTCAACTATCATAGGCGTTTTAGTATTAGCCATTACAGAGAAATCGAATGAACCCATCAATATGCTTCAAAAAATAGTTCCAAGTTTCTTTTTATAAGAGCTTAGAACTTATTTTTTGAACTTAAATTATATAGACTGGTCTAATATAATGTGACCTAATTAGAAGGAGTAATGATGAATACAGAACAGCAACGAAACTCAAAACCAATGATTGCATTATTAATGATGGCAGCATTTGTAGGACTTTTTGGAGAAACAGCCATGAATATGGCCATGACTGATGTGATGAGAGATTTTGGAATTAGTGCGACAAGTGCACAATGGTTAACAACAGGCAATCCTTTGTCCTTTACCCGTAAGCTTCTATCTTTTTAAAGCAATTTGAATTAAGCATCCACTATATATCCGCCTAGATAAACTTATTTTACCATGCAGAGAAGGGGAGCTAGGGAAAGGACATACGCCATCTAATTCCCAACAATATATGTAAAGGACATGTAACACAAAAATCTTTAGAAAAAACGCTCATTCATACCAAGCCTTATTCAATAGCTCAATACCTTGAGAAATCTCTTCCTCATTTAAGTTGGCAAATCCAAGCATTACTTTTGGAGCTAATTCCTCCGAAGGGGTGGCGTAAAAAATGGAGGTTGGATATACTTTTACTCCTTCGATTTTTGCTTTTTCAATAAGTTCATCTTCACTCATATTATTATTGGGCTCTAGCAGTAAATGCAGACCACCACTGTCCCCATAGATTTTCATCTTATCGCCAAATATTTGGTGAATGGCTTTTATGAGGGCTTCATATCTTTTCTTATAATTGTTTCTAGATTTATTAAGATGTCTCTCCCAATGCCCACTTTCCATAAATAGTTGTAAAGTATGTTGATGTAATCTCGATACGGTTTGAACATAATAACTGTTTTTACTATATACATTTATTAAATTTCTAGGTAATACCATATAGCTTATCTTGATGGATGGAATTAAGGATTTAGAGAAGGTCCCCATATAAATTACATGATCACATGAATCCAATCCTTGAAGTGCGGGTATTGGCTTACCGGCATATCTAAATTCACCATCATAATCATCCTCTATAATATAGGCATTCTCTTCTTTTGCCCATTCTAATAATTCTAGTCTTCTGGAAATAGGCATCACATGACCTATTGGGAATTGATGGGATGGCGTCACATAAATGGCTTTTATGTGGCTATTTCGTAAATGGGTAATACTCAATCCTTTTTCATCTAATGGTATGGGCTTCATCTTGATGTGATGATCTTTAAATAGATAGCGAACTCGATGATACCCTGGATCTTCCATCCCATAAAGCTCGTCTCTCCCAATTATGTTACATAGCACGCCTAAAAGATATTGTAAACCTGCCCCAATGACAATTTGATCTGCTGAACATTTAACTCCTCTAGCTTCATAAAGATAGGTTGCAATATATTGTCTTAATTTAAGCTCACCTTGTGCATCTCCATACATAAAAAGGTGACTCTGTTCTTCATGAAGGCTGTGCATACTCAATTGACGCCAAATTTTATAGGGAAAATCTTTTACATTAACATCTCCATATTTAAAATCAAACTTAGTGGCAGCACTATCTTTTATTTGGTTAGATTTTTGGGGCATCTCAACGGATTTTAAAACAGAATTCTGAAAATAATGCTTCTCCAGTTCTACAACATAAAGACCTTGTCGTTCCTTACTTACCACATAACCTTCTGCAAGGAGTTGTTGATAGGCCGTATCTACAGTATTACGACTAATGTTTAAGTGTTGTGCTAGACTTCGTTGAGAGGGCAGCTTGGTTTTAGCGACGATGTTGCCATGTTGAATTTCAACTTTTAAATATTTATATAACTGAAAATAAAGTGGTTCTTCATTGTTTAATATGGGGGTAATTTCAATCATACGTTTCACTGGCTCCTTCCAAAATTACATATTTGGCACTGTTAATAGGTGCAATCAACCTTTTATAATCAAATTACATGGTGAAACGGAAACTGTAAACAATTAAGACGATTGTTATTTTTTTATTTCACAATGATTGAAAAGAGGAGGGGTTTATATGTTTATTCCAAAGTATTATAAAATAACAGATATGAAAGAAATACAAGAATTTATTAAAATGAATTCATTTGCGACAATTGTAGCGATAAGTAAGGGGAGACCCATAGCATCCCATATTCCATTACTGCTTAATCAAGATCAGGATGACTATTACTTAACGGGTCACTTAGCTTACGGTAATCCATTATGGAAAACGTTCGAGGAGACAGATCAACTATTAACTATTTTTAATGGTCCACATGCTTATATTTCTTCATCTTGGTATGAACAAGAGAATGTACCTACTTGGAATTATCAAGCGGTTCATATTTATGGGAAAGCAAGTATTATGGAAGGTACGGAATTAGAACAGGATTTATCGAAATTACTAGAAAAATATGAGAAATTCCGTGAAAACCCTGTCCTGTGGGAAAAGCTATCTCCTGAAATGTTACAAAAAGAGATAAAAGGAATAAAAGGATTTAAAATAAAGGTAGAAGAGGTTCAGGCTGCTTATAAATTAAGTCAAAATCGGAATAGTACGGATTACGCCAATATTATTAAAGAGCTTTATCAAGAAGACGATCCACAGGCTTCTGCAGTAGCTGAGGCAATGAAGAAAAACAGAAAAGACTAAAACAAAAGGCAGAAACGAGGTAATAAGAGCGTTTCTGCCTTTTAATGAAATCGAAGAAAGAGAAGATTAAGAAACAAAAAAGAGCTGTCCTATAATAGAACAGCTAATAATTAGTAAAATTATTTTGCAGATTTAAAAAGTGCTTTTCCTTTGTTGTATACAAATCTTTCCCACTTAGCTAGCAGCCCATTTCCATTCTCGCCATTTTCTAAGGCTAACGCGTGATTTTTATGGAAATCTTTTACTCGATGATGATGTTCTTTTTGCCATTGGTGTAAAGGACGATGGTTCATTGTCTAACCTCCTTTTAGTGATTTAAGTATATGGCGAAAAGAGATTGATGAAAAGTAATCTGTACCTTTTTGGAAAAGAAAAATAATTCGTTACCTTATTTCAATCGCGAAAGGAATTTGGCGGTCCATGATATTTCTCCTATTCATTTCGTAGATTGAAAGGGTACAATACCATTAGTTGTTTTAGGCAATAATTTTATGGATAGAGAAATTGGGTTATTGAAATTAATTCATTCATAAGTTTTTTTTCTAAATTAGAGAGGTAGAAAAATGGGTATGGTAACTTTTAGTACTTTGATAGCTTTTGCACTGGTTTCACTTGGGATGGTTTGTTCGCCAGGACCGAATATGATGTATCTCATTTCTCGTTCTATTACACAAGGACGGATGGCAGGATTCATATCTTTATTAGGGATAATGTTAGGTTTTATCATTTACATAATTGCTACAATGTTTGGACTTACAGTGCTGTTCATTACGGTTCCATTTTTATATGAATTGGTGAAATGGTCAGGAGCCGTGTATTTATTATGGCTCGCTTGGAATTCGATAAAACCTGGGGCAACATCTATTCTTGAACCTCGAACAGGTTCTATAGAACCACCAAGCAAACTATTTTTAATGGGACTTATGACGAATTTGCTAAATCCTAAGATTGCCATTTTGTATGTATCACTATTACCTCAATTTGAAGATCCCACTAAGGGTTCTTTACTGATTCAGGGGGGGATATTGGGCCTAACACAAATCACCGTGAGTTTTATAGTCAATCTCATTATTGTTTTGGTAGCTAGTCGAGTTGCCAAATTATTGGGCACACGTCCTACGTGGTTAAAAGTCCAACAATGGTTCATGGCAAGTGTTTTGACATGTCTTGCTGCCAATCTTGTATTTGACCGTAGATAAAGTTTGATATAACTAGCCCTTAATGAAATGAAAGATATTGGCGCATGGGCGTTGTCTATGCATATAGGCTAAGATTTGTATTCCTACAATGGCTGGTCCATTAGTTTGTTCGACTATTCGAAAGGCATATAGAGGGTGATTAAAGTTAGTGAGAGAAGGTCGTTTATAAGAAGTGTATTCTTAGAATTAATAAGAATCATTGTTATTTTTATAGTTTTTGGATGTCTTATGTGGGGAGCGGTCCAACGCATTTATACCACTTTACAAACAAAGTTGGATCAGGATATTGGCTGGTTCCCAGGGATTGCAATATACATCATATTATTCATCCTGTATCGTAATAAGTTACAATTCTCAGGCTTTTATGAAGGCCCCCATCAAAAAGTATTACCCAAAAAAGTAACTCTTGTATTAATCGCTTGCTCTCTATTACTATTCCTACTACCAATCTTCATACAATAAACAAGAGCATCTAGTGGCAATAGGCTCAGGGCTCGTTTTTAGAGTCCAGGTCTTTTTTTTTCATAAATTTTCCGTACTTCAAAACCTAGCATGAAATACGAAATCCTATTGTTGTTGGACAGTTAGGAAAAATAGAAATAAAAAAGGGTCAATTTTCGGGGCGACCCTTTTATGGTAAACATAGAAAAGGCTGTTATGATTATTTTACCTCGAAGAAGGAAGGCTATATGGAGACTATTTATTATTGCCCGACATTTATGTTGAACAAAGCTAGCGCCTAGTGCCGACAATAATTAAAAGTATGAATAGGACAACGATTAGTGCGAATGATAAATTATCGTGTTTTTCATAGTTTGTACCCATTATAAATCCCTCCTTTCTATCATCTAGAATATGTAAAGTTATAGATAGGAGAGATGCTATTCATCTAATCCATCCTTTCTTTTGAAAAATTTAATATGAATATTTCGTCCATAAAGTTCCTATTTATTTCATGCAAATAGAAGATTGCTGAAATCAGTCGCTTAGTGCGGGAATATGAATCGATAATGTCAGTTCCTGCGCTTACCCGGGAAATTTTTTTCTTATTTCCTAGGCGAGTAAACTAATTGATTAGGGAAATATAAATCATGGCAGCATATGAAATAATAGCGGATGAACGGATTACCGAGGAAATAAGGCTGTACAGGGAGCGTCATTTGGTAGTGAAATGATTGCTAGCATAAAGTGAATGGTTCTTTTTACAGACAGTAAGTTTGATGGGAATCCAGTTGGCTTAATAAATAAACATAAACCAAGAGTGGTAGTAGGTGAACAGCTCACGGCTCTAAAGATATGAATTTTGTGTTAAAAACAGGATACAATTTGTGTTAAAATGATACAAAATTAAGGGGTGATTCATTTGATCAACTATCCATTTTTAAAAGAGGACATGACCATTGGAGTTACAGCACCTTCCTCTGGTGTACCCGTTGAACTTCATGATTTATTGAAAACAGCATGTATTCGTATGGAAAACAAGGGGTTTAGAGTCATTTGTGGAGAAACTGCTTGGACTCAGGATAAGGCAAAATCTGCCTCTGCTATGAAGCGTGCCGAAGAGTTTCATGACATGATGGCTAATGATGATATCGATATTATTATTCCTCCATGGGGTGGAGAGCTTCTTATTGAAATACTTGAAAATATTGATTTCTCCAATATTCAGCCAAAATGGGTATTAGGGTACTCAGATGTTAGTCTATTATTGTTGGCAATGACATTAACAACGGGTATCGCTACTGCACATGGAACGAACTTAGTAGATTTAAGAGGAGAGTATTCTGATGATACAACTGCCATGTGGCAATCCATTTTATCCTTAAAAAAAGGCGAATCCATCGTACAGCATTCGTCAGACTACTATCAAAAAGAATGGCAGTTCGATAGCACCTCGCCTTATGTTTTTAATTTTACGGAAAAAACGAAATGGCAATCTACATCAGTGGAGAGGGTAAACATTCAAGGGCGTTTACTTGGTGGATGTATAGATACTATCAGACATTTAATTGGAACGAAATTCGGTGAGGTTCAAAGCTTTCAAGAAACGCATATTCAAGGTGAATCTATTATATGGTACTTTGAAAACTGCGAATTATCCACGACTGATCTACGCAGATCCCTTGTACAAATGAAATTAGCTGGATGGTTTAATAATTGTTCAGGTATTCTATTTGGTAGAAGTGCCGCGAATCCATCCGTTGGAAACTATACTATCGAAGATGTGTATCAAGAACTTTCCGAGGAGCTACAAATTCCTCTTATCTATGACATTGATTGTGGGCATGTGCCACCACAAATTACTTTTATAAACGGAGCATATGCTGAAATAGAATCATACAACGGAAAAGGGACTATTGTGCAACACTTTATTTAATCCCAATGTTAAAGCACCCTCTAAAAGATTTAGAGGGTGGGTGTTTGTATGGTTATGCGATTAGATGGAATTTCGATAAGCTTTTTGTGTGGTGAAGTACTTAGATTTTGATAAAATATTTTGGAGATTATGTTGCGCTAATGGTCCTAATTTATTACTAGTAGAGCCCAACAATCCATCCTTAGCCGCATTTTTAAGTGTGTCAATTTGTTTAGTTGTGAGTTTAGAGGTTTTGCTGCTTTCAATAATTTTATTCACATTATCGATTCTCTCTTGTTTCTCTTTAGAAGTGCGGTTAATGTCGTTACTGTTTTGGTTGTTTTGTTTTTGCTGTGTGATACCTTGTTTATAAGATCGACGAGTCATTAAATATTGCATAGTTGATGATGAGTTTCTCGATGTTATCATAAAAGTTTCCACCTTCCTAATTTTTTTGTATTTACCATACATATCCTATTATCGTCCAAAACTCTCTTTACATTAGCTTCAAAATTAAATTATGGAGAAGATGAACATGAAAATGAACTTAGCACAGATGAATTTAAAAATTTTACCTGATTTTAATGAATCCCAAATAAAGGGAATGAAGGATTTGAATCTATTTGATAACGATTTGAGGGAAATACCTACAGAAATCTTTCAATTGACGAGTATAGAAATACTCAATATTTCAGTCAATAGCATTCACAATTTGCCAGCAGAAATCACGAACTTAAAGAATCTGAGAATGTTAGATGCAGGGCATAATCATATTGACCTCATTCCTCCAGAAATTGGTCAATTAGTGAATATGGAGGACTATTTGTATTTTCATCATAATCAATTGCAATCGATTCCTCCTGAAATCGGCCAGCTTACAAAAGTAAGATATTTAAACTTAAGTGATAATTTGTTGAGTGAACTACCAGAGGAAATAGGGAATTTGAATAAATTGGTAGAACTGCGAATAATGAATAATCGATTAACGGAGTTGCCAGAAAGTTTGTGTAGATTAACGGATTTAAGAGAATTACATTTGAAAAAAAATAGCATGACTAATCTGCCTGAAAAAATCGGAGAACTAGCCTTATTACGGGTTTTAGAGTTAGAAGACAATCAATTACAGGAAGTACCTGATTCATTACATACATGTATAAAATTAAGGCGGTTAAATCTCAGACAAAATAAATTGAAAACATTGCCGGCATCGATAGGCCATTTGAAAAATCTAATAGAATTAGATCTACGAAGTAATGATTTAAAGGAATTACCGGAATCATTATTGGCAATGGAAAGCTTAGAACGACTAGATTTAAGATGGAATCATGAATTAAAAATCCCGAGCTGGTTAGACGAATTAGAGGCGAGAGGCTGTATCGTATATTTGTAGAATTAGAACAGTTGAGTATACTTTGACCATATAAGTATAGTTCGAAAAGCACGTGAATAGTTCTAGCTAAACGTTTTTATCGTAAATAAAAAGGCCTTCCACAATCAAATGTGGAGGGCTATTTTTATGCAATTGTCTAAATCTATCCAGTATGGTTAAAAGTTTTTTACCTTGATCAAATGCTCTTGATAAACTGTAGTTTCCACTATTTATCCTCTTTTTTTGTGCAAAAGTATCTTTCTTTTCAACAATAAAGATTTGTGTACGGAACATATAGATTATTTTTACAATAGTGTTTAATTTCGCTTGTTATTGTAACAACAATAGTGTACGATACATAGTATGAATTATACACTGTATGTCATATAGTATAAAAATTGAGGTGGGTGAATGAGTACACTACTGAATTCATTATCGACAGAACTTAGGAGAGGAACGCTGACATTAGCCGTATTGAGTCAATTACGAACACCCCAGTATGGGTATTCCCTTGTTCAGTTATTGGAAGATTCGGGCATTAACATTGATCAAAGTACCTTATATCCATTGCTTCGCCGATTAGAAAAACAGGATTTAGTGACGAGCAGCTGGGATACATCTGAGAGCAGACCGCGAAAGTATTATGTATTAAGTGAATATGGATTAGAAATCTTTTTGCAATTAAAAAATGAATGGATTAATAATTCAAAACAGCTTTATGAGTTATTAAAAGGGGATGAGGATAAAGATGAATCTGATTGATATTTATATTCAAGAGGTCACACGGAGGTTGCCGGAAAAAAATCGTGAGGATATCGCACTAGAGTTACGCTCAACAATTAGCGATATGTTGTCTGATGATTACAGGGATGATGATGTAAAGGATGTTCTTGAAAAATTAGGGAATCCAGCAGAATTAGCGAGTGGTTATCGAGATCAGCCTATGCATTTAATTGGCCCACGCTATTTTGATGTATATGTATCGTTATTAAAAATGATCTTACCAATTGCCGCTGTCATTGCGTTAATCTCGATGGTGGCTGAATATTTTATTGGTTTTGGTGGAGAAGAAGATGTTATCAATGCTGTTCTCACACTTTTAGGTGAAGGAATATTTAGAATCATCGAAGTAGGAATTCACGTCTTTTTTTGGCTAACGCTCGTATTTGTTATTGTTGAACGAACGGATAAAGAAAAAGACCAGCATCCATTGTCAACGAGTCTTAAAAAATGGACCCCTGACGATTTGAAAAACGTCCTTTATATTCCTAAGAAAAAGGCGATTACGAGGCTTGAAGTATTTGGCTATTTAATGTGGACGGCGATTTGGGCAACTCTTTACTTTAATGCCAATCACCTTTTAGGAATCTATGAAGGCGGAAGAAATGGACTCCAATTTGTAACACCAGCATTTAATCAGGATGTTTTGCTTCGTTATTGGCCCATTATAATAGTTATTATCGCACTTGAAATTGGGCTAGCACTCTACAAATTATTCAAAAGACAATGGACGAAAAAAATAGCCATCTTTCATGCTATTCTTGAGCTATTATCAACGGTTGTCTTTATTGTGATAATCAGTAATCCGAATGTAATGAGCCAAGAATTTATAACTCACATGAGTAAATTATTTAGCACAACAACGAAGCAATTTGAACTATGGGTAGTTAGCGGGGAAATCATCATATTTATTTTATCTGTAGCCATTAATATATTTGATGGATTCCGTAAGGCTCGTATTCGTTAATTCTTTTTGCTATCTTCCATCACGCCATTTAGCTTAAATGATTTTAGCTAGTCCCCAAAAAGAACACATGACGAATACGAACGTTGAATAAGATAGCTTCCATCTATTTTTTGTGTGCCAGCTCATGTTATAATGAGGAGCTTAAGTTAATTAAGACCTTGAACGGATGCCAAGAAAAGCCTCCGCAGAACGAGAAAATATGGAGGTGTAAGAAAATGAATAAACGTTGGACGATTGGTAAAATTAAAGAATTTGTTGAGAACAATTCGGAAAGTAAGTTGCTATCAACGGAATATCACGGGTTTTCTCAAAAGTTACTATTCAAATGTGCATGTGGTAGTAACTTTGAAAAAACATTTACTAAATTTAAAAATAAACATCAACGAAAATGTGATGTATGCCAGCCACCAAAAGAGTCACGCTAAAGGTAGTGCCGATATTTAATAAAGCTTTATGTGACTTATGGCAAAATAATTTTAGATGAGTTTGATTAAAATCACCTTCCTCCTATAGTTTCTTTATAGAGGAGGTGATTTTTTTGTGTTTGTAATGAGGGCTGAAATTTTTCCAAGCAGGATGTGGGAGGGAAATAGTGTCATCAAAAGGGTAGACAAAAATACAGTAACGCTTACTACTCTTGAAAGAAATCTTCAGCAAGACGATTTAACTGTTTTGGTTGTTGAATATCAGGAATGGAGAGAAGGGGAAAGTGTCACTTTTCATTCAAGCTATGCCACTACAAGAGTCAATTTGCACTAGCCATTAAAAAGGCAGAAATGTTGCTTACACAACATTCCTGCCCTTGTTTCATCTATTTTTGGGTTATTCGTTGGAAAAATTCGCGCGTTCTATTCATATCTGATACATGCTCATTACATGTTTGGCTATCTGCACAAATATAATTACTATGGTTAGTAAATGTACCAACGACGTGCCCTTTAATGGAAGTCGTAAATAAGCCAACATCTGAATGACGATTACAGATGGCGCAAATACCGCGAACAGTATTGTTGGAAAATACCCCTTTAATTCCCTGTAGTTTGTCGTCTTGTTCGAGGACAACGTATTTTCGATGTGTCCCAACATCATCCCATGCTAGGTAACAAATTTGTTGAAAATCAAGTTCATCTAAATTAGGTAGCTTCAGCTTTTTCTCCTTTTTAAACAATGATTTGAGCGTGCTAGCTGTTACTGGCTTAAACGGTATGACATAGGGCTTTAACTGCTCTAACAAGGCATCGCCCTGCGCACGATCTGTGACGGTGAAAAGCTGTTCAACAAGCTGTGTTTCCTCGGTGGATAACTCTAATTTGGTAGTGATTTCCGTTTCAACAAGTCCCCGTACTGCAAGAATGACACTTTTGTCCTGCGTTGTGGTAAGGGCATGTAAAATTTTACTTAATTGCTGTTCCAGTAAGTGATAGTTTGCGACCGTTAAGAACGGCTGAATAGTTTGTTTTTCCATTTGAAATCTCTCCTGTTTTATAGGCTATTTTTAAAAGCATTTGGCCTAAGAGATCATTCAATTTCTGTTATGGATATAACTTAATTTAGACCTCTTTGACCTCAGAAGCCGTTCTAGAGCATGCATTACAAGTGAATGCGGACATTTCGATCCCTCCCTTAAGGATTGTTGATTTATATAAGTATTTTATTTTTAGTCTAAAAAGTGAATGATCTTGATTTTTTAATTTTATCAAAAGTTACGCTTGATTTTCAATAGTCAAATGACCAGTGAAGTGGTGATAAGTATTTAAACATGCGTATGACCCAATTGACTTTGAAATTTACTTCATTAACATATTATGCTCATAATCTATATAACAGCCCGTTGGTCTTGAAATCTAGAGCTTCTTAAGAGAAATTTAGGATTGTTAGCTTATTTTTAATAAACTAATTATTTTTCTACCATAAAAAAGAATAAAGTAAATAAGTGTAACATCTATAAAGAAATAAAGTATATTAAATTGAATTGAAGTAATACCATTTTTTGTAAATAAAGAAAATACAGATGATAACTCATTCTCACCGATGTAACTTATAAATTGAAAAGGGGCTCCAAATTTATTGGTACCATAAGATACAAAGAAAATGGACAATAAAGTCATGATAATGCTAATCCATAATAACCCCTTTTTATTTGTAACTTGCATTTAGCCACCTCCTTTTATATTCTAACTATCCATTATAATTATTATATAATAAAAAAATAAAAATGGTAATATTTTGGAAATGGATTAAGAAAATATTGGTAAAAAAGGATAATATTTTATATTATGAGAAAACCACTATTAGTAGCAGTAGCTTCATTTTCAGTATTAAGTTTTGCATCCGCACAGGGTGTTAATGCGCAAGAGACAGTAACACATGAAGAAGTATCTACAGCTGAACAAGAGCTTAGAGAAATTCAACAAAAGTATAATATTGAAGAAGTGGATATAAATACGATACCTGAAGAGCATATTATTAAGTTCGATTCTGTAGAAGACTTAGAGGTTTTTATTAAAGAGTTGCAGCTGGTAGATAGCGAAGAAGCTGATACCCCTTCTAATTTTTTAACAGTTTCTCAAGATCAACCTTTTAATTCTTTAGCTGCAGCAGCTGCCACTAAATATTATGATGATTCTGCAAAAATGGATTGGTATTCGCCTTTCACAGGGTGGGGTGCTACATCTTTGCTCCAGTTTAAACGCATAACTTTTGATTATAAGTATTATTATGCTGGTAAAGTAAAACGATTTAAATCTGATAGTATAACTAATATCGTATCTGATATTTATGGAGTAAGTGCTTGGACATGGACTCAATCAGGAAAAGGAAAATCAAAAATAAGTAACACACCAAGTGCATCTTCTGCAACGATTGAAACAGACGGATTTTACACTTTAGGTGTAACTTTAAATGGATTTACCATTGGAGCGAAATTACCGGGTACTATTAAGAGCACTTATGATTTATCATAAGTTTTAAAATTTTATGTAATAGAAGCCCAGACCTTCCATTAAATTTATGGTCTGGGCTTTTCCTGTTTTCATTAAATTATAATAATATTGACCCTTATCATAGGGCAAATGGCTTTATTTATTATCTGAATTGTTCGGTATATAAATGATTGCTATAATGGAATGAATTGGTTAATAAAGGAGGAATTGTGATGACACAGAAAATGAATAGTCAACAAAACAATGCTTGGAGAATTTATTCAATTTAGGAGGCACTATGCTATTAAATCAACAAGGTTTTGATCTATGGGCGGATGGCTATGACCAAACCGTTCAACTTAGTGAAGAAAATCAGCAATACCCATTTGCGGGCTATAAAGACATTTTAAATAAAATTTTTAAAGAGGTCATGCAAGTTCCGGCATCGACTGTATTAGATATTGGCTTTGGGACAGGTGTTTTAACAGCTAAACTTTATGAGCATGGGCACAAGATTGATGGCTTTGATTTTTCTTCGAAGATGATGGCTATTGCACAGGCAAAAATGCCAGAGGCTAACTTACTCGAATGGGATTTATCGAATGGTCTACCTGCCACACTGATGAACAAACAATATGATGCAATTGTTAGTACGTATGCCCTGCATCATTTTACTGATGAGCAGAAGGTTACGTATATCACGCAATTATTACAGCAACTAACACCCGAAGGTAAAATTTTAATAGGCGATGTTGCCTTTCAAACAAGAGAGCAGCTAGAACAATGCCGTCAGGCTAGCAAAGGCTATTGGGATGATGATGAGTTCTATTTTGTCCATGAGGAGCTAAAAACTAGCCTGCAGGATCGTTGTCAGCTACAATTTTACCCAATCTCGCATTGTGGTGGTGTTTTTGTAATATCGAATTGTACGGAGGAATAGATAAATGCTCATTCAAGATGTTTTATATGGAGCATTCGAAATAGATGGTGTGCTGGAGGAACTTATTCAGTCAGCGCCTGTTCAACGCTTAAAAGGAATTCATCAAGCTGGAGCGGGCTATTTGGTGAATCGTCAATGGACCATTACGAGATACGAGCATTCAATTGGTGTTATGCTGCTGATTAGACGATATGGTGGATCACTGGAAGAACAAATTGCCGGGTTATTACATGACGTTTCTCATACCGCATTTTCGCATGTAGTTGATGTGGTCCTTGAAAATACGGAGGAAGATTATCACGATACGATATTGCTAGACGTCATTCAGCCATCTGCAATCTCCGGAATTCTTAGCAAATACGGTTATGATATGGAGAAAATTTTATTTGATATAACGAGATGGTCTTTGCTGGAGCAACCAGCACCAGAACTATGTGCAGATCGAGTAGATTATACATTAAGAGATATGTTTCATTACGGACAAGCCTCATTCGAAGATATTCAACGATTTTTACAGGATGTATTCGTTTATCAAGGGAAGCTATGTGTGAAAACGATCGATAGTGCAGAATGGTTTGTGAATACGTATTATCAAGAAGTGATAGATTTTTTCATGGAACCACTCAATATTTTCGCAACGAATAAGCTAGCACATGTGCTACAGCTCGCCGTAGCAAGAGGCGTTCTATCCATGGTCGATTTTCAGAAAGATGATGAAGCGGTATGGCAACAGATAAAAACATCAAATGATGAGGAACTTCAACACCTATTACAACAGCTTCATGAAAAGGTAGAAGTGATTGAAGATGTAGAAAACTTTGATATTCATGGTCGACAAAAAGTACGATTGATTGATCCAAGTGTATATCATCACCAACAATTGTATAAGGCAAGCGACTTATCAGACTATGTAAAAGAAAGAAATACCCTTGCGATTAAAAAGTTTGAGAAGGGTGTTTATGTGAGAATCATCAAAAGTTAGTCAATAACAGATAGGGCTAATGTAAATAATGCGAAGGAGCTGTCAAAAGATAGCTCCTTTTTCTTGTTAGGCGAACATCGATAAAATATATTTGCCAGAAAGCATAAACAAAGCATAGACTGCTAGCGCACTCATTACCGAAGTACCAGGCTTAAACCAGTTCGTTAAAAGGAAGACGAGTACCGTAAATAATAGCATGCCGATTGCTCCGAACACGGTGTTTTGTAGCACTGTATGAAAGGTAGATGCTTTCATGTTTTTCATTTGCATGCCCATGTTAATCAAGGTCAAAATCGGCAGGGCCGTAATGACACCAGAAAGAAATAAATAGTTGGATTGGCTTAGTAACAGCGCTAACACCATGATGGTGCCGCCTATTAAAAAATACAGAATGTATAACATAGATTGCCCTCAATTAAATTCAGAATAGAGTCATAATACTGTAGAACCTCCATGTCTACAAGTAGCAATCGGTGATATTTAGCAAGATGTGCAAAAAAATAGATTTTTATGAAAATGAAATAGCAAATTTTTGTTAACGTGAATCATCATAACTTTCTAAGTTGGTTCTTCTCATCGCCTCCATTTGCCATTTTTGCTCTAGTAAACTATCTGAAAATATAAACTTTATAGAGAGTACTTTTAATATATCGTTAATTACGATATAATCGTATTCAACGATATATAGAAGGGGTACCATCATGATTACAAATATAAATGAGTATTTTACTACGATCTTTTATCATCTACATACAACACATGAAGATGTGATTTCTCACCAAAGTGTGCGGATTTTACAGATGATTCAAAAGGAAGAAGAGGTAACAGTACGCGATATTGCAGGGTTATTAAATATTTCTCCTAATACAGCGTCAGAGCATGTGAAAAAACTAGAGCGACATGCCTGGGTGACAAAAGAACGTGCGAGTGACGATCAACGTAAGGTTATTCTTCATTTGACAGTAGAGGGCTTACAAATACTGAAGAAAAACTCAGAATTAGATGAAGAAAAGCTTAAGCATGCACTTAATCAGCTAACAGAACAGGAACAACAGGCCATCCTACAGGCATTCCGACGTCTAAGTGAGGTGGCGAAATAATGTATACATTGTTTAAAATTCTTAGCTCGGCAGCCATTATTGGTGTCGTCACAGAAGTGGCCCGAAGATTTCCTTCCTATGGCGGAATTATTGCGGCATTACCTTTAGTGAGTATTTTAAGTATCATTTGGCTAACGGTGCAAAGTGAATCGAGCGAGCATATTCAACGCTTTACAGTTGGTGTCATTGTAGGTTTACCGGCAACTATGTGCATGCTGTTTGTTATTTACATGGCGATGAAATCCTCTATTCATATTGTCTTTGCTATTGGTCTAGGTATTCTTTCCTGGGCAGTTTTCTTAGGCATTCAAAAGGCCATTGCAGGTGTTTTTCATCTATCCATTTAACGAGGAGTTCAGACATGACCATCATTGATATTCAACAATTACCACAACAAAATGTGCTTCATTTTTTTAAGGAGCATTGGGGAACTACAGAAATGGTCATTTCAAGTGGCGTTTATGACTGTAGTCAATTAGAGGGCTTCGCTTTTGTCAATGACCATCAAGAGATGATAGGGCTTGTTACTTACATTATTCGTAAGCAAGACTGTGAAATCATTTCTCTCGATAGTCTTGAAGAAGGCAAAGGTATCGGTTCATCGCTTGTTCAAGCAGTAGAACAAATAGCTTTGGATAACGGTTGTACAAGCATTACACTTATTACAACGAATGATAATTTACATGCCCTAAAGTTTTATCAAAAAAGGGGATATTACTTCATCGAAATCTTGCCTAATGCGGTGGAAAAGGCAAGAGCCTATAAGCCTTCCATTCCACTTATCGGCAATGATGGCATTGCGATACGAGATGAATTACGACTACAAAAACAGCTTGACTTCTAAAAAGTCAGGTTGTTTTTTGTTATACTGATAAAGCGGAAAGAGAGGGAACATATGAAAAAAATAGTATTTGCCTTATTACTAAGTGTGCTTGTGGTGGGCGCCGTATTTATGATTTATCTAAAGAGTAACCCACCGCTTGTCATTCAAAGTTACACAAGTAAGCAGGGCAATGAAGCGGTCAAGATCATTGCGATTGAAAATAAAGGATTACGTGAAATTAAACTTACACAACTACTTGCCAATGAAAAACTTCCTGACAGTGCTGAGCTTGTCATTAGTAAGTCTGAACCATTTGAGGTCGAAACAAAACTAGAGGGAAATCCCAATATGTCATTTCATAAATTAACGCAAGTTAAAATTTTACCTCGTTCATACATAGATCAACAAGCAATTGGCAAGCAGCCACAGCATTATGCGGTTCAAGTCAAAGCAGCCGACATTAAAAAGGTGAAGATTCAATATGAATATTTACGGATACCTTTTACCTTAATCGCGGAACTTCAACAAGGTCAATAGACAGACGACACGCTAATTTTGTCTTATCATTTATGCCTGTGTCATTTCCTAAGATTGTTTGCTGAAAAGCACTAATTCCTCCTAAATCATGGTAATATTATAGTAATAGCAATCGTGATACTAGGAGGGACCTAATGGCAATTATCATAATGGGTATAGTACTATTTATCTGTGTTATCACTGTGGCTTTAGTGTTAATGAAAAAGTTTTCGAAGAATGAAATTATGCTTGAAGTAACGGCCACCTCAGAAGGGAAAAATGAATTAGATCAAGCGATAATGAAAATATATTTTACGTATTCTATCGGCAAACTTGCTAGTAGGAAACGTCAAATCCTTGGCAGTGTTGAATGGTCTGATGGGTGGATGCCTGTTAGCTATAATCTAAAGGAGAATGGTGTGTATCGTGAGGAGAGACTACTTTATGCAACAAAAAATCAGTCCTACTCAACCTTTGAGATTCATGCACCCAATGCAATCGATGATCAAGGGCGAGGTGAAGGGTACGCAGTTCTTGTATTGGAAAATCCCGATATTTCCCATAGATCATCTAGAGCAGGTGTTATCCTTGCCGTCACGGCCAATATGATTACATATCAATTATCAGATTCCACTAGCTGGCATAATGAGGTTGTCATCAATTAACTAGAAAAAAGCTATCCAAATGGGGTAGCTTTTTTTATTAGTGCTAAAAAGTAAAATTAGGCTGATTATGGAACTAAATGAGGGGAATAACGTATAGAAAGAAGAGGGACTTATAGGATGGAGGAGAATGTAGATGAACGAAATGCCAAGCACACACCAAAAACGATTGGCAATAGATGAGCAAATATGTGCGCTCTTATGTCAACGGAAAGAGCTCTCTGCTCATACGAAAGATAGCCCAACAGATGAAATGATGAAGCAATGGGCGCAAAAATATGGTTTAGATGACACATTTTTAGCTATGATTTTCAGTGTGATTAAATCAGAAAAATACTATCAATCGCGTGTCGAGCCAGTTGGATTTCGTCAATATATTCCGGTATTACAATCTCAGGAAGTGGGAGATCGAATCTATACGATTTCCTATGTACGCCAATACGAAAATGCAAGTGTCGTACAGCTTTTGATTGACTGGGATTATGAGGAAGATTCCTATCAAGATATTCGTCAAAGATTAAACCGCCATTATTTAGGGTTATTTATAGACCAACATTATGAATGCCGCCATACAGGAGCAAGTGGCTCAGATGGGCATGTAAGTAATAAATATGTAGTGACGCCGCCATTACCAGATAACATACAGGGACTCAGCTTTATTTTTACAGAATACAAAGATGTGTTTGAAGAAAAACCAACAGGATTGATGGTCACCATGCATTGTTAGGGGGAATAAAATATGAAGAAATGGATAGTGCCAATGATTCTACTACTTCTGCTAACAGCCTGTCAGAGTCCTGAGCAAGAAGTGCATTATATCGCCAAGAGTGAGCATTGGAAAGCGATCTACCATAGTAATTCTGATCAAGGATTACGCTTATATTATCTGGATGAGAAGGATGATTTAGGGCCCTTGCAAATTACCATTGAAGGGGAAAAGGAATCCCAAAATATAATGGATGTGCAGTTAAATAAAGAGGGGTATTATTCCTTTACGAAAAAAGAAAGTGAGAAGTTTTTTAAACGGAATGCTAAGCCCATTATTCATATGCAGTGGCTATCTGAAAATGAGTCTTTAGAAATAAAAAATCATTAATTGACAATAATAATTTGATGCTGGACTTTAGGGCTCATTGTCTCATTTGTTAGAGAGATATCGTGTAAGACGCGTTATGTATGTGAGTTGAAATAAATGTAAGTGTTATAAATTTCGACCAAAACGACTGTTGTCATTGAAACGGACAATTTTATTTATTTCAAGGTTTGACAAAAAAAACTGGATTCGTTATAGTAATTAACAATTTCATGCAAAAATGAAATGAGCCATGATAAGGACAAGAGATTCGATCAACCATTTTCAGAGAGGGAGGCATTCGCTGCAAGCTTCCTAATGTTGTGATCCCTTCTTACTACCTTGGAGCTGTGCTTGGAAACTTGCACCGTCTTTTGCAACGTTATAGCAAAGTCAATGAGCCACTAGTCTATTTACTAGTGGGAATTTGGGTGGAACCACGGGTAATGAACACATACTCGTCCCTATGTAGGGGCGGATATGTGTTTTTTTATTTTGCTCCCCATTCTAAAGCTGAATGAGGATCATGTCTATGGCAGGTCCATAGTTTTTCAAATTGTATGCACAATTAGAACTTCTATGACACCAGAGCAAAATTGATAAAAATTAAAGGAGTCGAGAACATGTCAAATCAAATTATTCACATTCAATTTCCAGATGGTCAACAGCAAGCATTTACAAAAGGCGTGACACTAACCGAAATTGCCCAAGCGATTCGTCCTGAGCTTCGCAAAAAGGCCGTAGCGGGGAGTGTCAATGGAACCATCGTTGATTTGACGCGCCCGATTATGGAAGATGCTCAAATTACATTGTATGATGCTAGCTCTAAGGAAGGAATTGAAGTTATTCGTCATTCAACGGCCCATTTATTAGCACAGGCTGTCAAACGTCTATACCCCCATGCACAGTTTGGGGTAGGACCCGTGATTGAAAACGGCTTTTATTATGATATAGACATTGCAGATACATTGACACCAAGTGATTTACAACAAATTGAAAAAACGATGAAACAAATTGTGCGGGAAAATGTACAAATCAAGCGACGAGAGGTTTCTCGGAATGAAGCCAAGGAGCTTTTTGCTCACGATGCGTTAAAACTGGAACTGTTGGAGTCTATTCCAGCTGATGAAACGGTGACAATTTATGAGCAGGGGGAATTTTATGATTTATGTCGAGGTTCCCATGTTCCGACTACAGGGAAATTACAACACTTCCAATTAATGCATGTATCGGGTGCATATTGGCGAGGCGATAGCGACAATCAAATGCTGCAACGTATTTATGGGGTTGCCTTCGCAACGAAAGAAGAACTACAACAATACTTCGTGTTTTTAGACGAAGCAGAAAAGCGAAATCATCGTAAACTGGGCAAGGAACTGTCATTGTTTATGTTTTCAGAGGAAGCGCCGGGAATGCCCTTTTATTTAGCAAATGGTCAAATTTTACGGAATGAGCTGGAATCTTATTTGCGAAATTTACAAGCAAAGTATGACTATCGAGAAGTACGGACTCCTCTAATGATGAATCAGCGTTTATGGGAACAGTCAGGTCATTGGGATCACTATAAAGACAATATGTACTTTACACAGGTGGATGATCAAAGCTTTGCCTTAAAGCCAATGAACTGTCCTGGACATATGCTCATCTTCAAAAATAACCTACATTCTTACAGAGATTTACCGATACGAATGGCGGAATTCGGGCAAGTGCATCGCCATGAATTTAGCGGTGCGCTGAATGGATTGTTACGCGTTAGGTCATTTTGTCAGGATGATGCACATATTTTCGCAACACCGCAGCAAATTGAGGATGAAATTGCATTGGCTCTAAAAATAATAGATGAGGTGTACAATGTATTTGGTTTCCAATATTCGGTAGAATTATCGACACGTCCAGATGACTATATGGGGAAATTGTCGTTATGGGGTCAGGCAGAAGAGGCGCTTGAAAATGTGCTGACAAATTTAGGCATCAACTATACGATTAATGAGGGAGATGGGGCTTTTTACGGGCCGAAAATCGACATCCATATTAAAGATGCCATCCAACGAAGTCATCAGTGTGCCACAGTACAACTCGATTTCCAGCTACCTGAGAAATTCGATTTAACATATATTAATGAACACAATGAAAAAGTTCGACCGGTTGTCATCCATCGGGCAGTGTTTGGCTCCATTGATCGTTTCCTAGGTATTCTCATTGAGCATTTTGGAGGGGCATTCCCCATTTGGCTTGCACCACAACAAGTGCAAGTCATTGCAGTGGCGGATGCACATCAGGACTATGCCCAGCAAGTAGTAAAAGCCCTACAACACGAACAAATTCGGGTGCAACTTGACGATCGTCAGGAAAAGCTTGGTAAAAAGATTCGGGAGGCACAATTGCATAAAATACCGTATATCCTTGTTATTGGGGATCGGGAGACTGCCAATCAAAATGTGTCTGTCCGTAGACATGGACAACAAGCCACTGTTGAATATTCGGTATCACAATTAATAGAAGAAATGACAGACGCCATCAAACAAAAGAGCTTATAAAAGAAAGCTTGCTTTGAATAGATCTACTATTCAAGGCAAGCTTTTTAAAAAAAAATTTCTATTTTTTTGAAATGACTACTAGAATCTAGATGCGATGCATACAATGAATTAAAGGTCCTTGGTCCTCTCTTGGAATTGGGATTGACCAAGTAATACTGATTGTGTTTCAGCGTCGATGACTAGAAATTTTCGATAGGTCTCATCGGTATTGTGCTGAAAAGATGCTAAAAAATAAACTTGTCGATTGGGATGAACAAAAGTATGTTGAGAGAGGTCTATTGCTTCTTGTTTACTATTAGTTTGTAAATAAAAATTTTCTGTCGCCTCTGCTATATCTCTAAAGGCCATTTTTTGCCGAATATTCCATGAAGCATGGGGATATTCCTCGTAAATTGTACGATTAAGTTGCTGATAAAATTCGTCCTCATCACGAAACGATTGAAATTGGTTGTTTGGATATTGATATAGTGTATTTATTTCAGTTGGTGTGCAAAGTGTGGGTGCCGTATGGTCTACTGAATGTTGGGGTGGCAATAATATTTTGGAAACAACCATAAAAGTTAAGATGAATACATGCATTATTCAACCTCCAAATGTCTTCTTAACAAAAACATCGCCTACTTTATTGGGATCTATACATGTAGAGGTTGGCTAGCCGAATGCAAAGATAAAACCAGCCAGAATGTAGGTCTGGCTTTACCCATATCTATACTTTCTTCTATTATATGCCTCGTTATGATTAGGAAGCTTGTGCTTGTTTTAAATATCTATTTAGTAGGACATCCAATTCTTGACTGTAATCTACTACAGCCGGATGAGTGAAACCAAGATCCTTTGCTTTTTTATACATAATTCTACGTTTGATCTCAATTTCCGCCTTCAAGAATTGTTTAAGCAATAAGTTTACCAAGATATTTTCCTCCTAATTTTTTTTCCTTATTCATAAAATTAATTTTCTATGACCTCGATTCAACTTTTTCATTGTATATCACTTATATTAAAAAAAATGTCATATTGTGTATCGTAATTCAAATTCGTAATTTAGTCACAGATAGGGACCTTCATCCTGTTATGTGAAAAACAAACTATTTTCTCTTAATAGTTAAAAAGTTTTAGTAAAATTTCTAATTATTGTATAAATTATAAGCATAATAACCCTAACGATGAAGTTATTGGGGTTATTTGCGTGTTTAGATTTAGAAAAAATTAAGTGAGAAAAAGAAATTACTTAAACCATTTATACTATGAAAAAAGTTGTTGTTTGATATTGAATTTTCCAACAATTTATGGCGCTTTACGTATCTTGTCACATTTTATCAAATTAGCTTTAATGTTGTTTAGAAATGTGGACATTTCATTGAGTGTGGAGAATTATTGAGAATTTTTGAAATTAATGGAATAATGGAAGGGGGAAGAAAAGGTGACTTTGTGTCGTTCGTTAGTTTTTCAAAAAAACTAGCAGCATGTGAAGGTAAGTAGCCCTCACGGGAACCATCCGCCTGAATTACCTTTACTAAACTAAGAAACGTATCATCTTTTCTTAGCTTGATTGCTACATTGGCAAAAAGTTGAGTAAATGCTGATTCGTTTGGATGAATGATAGGCAATTACATATAGCAATCATGAATACAATAATAGAATTGTTTGAGCAACAGCTTGAAGTGGTTTGCCTTGTTTGATGTAATGAAACGAGCCTTTCTAATCGGGATGTTTATTTGGATATTTGCTAGGGATAGCCTGCAATTTTGCATGGTAATTTCATTTACCTTGATGCAGCGAATGATGAGTGGGGGAGCCAAGAATGACAGAATTATATTTTGTGAGACATGCACATGCTGATTATTCCGAGGATGAATATCATCGTCCACTATCATTAAATGGAATTAGGGATGTGGAACGAGTGACATCTTTATTTAACGATCAACACATCGATGCAATCTATTCGAGTCCTTATAAAAGAGCCATTCAAACAGTACAGGGTATTGCTAGGTATCATGATGTACCAATTCAAATTGTGGATGCACTAAAGGAACGACAGCTTGCCAATGGAGCGATAGAAAATTTTCAGGAAGCGCTACAACGAGTTTGGCAAGTGCCGAGTTTTGCATGGGCTGGAGGAGAGTCCAATCGGCAGGCAATGACACGGGCTGTACAGAGCCTACAATCTATTATTCTTTCTCACCCCCATGACAGCATTGTTATTGGTACACATGGCAATATAATGGTGCTAATGATGCAATCCTTTGATTCACAGTATGATTATGCATTTTGGCAAACGCTGTCTATGCCTGATGTCTACCGATTATCTTTCCGTAAGCTGACTTTATTAGAGGTGGAGCGAGTATGGCAAAGGGGCTGATAGACAACTAGTGATGGCCTTATGGGAGGGGCCAGGTAATTGACTATGATGGGGGCAGTTGGATAGAACAACGTGGTTGAATTCGTTAAATCCAGTCTGAGTTGTTCTAAAGAAAGAACCCCAAAGAAGACATGATTTATGTATCTTCCCTGGGGAACACCTACTATTTGACTTGGGTCCATTCCGAACGTAATAAACCAAATACTATGAGGTCATGGAAGGTGCCGAAGCGGAATATTTCATTTCGTAAATGGCCCTCCTTCGTGAAGCCGCATTTTTCATAGGAGCGAATAGCTGCCGGATTAAAGCTGAATACTTGCAGTTTGATTTTTTGAATAGCCATGTATTGGAAAATGAATTCAATAAGTGTTTTCATAGCATCCGTGCCATAGCCTTTCCCTTGCCATTGCTGTCCAATTGAAATGCCGACAGAGCAGGTGCTATTTTGCCAGTTAACAGCAAAAACACCACAGGAACCAATCAGTTGCTGAGTCGCTTTTTCATAAATACCAAAGAAGAATTCATCTTTTTTTCCACTGATAGAGCGAAAGAACGCGGAATGGTCCTCCATCGTTTGGGGGAAGGGGATTTCATCATTAGCTAGTAGTAAAGTTTTTGTCTCACTTTCAATGGCTACAAATGATTCTAAGTCAGCGGGGGCCATTTGCTGTAAAGTAATGGATTGACCCGTTAAAAATGTTTGTAAATAATGATCCATGTATGATTCTCCCTTTAATAAGGGTTGCAAGTATCGTTACAACCCCTAGATTGATAGCAAAGCTCTAACGTCTACTGCCTTTTTCGCACTCATAGGCACAACTCCTTTAGTTTGAATGCATAAATTGTACCATGTCTACCCATTTCGGGGAATATTTTTTAAGAGAGGAAGGAATAGCCGTGCATACAGCCTATTTTAAGAATTTACTACAATATTTACCGCAAGAGGAGCAACAACAATTACAGAAAGCAAATGGTGCCACAGATGCACAAATTGAAAGCTTACTAGAAATATTTCCACAAAGTCCGCAATCCTTCATTGAACTACTTCAGGATGTCAACGGTACTTACCATTGTAAGCATGGAGAAGAAACGATTAGTGTGCTTGTACTAGGTTCCGATTTGGGGGATTATCCGTATTATTTAAAGGCAGTTGAGCAAATCCTAGCAGATGCTCAACATCAGCGCGAAACAATTTTTGAGCGTTATCAGGACTTTTTAGAGTATGTGGACATAGATAAAAGGGTCAATATGCATGTACCGTTGAATGAACGATTATGCTTTGCAGATTGCATGAATAATGGAGGAACATCCAGTTTGTATCTTGATTTTTCGCCAGCTGAGGGGGGGCAAATGGGACAAGTGGTTCGATATGTCCATGATCCGGATAGCTTTGAGGTCATCGCCTCTTCATTTGATGAATATTTACAACAGCTTGTTGAGGGGGAATATGAGTTTACAGCACTTTACGAGGAGGAGTTTTGATGGCTCTGACATTGAAGTTTTATGAGGACGAGGCTCAATCGTTAGTAGATCAATATACCATTACAGAGGAGCAGCTTCGCTATACAAAGTCGCCAAAGGATAGCATTGAACTTGCTAAGGAGGATGACAGTAGACATGCTGTTTTAGCTTTAGATGGAGACAAGCTCGTAACCTTTTTTGTGTTACATGAAAAAGAAGGGGTGAAGCCTTATTCCTCGAATGAACGGGCAATACTAATTCGCTCATTTTCGACCGATTATCATGAGCAGGGCAAAGGCTATGCAAAGGCAGCTCTCCAATTGTTACCAGACTTTGTTCGTCAGCATTTTCCATTGATGAATGAGCTAGTATTAGGCGTAAATATCCCAAATGTATCGGCACAGGCACTCTATATAAAATGTGGGTTTGTAGATGAGGGGAAACAGGCGACAGGGTTTGGTGAAGAACTAAAGGTAATGAGTTATTATATGAAGGATGTGGACATTTGAGCAATATAAAAGTGGCAGGATTGGAGCATTTACAGACACTATGTGCAATCGATCAAGAGGTGATTGGAAACGCATCCAGAAGTGAGGAAATTCAGCAAGCCATCGAGGAGAAACGTTGTCTGCTTCACCATTTTGCTGATGATATTACGGGATTCTTAATTTCTACTAAGGACTTTTTTGGCTATGACTTTATTTCCTTAGTCATTGTTAAGCCATCAGCGCGAAGAAAGGGCATCGCCTCTGCTTTAATAAATGCATATGTAAAAACAAGCAAAACGTTGAAGATTTTTTCCTCCACAAATCAATCAAACACAAGTATGCAACATGTATTTCAAACCTTAGGGTTTGTCAAAAGCGGCGTTATTCATAATCTGGATGACGGTGACCCAGAAATTATTTATGTAAAAATAGCCTCACCACTGTAGTAGGGTGAGGCTTGCCTTTATTTTTTTGCTTTTACAAATAAAAAGGATGGTCGGCGAAGTTCATTTTTAATAGAAGGAAGCTGTTGAATAGCTTCCTCGCTTGGAAGAGGTTCAACCATTTTGTCGATCGATAAGCCATGGTCGATTAATGTATTGATGATTGTAGCAATAGTGCGATGATATTTGACTACTCCGTCTACCAGCCATGTTTGCTGTCGTATGCCCTCTTCTTGGTAATCATCCATTGCATAGTGTAGTCGTTTACCTTGTTCATCATAAATCCAATTATCCTCCGTCGTTCGGCGAGCAGTAGCAATCGGATGCTCCACGGAGAAAATAAAAACGCCGTCTGGACGTAGCATTTCGGCAATTTGTCCAATGACTACTTCAAAATTTTTTACATAATGAAGCGAAAGTGAGCTTGTTATACAATCAAAACGATTGGCGCATGCTTCGTAATCCTCAATTGCTTGAAGCTGATAATCAATTTGTGGATGTGCATTTTCTGACTGAGCGATAGATAGCATATTACTGGAAACGTCCAAAGCAGTCACATGCTTGGCGTGGTGTTGGATACAGTATTGGGCGAATTCTCCCATGCCACAGCCAATATCGAGTATTTCTAAATCCGTTAAAGTGGGCAGTAATGATTTCATAGTAGGCTGCTCTAATAAGCGATTATAATTAGATGGTCTTTGCCGTAATTCCTTGTATTGATGGAAAAATTCAGGGTTGTCATAAATATTTTGTTTCATTTTAACCTCCACCTTGTGAAACATAACGTTATGTCATTTGTGCGCACTCTTATTTTCCCATGCTATACAAAAAAGAAATAGACTTATAATCCAAATTTTTGTAAGATGTAGGTAGAGGCATGCCATCATCTAATAATGAGTGAATTCCATATATTAACAAATGTTTGATTTGTTTTTTGAGGAGGAAACTAATGAAAAATTATGTTCTACTCATGACGATGTTTTGTATATATAGCCTCACAGTTTTGACGCATTATTGTCTGACTTTCCTAGAGCATGGTAGAGCATTTCTTGGCATTACCATGATTATCCCACTACTATCAGTGATTATTGTTCAAAAGATTTTCACCCAGCTACCTATTTTATCAACGTTTTCCTTCACAAAGCCTAAATGGTCATGGCTCCTAGCCAGTATTTTTATCCCTTTTTCGTTAGGTCTCCTAGTTCATAGTTATTTTTACTTGACGCATCACCAATCTTTTCTCATCATCACTCCATCTCAACTGAGTATGCTATTACTAATAGGGCTCACCATTAGTACAGGCTCGGCTTTACTAGAAGAAGTCGTTTGGCGAGGCAATTTTCATGTATATTTGCGGCAACGCTATAGCTTTTGGCCGACCGCTATCCTTACTGGAGTAGGGTGGTCTTTATGGCATCTACCCATAGCTGTACTATATAAGACCTATATAATGCCAGCAGTAGGAATACCTGCGTATTTGTTGCTCCTTTTTGGATTATCCATCGTGCTTTCAATCATACGAGAAGTAGGTCAATCTATTGTGCCGGTTGCTATTTTTCATGGAATGATGAATGTCTTTTACTTAGGGGATGGACAGCGTATGACCGTTTCACCAGATAATCAAGAGATCGTCAAATGTCTTGTCATCATCTTGCTCCTCTTCCTTTTTTGCCATAAAAATGTAACAATTTTTAAAAAATAAAAAATTTAAAAGGAAAATATGGCACTTCTTGTCATCTATAGCGTTCTTATTATTTGGAAGCAAATTCCGTAATAAAAGACGTTGGAGGGATTTAGTTGAATCAAGAAACCTTATTATCCTTTAGTAGCAATGCCTTATTTATTGCCTTCATTCTACTACTGATTGCGATTGTGCCATTAGGGCTTGCTGTCAAATCGAAAGGTAGGATGTTTGGCAAGCTAGGTATACTCCTTACTTATGCAGCCTTTGTCCTGCAGCTCGTTTATTTTGTGATGAGATGGGTAGCTGTAGATCATGCACCCGTCAGCAATATGTATGAATTTATGACGTTCTTTGGCATCATGCTTACAGCGAGTTATCTCATCATCCATTTTTTATACAAGCAACTCGTAGTGGGCTTATTTACAATTCCTGTGTCCTTAATCATTCTTGGCTATGGAAGCGTTTTCGCGAAAGAAGTGTCACCACTTGTACCTTCCTTGCAGAGTCACTGGTTAACGATACATGTGATGACCGTCGCTTTTTCCAGTGCGATTCTATCAGTGTCCTTTGCCACTGGATTAATATTTTTATTAAGAACATTGGATGTTACCAAAAAATCCATCCGTACATATTCGTTAGAATTCGTCTTGTATTGCTTGGTCGTCGTCATTGGATTTATCGGCATTTCGACTTTTTTCAGCCTAACAGCGGATGACCTACAAGTACAATTTGAGAATGCGCAAGGTCAATCAGAAAAAGCAGTCTATTCCATGAAACCCTTAATCGTGAATAAAGGAGCAGTCACAGAAAATGGTGAGGCAGCTGGTTTAATCGAAATAACAAATAAAATAGATGCTAAAAAGTTAAATTCGATTGTCTGGGCCTTTATGATGGGTACGCTTTTCTATGTTGCCATTCGTTTGGTTACAAGGAAATCGGTGAGTGCCATATTAAAGCCATGGACAAGTCGCGTTCAGCCACAATTAATGGATGAAATCTCCTATCGAGCAGTTGTCATTGGCTTCCCACTATTTGCATTAGGTGGGCTGTTATTTGCCATGATTTGGGCACAAATAGCTTGGAGCCGATATTGGGGATGGGACCCTAAAGAGGTCTGGGCCCTCATTACGTTTTTATTCTACGCAGCCTTTCTCCATTTCCGCTTATCCAAAGGCTGGGAAGGGGAGAAAACAGCCTGGCTTGCCATCATTGGCTTTGGTATCATTGTGTTTAATCAGGTGTTTGTTAATCTAGTGATTGCAGGCTTGCATTCTTATGCGTAGGGACTCTGGACCCATTCATTAGATGCAGAAGGAGTAACGCATTTAAATAGAAAGGACACCTTGAACCGGTTCAAGCGAAGCCATACGATGAAAGGAAAAACTCGATGACCATGCCCTTTTTTCTAAAATTGAATATGGTTAGTCTGCTGTACGGTTTGATTTTCTTTATATGTATGGCATTGCAACTCCATTATTATCGATTACTACGACTTACAGGCTGGACAGCGGATAATTTGGATCTTTTCTTGCTTCTTGTTCAATTAGTAGGCCTTAGCGTAGCGACGATATTTTTATATAAGCTCGCCGCTAGATGGCTTGGGCATCATCGCTGGATTTATGCAACAATGATTTTATGATTACCGTATACTGTGATTTTCACAATGGCTTTTACCTATTTATTTCCCATTTCCGATCGAGGAGATATGCCAGTACCTATGCAAGGGCTTATTCTGTTGGTCATGCTTGGGGGATATCCGTTGTATATTGCCATCATAAGTCTTGGCGCAAGGACATGAAAAAAGAGACATCTTCAAAGTGGATGTCTCTTTTTTCATTTGCTCGTCTATGTTTGGTGAATATTATATTTTCACTACATTCGTTGCTTGAGGTCCGCGGTTGCCTTCTTCTACGCCGAATTCAACTTTTTGGCCCTCGTCTAAAGTTTTGAAGCCATCTGTTTGGATCGCTGAGAAATGTACGAATACATCATTGCCACCTTCAACTGCGATGAAGCCAAAACCTTTTTCTGCGTTAAACCATTTTACTGTCCCTTGTGTCATGTAAACACCCTCCCAAAAAAATTCAACAATCAATTTCTTCAATACATATAAAAAGCGTGTTCAAAAGCCGTATTACCTTTGAATACAGGTTTTTAATCGTAGCAATGAAGTAATGTAATTATTAGCTTTATTATAGTACAGAATTGTTTGTATATCCAGTAAATTCCGTTTTTAGTAAGGAAAAATTTACAATTGTCATCAATTAGTAATGAAACGGACTTCTAGAATTAGTCAATCCAAGCCTTTTCCTTCGCTACAATAACTGCCTCTGCACGAGATTCAACGTTTAATTTAACGAATAGTTTCGATAAATAATTCTCTACGGTTCTTTGGGTCACACCGATAGCAGACGCAATGGCTTTATTTGTACAGCCTTGAGCGACGAGCTGTAAAATTTCCTGTTCTTTATCGCTGAGTAATACTTCCTGCTGGGTATTCGGCAAATTGGATCGTTGCTGGACAAAATCTAAAAAGTCAGCTGCCAGTAATATTTCGCCACGTAGGGCTGCTTGAATCGTTTGGATGACTTGCTCTTTTGTTGCTAGTTTTGATAATAAGCCATCAATCTTTTTCTCAATTAATAGCTCATAATAATCGGCAAGCTCGTAGCCTGTATAGAGAATAATGAGGGACTCAGGTTGTTTTTTCTTGATCATTTCCGATAGCTGGATACCGTTGATCGGTTTCATATTAATATCAATAAGAAATAACTGAAAGGCTTCTGTATCCATTCTTAGTAAAACTGCTGCACTATCCTGCTCTGTTTCAATCTGGACATTGACTAAATCCTGTAACAATGTTTTTGTACCATCTAAAACGACAGGATGGTCATCTATAATAAGTATGTTCATCATATGAATCCCCGTCCTCTTGTATTTGAATAAAAATATGCATGCCTTCATTGATGCTAGATTGGATGGTGATGTCCCCGTTAAAGGCACGGACACGCTCACGAATTCCATTAATGCCCATGGAAGCTGAGGACTGAATTAAATCCTCAATATCACAGCCTACCCCATTATCATCATATTGTAGAATAAAGCCTCGAGGTATCGCTCGTAGAGTTAGTGAAACTTCTGTAGCATTAGCGTGTTTAATCGCATTATTTAATAGCTCCTGTACTAGGCGATAGACGACTAGATGGAGCGTGGCATCGTGAAATTCCACTCGTTCAATTTGAGAGCTTACTAAAAAGTCTGCCCGTATTTTTACCTTTTGTATTAATTTTTTAAGGGCTATTTGTAAGCCGAAAGTATCCAGTAATGGTGGACTTAAATTCTCACAATACTCTCGTAAATCCTTTGTGGCATTCAGGAGCTGTTCACGAATATCCAATATGGTGTCCTTTTGAATAATAGGGGTGCCAGCTAGGACATCAAGTTCTCTTGCTAAATGTAGCTGCTCCTGCAAAATTGTATCGTGTAGTTCCTGTGCTAAAATACTCTTTTCCTTCTCAATAATATTCCATAATAATTTATCAAGCCAAGGAAGCGGTGTATCACTGGTGTTTTTCATATGTTGAACTTCGAGTACTAAATCTTCAATTTGCTGTAAATTATTAATAGACATTGAAACATACAGTGCGAGTAGCTCTAGCCATAATAATTCTTCCTTTTGCAGCGTATGCTTTATTTCTAACATTATTTTTTCGTCACCTGCATCATGCAGCAGCAATTTTGTGTAGTGGCTTCCGAGCAGGGGAGCTGGTGTATCCTCTGTGACTGTACTGATAAGAAAGGCTGTCGTGCCTAACTTTTCAGTAATTTCATACTTAAAGCGTTCCAGTAATTCGTGTTGATTTTTAGCCTTACCCATACGTTGCACGGCGCCATATAAATTATGTACATAATTTCCAGTAGAAGAAAAAATTATTTTTCGATACTTAAAATCAATACGTTCCTTAATGTAAAAACTAGCCATTATCACCATGAATACTAGTAAAAAAATACTTGTAACATGGACAATAGATAATTGACCCATAAACAAAAGGGCGATGCCAGTAGTCAGTAGAAGGGCACTGAAAAACGCTAGCGTTGAATAATAACGTAATCGTGATAATTGGTATTCAATATCAAATAATCGTTCATTCACTTGGATGAACAGAAATGAAAAAGGTATAAATAATAAAAATAACGCGGCAATATCAGCATGTAATAACGGCTTATGACCTAAAATTTCAGGTGTCACAAAAAAAATCAGGAATGGCAAAAATGGAATGATAAAGGCAATGGCAATCAACCGAATTTTAGCCATTTTTGTCCGTAAATAACTAGTTAATAAAATATAAATAGCATATAGCACAAGGATGGCGAATATACCTAAGTTCAGGAGAGGCGTAATCTCTCGAAATGAAGGTTTAAAAACTTCCAGGAAGTAGCAACCTGGGATGATCAGTGATGAAAAATAAAGCCATTTGCTGTCCATATAAGTCCATTTAATTTGAAGGTAACGGAAAAAGTGCTGTAAAAAATGAATGAACAGCACCATGCATAAAATAATACATATGCCAATCACAATCTGGCCAATAAGATTGCCCCTTGCCGATGCCCCTGTACTAATATAGGCCAACGAACAGGTTAACAAAAATAAAGTCAATAAAAATGTCGGAGGGTTATCCTTATTGCGTCGCCATAAATAAATGGCCACACCGAATGCTAAAAGAAAGTAAAAGATCGGGAATAGAATTTGCAAATATAATTCTTCTGGCATATCAATATGCTTCACATCAATTGTTTGAATGGTCCCATCAGCCTTTTGGATAGTTAATTGTTTAGCACTTCTAATCAGTGAGAATAATCGCACAGAGCGATTTTCCAAAGCTGGCTGCCCATCAATAGCTAGTACAATATCACCCCGTTCGATATTTTTTTGATGAGCCCATGAAGTGTAATAGCTATCCAAAATAGCTGCTTGCCCATTTGTTGTATCAAGGGTGAGACTAATAAACGGTGTTTTTATGGCAATCGCTAATACGTAGATGCCAAGCATTAAATAGGTAAGAAAAATACAATATGTCCATTTTTTCATTTTGAAACCTCTGTTTGCTAGATGATAATAAACTCCTATATATTATCGCTAATTATTGATAAATTTGGAATACCGAAATAGAGGCTTTCGGAAAACCACTATTGCGTTTTCGGAATGACGAAATAGTTTTTTCGGACATGGCTATGATAGTGTAAGTTTAATAATTATGACGAAAAGGGGGACGATGACGTGAAAAAAGTCGTTTTAACACTAATTCTTTTTTTCTTAATCGCTTTGATTACGATCCCATTGACCACGAAGGCTAAAATGGTTCATGAAGATAAAGTCGAGGTTGAAATTTGTCTAATTGGTAGTGATAACCATTTTGTTTATAAAATTCCAAAGAGATTACATAAAGATATACCCTATACGGAGATGAGAAATGGCATACAAGCATCTTTAGCCAGTCATTGGGAAATTGAAGAAGCTCGTTACGACACGAATAAATCGGATGTTTCCTATACTTTTTACATTCAGGATTTATTCCAAGAAAAGCAAGATGGGCAGCTAAAAGTTGCCATTCCCTATAGTATTTTGGTAGGGATGTTTGGAGAGCAAGATCCGATTCAATTGAAAATTTTAGCGAGTAAGTTATCGAATTGGACGGTGAACACAAAGGATTGGACAGCGCTCGGTTTTATGGAGCCATTTACTTTTTTAAGTGAACGTCAATATGTATATGAAGGAGCCGTTAATGATTTATTGAACCAAAGAGTAGGTCATTTTGATGGGTCGATTCAGAAACGTCCATTTATTCTTTACGCGATCATCTATTTTAGTTTTATGGTAGTGCAATTGCTAGCTTGTTTTATTTTATCAAGACGCTTAAAAAAGAAAGTCATCAACAACCCAGCCAATTTACATCAGTTCCGTAAACTAAATTACATGTACCAATCATTGCCAATCATGATTATTGTTGCGCAAATTGTATTCCTTGTACTTTCGGGCTTGATTACGGCATTCGGTCTTTATTTTAGTCCTGGCATCGATTTATTAGTTATTGTTGGACCTGTTTTATTAAATATCATCTTGCTTCCTACCTTTTTTGTCACAACAGAGAGTGAAATTTCAAGAGAGCTGAAGAACACTTCTTCTCATTCTGGATTCTAATGAAATAATTTCATCATACGAAAATACGTGATGAAATGGTATAATGGTCAACAGCAAACTGGAAGGAGCTGTTGAAGAAAAATGACGCATCCAGAAATGGCGTACTTAAATTTACTACAACATATAGTCGAAAATGGCACGAAAAAAGAGGATCGAACTGGGACGGGTACATATAGCGTCTTTGGTTATCAAATGCGTTTTGATTTAAGTAAAGGATTTCCTCTTTTAACGACAAAGCGCGTACCTTTTAAGCTTGTCGCGAGCGAATTATTATGGTTCATTAAAGGGGATACGAATATCCGTTATCTATTGCAACATAATAATCATATTTGGGATGAATGGGCATTTAAAAAATGGGTTGAATCAGATGACTATACAGGACCAGATATGACGGATTTTGGTCGACGTTGTTTAGTGGATGACGCATTTAATACATTGTATCAGCAAGAGTTAGCCTCATTTTGTGAGCGTGTCTTAGCAGATGATGACTTTGCTCAAAAATACGGAGAGCTTGGCAATGTCTATGGCAAGCAATGGCGGCATTGGACAACTTCTACTGGGGAAAGTATCGACCAGTTGCAGGATGTCATTCATCAAATCAAGCATAATCCCGATTCACGCCGTATTATCGTCAATGCGTGGAACCCTGAGGATGTTATCAATGCAGGTGCGAAGGGCAGTAAAGCTGCATTGCCACCATGTCATGTTATGTTCCAATTTTATGTATCTAATGGCAAATTAAGCTGTCAGCTCATGCAAAGAAGCTTGGACACATTATTAGGCTGTCCTTTTAATATCGCTTCGTACGCATTGTTAACACATTTGATTGCACATGAGTGTGGATTAGAGGTAGGCGAATTTATTCATAGCATTGGGGATGCGCATATTTATGCGAACCATGTGGAACAAGTAAAAGAACAGCTTGCTCGGGAGCCAAAGGAACTACCAACGTTACACATCAATCCAAATAAAGCATCGATTTTTGATATAGAGCTTGAGGATTTATCAATTGAGGGGTATGATCCGCATCCCGCTATTAAAGCTCCGATAGCCGTCTAACATTAGCAGCAGCCATTTTGGTTGCTGTTTTTTTGGGAGCTATAACTAGGTCAAAATATATGTTTTACTAAATAGGCTAGTAGTTGGATGACTGATAGCTAGGAAGTTGATTATAGTAATTGTGGGATTGTTAGCATTATTTGGAATGGGTAGTCGGTCAAATTTATGGTAGAGGTGAAAGTTGTGAAGAAAACAATGGTCCTTCAGGAAGTAGAAGAAAATGAGCAACAGTCCGATCATCTAGAACGAAAAAAGGTTTCCGAGCAACAAGCGCAGGACGCTAATACCTCCAATTTATCCCGGCAACAACTGTTCGACATGATGCAAGTGATTGAAGAAATCCGTATTAAAGGCTATAAAGAAAGACTATAAATGTAAGCGCCTTCTAAGCTATAATGGCTGAGGAGGTGTTTTTTTATGAACGTAATCTTTATAGATTCAGTCACGGGTGATGAATTATTACATATGGTATCACAAGACGTGGCAGGTATACTTGCGGCAGCACAGGGGGAAAGCGTGACTTTTCCAGTAGGTCATTTTAAATATGAATTTCATAATCTAGATTTTTATGAGGACAATGGGCAAATACGCCAGGAACTAGTGATTTATGTCAATAAAATCTAAATGTATGTATAGATAAATCAAGAAACGGAACTATAAAAACAGGTAGCGAAAAGCAATGTGCTTGCTTTTTTATTTACCTGTAACTATAATAGTTACAACAGGTGGTGATACATATGGTGAACAGTCGATTTTCGGTGGCGATCCATATTCTTTCGCTAATTGCTACAACATCTGATAAAAGCTTACTTACGTCCGATTTTATCGCTGGAAGTGTAAATACAAATCCAGTGGTCGTAAGACGTATGATTGGTGTTCTGAAAAAGGCAGGCTTACTTTTATCACATTCAGGGGTTGCGGGGTATGAGCTTTTAGTGGAACCAAAGAATTTAACACTTTTAGCAATTTATCAAGCAATCGATGGGCCAGAACAGCTTTTTGCGATTCATGATGAGCCGAATCCAGCGTGTGCAGTGGGACGAGAAATCCAACATACTTTGGAAGATGTGTACACATCTATTTGGCAGGCAATGGAAGCACAGCTACAGGCACAGACTTTGCAGGATGTGCTAGATCAGCTTCGTACTTAAGCGAAGATGGTCTATCTGTATCTAACCTGTAACTAAAATGGTTACAACTATAATTTAAGGAGGAACATACAATGAAAATTGCTGTCATTGGTGCAACAGGTAAAGCAGGACAAAAAATAGTAGAGGAGGCGGTGCAACGTGGTCATGAAGTAACAGCTATCGTTCGTTCTGCGGCAAAAGTAACAACAGCTATCCCCGTAATAGAAAAAGACGTGTTTCAATTAACACAGGCTGACGTGAAAGACTTCGATGCAGTAGTGAATGCATTTGGCGCACCAGCTGGTCAGGAAGATTTACATGTGAAAGCGGGTCGTCATTTAATCGGAATTTTCGAAGGCATTGAAACAAAATTACTGGTTGTGGGAGGGGCAGGTAGTCTTTTTGTAGATCCTGAAAAACAAATCCGTGTAATGGAAACACCTGATTTCCCAGCTATGTTCCTAGCAACTGCGCAAAATCAAGGACAAAATCTACAGGACCTACAACAATCTGCTATCCATTGGACATTTTTAAGTCCATCAGCATTTTTTGATCCAGAAGGTCCACGTACGGGTCACTATACAACAGGAGTCGATCATTTATTAGTAAATGAAGCTGGTGAAAGCTATGTAAGCTACGCAGATTATGCAGTGGCAGTATTGGATGAGCTTGAAAATCCTCAGCATCAAAATAGCCGTTTTACTGTAACATCGCATAAATAATAGAAGAATGAACAAACCAATAGAATGGACCTAATCGGTTATTCTATTGGTTTTTTTGATTCACAATGAAATTTTTAACGCTATCGCATACAGTTGCCTAGTTATATTGTATCGAACCTTTATCGGCTAATAATGCTAGGACATTATTAAAATGTGCTCGGTTTTTAGCGATTTCTTTGCTTTTTTGAAGGATTTTTTTCGTTTACAGAAAAATGACTGTTTACAATACGACTTTTATTAGCTACTATCAAGTGTGAGTATTACATAAAAGGAGACGACAATGATGTCAACACAACGTATAGAAAAAGATTTTTTAGGTGAGCGCGTATTACCAGCAGAGGCTTATTACGGAATTCAAACACTACGTGCAACGGAAAACTTCCCGATTACAGGCTACACAATTCACTCTTCACTTATTAAAGCGATGGGGATTGTGAAGAAAGCAGCTGCGTTAAGTAATATGGAAGTACACCTATTATCAAAAGAAATTGGTGAGGCAATTGTCGAATCAGCACAAGAAGTAATTGATGGCAAATGGGATGCAGAATTCCTTGTAGACCCAATCCAAGGTGGAGCAGGTACATCCATCAATATGAATGCAAACGAAGTTATCGCCAATCGTGCCCTAGAAATTTTAGGGAAAGAAAAAGGTGACTATCATACAGTAAGTCCAAACAGTCATGTCAATATGTCACAATCAACAAACGATGCTTTCCCAACAGCCATTCATATCGCTGTGTTAAATTTAATAGATGAATTATTAGAAACGATGGATTATATGCAATCTGTTTTCCATCAAAAAGCAGAGCAATTTGCACATGTCATTAAAATGGGACGTACGCATTTACAGGACGCAGTGCCAATTCGTTTAGGACAAGAGTTCGAAGCTTATTGCCGTGTCATCAACCGTGATATTGTACGTATTCGTCAAACACGTCCAAACTTATATGATGTAAATATGGGCGCAACTGCTGTAGGTACAGGCTTAAATGCTTTCCCAGATTATATTAAATCTGTCGATGAGCATCTTGCAGAAATCTCAGGTTTACCATTAAAGGGTGCGACACATTTAGTAGATGCTACACAAAATACAGATGCTTATACAGAAGTATCGGGTGCGTTAAAAATTTGTATGATTAATATGTCGAAAATTGCTAATGACTTACGCTTAATGGCTTCAGGTCCACGTGCCGGCTTAGGGGAAATCCTTTTACCAGCTCGCCAACCAGGTTCTTCAATCATGCCAGGTAAAGTAAACCCTGTTATGCCAGAAGTACTGAACCAAGTGGCTTTCCAAGTGATTGGTAACGACCATACAATTTCATTAGCTTCTGAAGCTGGTCAATTAGAGTTAAATGTTATGGAGCCGGTATTAGTATTTAACCTAATCCAATCTATCAGCATTATGAATAATGTTTTCCGTGCGTTTACAGAAAACTGCTTAAAAGATATTGAAGCAAATGAAGAACGTATGAAAGAATATGTAGAGAAAAGTGTAGGGGTACTTACTGCTGTGAACCCTCATATTGGCTATGAAGTTGCTGCTCGTCTTGCACGTGAAGCGATTCTAACAGGTCGTTCAATCCGTGAGCTTTGTATTGAAGCGGGTGTTTTAACAAAAGAACAACTGGACCTAATTTTAGACCCTTATGAAATGACACATCCAGGTATCGCTGGCTCAAGCATCATGAACTTAAAATAATCATATGGACTGTAGATATGCCTTTATGGCTGTCTACAGTTTTTTTATGCAGTTTTTAGAACTTTACTCATATAAAAGGGGGCTTTTTCTTATGTTTTTCAGGATTATTCAACTATAATACTGGTATGGAAGTAATATTTTAGTTGGGGGAATTTGTTATGAGTTTACGCAATAAGAGTTTACTTGGCTTTTCAGCTTTAAATGTGTTAATGATTATTATTTTATTTTTAGATTTGGCCGATGTAACAACATTAGAATGGCTTGCAACCGTTTTAACCATCTTAGGAATTGCCATTACACTTTCGTACACAGTCTATGTCCATTTTAAAGTGATACAGCCTATCAAACAGCTAACGGAGGCTGCACAAGGGATTACCTCAGGCAAATTGGATACAGTTGTCATTGAGGTACATGATAATGGAGAAATCTCTCAGCTAGCACAATCATTTTTAGACATGAAAAATCAATTACGAACAATGACACAAAAAATTGCGAATAGCTCTACGGATTTATCAACAAGTATTGAAGAACTATCAGCAAGTACAAGTGAAATTACACTAGCTGTGGAGGAAGTAGATCAGCAGATAGAGAAAACATCGGATGGCTTGAAGCAAGCAGCACAATCTGCTAGTGATAGTGCTCAGGCGATGCAAGAAACTGTCGATGGAATTGAACGTATTACCGTTGCTACACAGGATGTTTTTAGTCATGCCAAAGAGGCCAATGAAATTGCAGGAAATGGGGTAGCCATTTTACATGTAGCAAAGGAACAAATGCAATTTATTTCATCATCAACTGACAAAACAAGTAGTCTGATGCAGCAACTATCCACAAAAATGTCAGATATTAAATCAATGACCGATATGATTACAGCCATTACTGATCAAACCAATCTATTAGCCTTAAATGCTGCCATTGAAGCCGCACGGGCTGGAGAGCATGGTAAAGGCTTTGCAGTAGTAGCAGAAGAGGTCCGTCAATTAGCTGAGCAATCGAAGCAATCTGCTACGCAAATTGTTGACTTAGTAGTAGGCATTGAACATGATACAAAACAAGTCGCTTCATCGGTGGAGGAGGATTTGAAAAATGTTCAGCAAGGTGTTTATGTCATTGATGAGGCGACAAAATCATTCGGGACGATCACACAGCATGTAAGTCGTATGAATAACCAGCTTGAAGACATTTCCGCAACAGCCGAACAGCTTTCCAGTAGCGCAAATGAAGTGGCATCAACGGTCATAACTATTGCGGATGGAATGGGCCGATTATCGAATTACACAGAGTCTGTTTTGCAGTCAATGGATGAGCAAACTGCTTCCATGCAGGCTGTCAATCACGTCACACAGGATTTAAGTGTGCAGGCTGATAGTTTACAAAAATTAACCAATCAATTCGGTGCTTAAGAGGCCCATGGGAAATTTCAAGGGTTTATAGCCCTGAAATAATGATCCGAAACAAATAAATTTACAAGTTTTTTAGTATAATTTTATTGTTCCTTTACTCCATAGGATAAGAGGCTTTTTTACAGTTGACCAATTTTCTGTAAAATAAGCCTCTTTTTTTATGAGTTATTTATAAAACTTGTAAATTCACAGATAAATAAAAATGTTGAATTTTTTAATTTAGTTTCTTATAATGGACTAGCTGTTACCTCTATTACTCACTTCAACTATTGCAACCCGCGTTCGCCGGGTCAACAAGTCATTTCTATTTCTCTTCGCATATCCCTTGCGAAATCATAATTTGTAAGACAACAATTAAATGCTAAAAAAACTAAATGGTAGTAAAAAGCTCATGTAATTGAAAGGAAGTATGCTTGGAAAAATATTATTGAAAGATAATTCTGAATATAGGAAAGAGAGAGATTGATTTGAAGCTATCACCAGTAGAACAAGAAAAACTACTCCTCCATGTGGCAGGAGAACTTGCGCTGAAAAGAAAAGCTCGCGGCTTAAAGCTAAATTATCCAGAAGCTGTTGCCCTTATTAGTAGTTTCATCATGGAGGGTGCTAGAGATGGAAAAACTGTCGCACAGCTAATGAGTGATGCTAAGCATGTTCTGACAGCAGAGGACGTAATGGAAGGTGTCGGTGACATGATTTCAGATGTACAGGTAGAATGTACCTTCCCAGATGGGACAAAGCTTGTCACAGTTCACCGTCCAATTCAGTAAAGGAGTGTTGGCAGATGATTCCTGGAGAAATCCGACCGAAAAATGGTGTGATTGAAATCAATGTGGGCAGGGCAACAAAAAAGGTTCTAGTAGCCAATACAGGTGACCGTCCGATTCAAGTAGGTTCACATTTTCATTTTATCGAAGTAAATAGATTTCTAGAATTTAATCGTGAAGATGCAATCGGTATGCATTTAAATATTCCATCAGGGACGGCAGTTCGCTTTGAACCTGGGGAAGAAAAGGAAGTAGAGCTTGTCGAATTTGGTGGGAAACAGCATGTCTTTGGCTTAAATAAGCTAACAGAAGGGTCAACTCACCATAAAGATGAAATTTTAGACAAGGCAATTGAAGGTGGCTTTAAAGGAGCGGAAGAAAAATGAAGGTAACACATGAAGCTTACGCGAAAATGTTCGGTCCTACAGTTGGCGACAAAGTGCGTTTAGCCGATACGGATTTGTGGATCGAAATTGAGAAGGACTATACATCCTATGGAGATGAAGGTGTCTTTGGTGGTGGTAAATCACTGCGTGTTTCAATGGGGCAAAATGGTAAAAATACACGCAATGAAGGTGTGCTAGATACAGTCATTACTAACGTCATCATTATCGATTATACAGGTATTGTGAAAGCTGATATCGGTATTAAAGATGGCCGAATTATTGGCATTGGCAAAGCAGGCAATCCAAATAGTATGGACGGCGTCGATCAGGATATGATTATCGGCGTAGGCACAGAGGTTTATGCAGGGGAAGGGCTTATAGCAACAGCTGGTGCCATTGATACACATATCCACTTCATTAGTCCCGATCAAGTTGAAACGGCCCTATTAGCAGGAACAACAACTTTTATTGGTGGCGGAACAGGACCTGCGGCAGGTTCAAAGGCGACAAGCTTAACTGCTGGTGAATGGCATCTACATCGCATGTTACAAGCTGTGGAAGGCTTCCCAATGAATGTGGGATTACTTGCAAAAGGTAGTGCCTCAGACCCAGCACCAATTATCGAGCAAGTTCGTGCGGGTGCCATCGGTTTGAAGATTCATGAGGACTGGGGGGCAACACCTTCCGCACTGGATCAAAGCTTAACCGTTGCAGACGAATACGATATTCAAGTAGCCCTGCACTCCGATACATTAAATGAAGCAGGGTTTGTGGAAGATACAATCAATGCCATCGATGGCCGTGTTATTCATATTTTCCATACAGAAGGTGCTGGTGGTGGACACGCGCCTGACCAGCTAGTAATGGCATCTTTACCAAATATTTTGCCAGCCTCGACGAATCCTACGAAACCATTTACGACGAACACGATTGATGAGCATTTAGATATGCTGATGGTGTGCCATCACTTAAAGCATGATGTGCCAGAAGATGTCGCATTCGCAGATTCACGTATCCGACCTGAAACAATTGCTGCAGAAGATATTATGCAGGACTTAGGAATATTGAGCATCATGTCTTCGGATTCACAGGCGATGGGTCGTGTGGGAGAGGTGACGATACGGACGTTCCAAACTGCGGACAAAATGAAAAAGCAACGTGGACCTTTGTCACAGGATGAGGGCAAGGAACACGATAATTATCGCGTTAAGCGGTATATGGCAAAGCTAAATATTAACCCAGCAATCGCACATGGTATTAGCCATGAGGTTGGTTCACTGGAAGAAGGAAAATTAGCCGATATTGTTCTATGGGAACCAGCGTTCTTTGGCGTAAAGGCAGAAGTGGTCATCAAGGCTGGTATAGCCGTTTATGGTATTACAGGTGATCCAAATGCATCTATTCCTACACCACAGCCAATGAAAGGCCGTCAGACTTATGGCTTCTATGGACAAGGACCTCAAAATTGTGGCATGACATTTTTACCGAAAATTGCGGTTGAAGAAGGCTTGCCAGAGAAATTAGGCTTAAAACGAATGATTGGGACGGTTTCGAATTGCCGAAATATTCGTAAATCTGACATGAAACTTAATAACGAGACGCCAGAAATTGATGTGAACCCAGAAACATATGAAGTAAAAATTGATGGTGAATTAGCAACATGTGAGCCGGTAGATGTACTACCAATGGCTCAACGATATTTCTTATTCTAAGCAATTAAAGTGAGAGTAACAGCCAATAAAAAAATATTGAGGTGCTAAACATATGTTAATCGAAAAAATCATTGGGAATATTGCCCACGAAGAAGAACATCAACAAAAGACAACAGAATGGATTGAGCTAGAATGGGAGGAACTAAGCAAACGAATTTTTCGCACAGAAACAGATCAAGGTACAGACATTGCTTTACGTCTAGAAGGTGATGAACCATTAAAATATGGCGATTTATTATTTGAGGATGATCACCGTCGTATAGCCATTCGTACAAAATTAGAGCCTGTCATTGTTATTACGCCCAAAGACATGCATGAAATGGGAAAATCAGCTTTCGAATTAGGAAATCGTCATACACCTTGCCTAATTGAAAACAATGAAATCATCGTACGAGCAGATCATACGATTAATCCATTATTAGATGAAATAGGGGTGCACTATGAAACAACAGAAAGACGTTTCAAGCAGCCGTTCAAATACCGTGGACACTCTCACTAATTTATCGATACTGCAACTTTTACAAATTCACGATTCGGCATTCCCGATAGGTTCATATACACATTCCTATGGTATGGAAACGTATATTCAAGAAGATCTCATTCGCACAAAGGAACAATTAATCGAATTTTGTCAGGGCTATTTATTTCATAATTTAGTGCACGGAGATGCGATTCTTATTCAAGAAGCATTCCATGCAGCTAAAGACAGGGATATTGCTCGACTGACAGAGCTCGATGAACTTTGTGGGGCTATGAAGCTTGCTAAGGAATCTAAAGAGGCGAGTGTTAATGTAGGGAAGCAATTTGTACGAACTGTGACACCGCTTATGGAATATCCTTTTTTATCGCAGTGGAAGGAGAAAATCGAGCGTGAAGAAGTGAAGGGACAATACGCCGTGCTTTATGGAATCTATTGCGAGGCGCTAGGTGTCAATGTCTTTCACGCAGTGATGACCTTTATGTATGCATCAATTAGCGGCCTAGTACAAAATGCTGTACGTGCAGTACCGTTTGGTCAGAATACAGGTGTCCAAGCATTGAATGAGCTATTGATTTCAGTAGAAGAAGCAACGCAAACAGTGATGTCATTAACGATGGATGATTTAACGAATAATGCGTTAGGGATTGAATTGGCATCCATGAAACATGAGTTTTTATATGCCAGATTATTTATTTCATAGAAAGAGAGAGGATAACAATGAAACCAATACGTATTGGTATCGGCGGCCCAGTTGGGTCAGGAAAAACATCTTTAGTAGATCAATTAACACGTGTGATGCATGAGCATTATCATGTAGCGGTTATCACAAATGATATTTATACAAGGGAAGACGCTCAATATTTAATAACGAATGGTGTTTTAGAGGAGGAGCGTATTATTGGTGTGGAAACAGGTGGTTGCCCTCATACAGCTATTCGTGAGGATGCATCGATGAATTTTGCAGCGATTGATGATTTAAATAAACGCTTCCAAGATTTAGATATTATTTTCATTGAAAGTGGTGGCGATAATCTATCTGCAACATTTAGTCCTGAGCTAGTGCATGGCTATATTTACGTAATTGATGTGGCAGAAGGACAGGATATCCCACGTAAAGGCGGTCCAGCGCTAACGCGTTCAGACTTACTATTAATCAATAAAACATCGTTGGCGCCTCATGTTGGGGTTGATCTAGAAATAATGGATCAGGATGTGAAAAAAATGCGTGGTGGCCGTCCCTATATTTTTGCAGATGTTCGTTCACAAACGAATGTAGATAAGGTGGTTGAATGGATTCAGCACCATATGCTACTTGAAGGTGCCGAAGCTGTTGACAACCATGCCTAATCAACAAAAGATCAATCATTTCGGCAAATTAGCAATGGCCTTTGAGCCTAGGAGGGGCTATACACGACTAGTTCATGTGTACCAGCAGCCTCCCTTAAAGGCTAGCCGTGAATTATATGAAGGTAGTGATCCAACTGCTACAGTATTTTTGATGGAGTCCTCTGGTGGGATGGTAGCGGGAGACCGCAATGAAATCAATGTCAAACTGGCACCAGAAAGTCGAGTAAGGCTTAAGCAACAATCAGCATTGAAAATCTATCCTTCGCATACAGGTGATCATTGTACCCAGGCTATTACGGTTGAAATTGCTGATGAAGCACGGTTAGAATGGCTTCCTGAAGTGACCATTCCATTTGAACGAGCCAAGTTTCAAGCGGATACAACTATTCACATGAAGGAGAGCTCGACATTAATTTGGGGTGAAATTATCGCACCAGGCCGAGAAATGCGGGGAGAAGTCTTTGATTATCAAGACTACCAATCTAAATATAAGGTTTATGTAGAGAATAAACTTATTGCGTTTGATTCCATCCATTTTAAACCACAGGAAATGAATTTTGCAGCGCTTGGCCTGCTCGAAAAGGCACTCTATATCGGTTCCTTATGGATTGTGTCACCACTTGTGAATAATATAAACATGAGAGATTTACAGGCTTTGATTCAGCAGGAGCAATCTCTTCAGGCAAGCGTAACAAAGCTAACAGATCAGGCGATTCATTGTAGATGGCTCGCCAAAGAGCAACGAACACTTCACAAGGAAATAAACCGTATGTTTGAACATATGACAGCATTACTGTAATTTCTTGTGATAAAGGAGATAGTGAATTGAAAAAGTTTTCAGTATGGATACTTCTAATGATACTTTGTCTTGCAGGCTGTACGAAAGAGTCCAGTCAAGGCGAGGAGAAACAGTCATCTGCTTCGTCAGCTTCTCAGGCGAATGAGCTTGTTTTTGCTTCTGAGTCAGAGTTTGCAGGTTTAAATCCACTTTTAGAGGAAACGAATTTGGATGCCTTTTTATTTAGAGGTTTGATGCGCTTCGATGAACAAAATGTACCTGTATTTGATATGGCTAAAAGTATTAATATATCAGATGACCAGATGACTTATACAATTGTGTTAAATGATCAGGTGACATTTCATGATGGGCAGGCTTTAACAGTCGACGATATTATTTTCACCATCGAAAGTATTCTTGATGATGCAAACGGCTCCTATTTAAAATCTGATTTTATCCATGTGACGGGCATGAAAAAAATCGACGACACGACAATGACCCTCCAATTAGATGAACCATTTACGCCGATGCTAGACAAATTAACTGTGCCTATTTTGCCAAAGCATGCCTTCGAAGGACAGGAAATGAGAACTGCATCATTTAATCAACAACCAATCGGTGCCGGTCCTTATATGTTTGAACAATGGGATAAAGGGACAAGCTTGACACTCAAAGCATTTCCTACTTTTTATGGTACAAAAGCTTCAATTGAGCAGGTCATTTTTAAATTTATTCCTGATAGCAATGTGCGTGCCTTACAGCTAAAATCAGGTGAGGTGGATATTGCATTACTTGATCCAAATCAGGTTGAGGAACTATCAAAAGTAGAACATTTAAAAATGTACGAGGTTGAATCCGCTGATTATCGCGGCGTTCTATTCAATATGAAGTATCCGATTTGGAAGGATGTTTCACTAAGAAAGGCGATTAGCTATGCAACGGACCGAGCTGGCATCGTAAAAGGTATTTTACATGGCTACGGCACAGAAGCTTATTCGCCACTACAAAAACATAATTTTGTGAATGAAAAAATCGAACATTATACTTACGATGTAAAAAAAGCAAATGAGCTGCTCGAGCAAGCAGGCTGGCAATTAGCTGATGACGGTTTCCGCTATAAAGAAGGTCAAAAATTAACATTTACCATTACCGCGCCCATTACGGATACTGTGCGTGTGAATATGGCCAATTATGTGGCGGAGGGCTATAAAGCTGTTGGGGCAGATGTGAAAGTGGCTGCACTGGATTGGAGCAATATTGTTATTGAAGAAACAGAAGCCTTTATGGTTGGATGGGGAAGTCCATATGATGCAGACCATCATACGTACAGCCTTTTCCATTCTGGAGAATCCAGTCTCACGAGTGCTGGCTATAATTACGGCAGCTATGCCAATGCAAAAGTGGACGCATTGCTAGAGGAAGGTCGTACTACGGTCGATCCTGAGCAACGGAAGAGAGTCTATATGGCATTGCAGGAGGAGCTAGCTCAAGATCCACCGTTTGCCTACTTTGCTTATGTGGATGCTGTCTATGGTATCGATAAACAAATTAGCGGTGTTAAAGAGCGAATTTTAGGTCACCATGGAGCAGGCTTCCTATGGAATGTCGAGGAGTGGAAATGGAATGATCGCTAAATGGCTTGGGAAGCGAGTGATAATGGGGACAATTGTCCTCATTATCGTGAGCTTCCTCTCTTTTTGCATGATGCACGCCGCTCCTGGCAATCCCGCAGCAGCTTATTATGGAGGCAATGCCCAAACATTAACGACGGCAGAGAAAGAACGTATTGAACAAGCCTTTGGACTCGATCAACCCGTACTCATACAGTATGGGACTTGGTTGGGGGAAGCAGTACAAGGTAATTTAGGGTACTCAGCTAAAGAAGGAAGACCTGTCTTGACGATTTTACTGGAGCGCTTACCGAATACGCTACAGCTCGTTGTTTTAACGTTAGTCCTAGTAACGATTGCCTCTATTTGGCTTGGCTTACAGGCTGGCATGAGGGAGGGCTCATTACTCGACCGTGGACTTTCTATCTTTAGTATTGCTAGCTCCGCGATACCACCATTTTGGCTAGGTATACTATTCATCATGGTCTTTGCTATAACATTAGGCTGGTTCCCATCTTCGGGAATGAATGATGTGCGGGGCGATGGAGGGTTCGTGGATCGTTTATATCATATGGCACTCCCGCTAGCAGTTCTCGTTATTTCTCATGTGGGCATCTTTGCCCGTTTTTTACAGGATAGTGTGAAAATAGAGAATCATAGCTACTATGTACAAGTGGCACGAGCGAATGGAGTATCTGAACGTGAAATTCGAACTATGATTTTACGAAATGCTGTCATTCCTTATATTAACTATGTCGGTGTGACCATCCCATCATTTTTCGGAGGCTCCATTGTAGTCGAAACATTATTTGGTTGGTCAGGCTTAGGACAGCTTTTGGTAAAATCCGTCATGCTCAAGGATTTTCCCGTTTTAATGGGGGCTATATTGATCATCGGCGTTGTTGTGGTCATCTGTTTATTTGTCATTGATATTTTGATGATTGGCTTGAACCCTCGATTAAGAAGAGGGGGATTTGTATGAGAAAACAGCGGAAGTACCCGATATTTTGGCTTGTACTTTTAGCTCTCATTTGTACAACGACTATTTTTTCTTCATTAGTAGCTCCTTTTGAGCCGAATATGATGGATATGAATCAAATTTATCAAGCACCGAATGCCATTCATTTATTAGGAACTGACCAGCTAGGGAGAGATGTACTTTCGCGCTTATTAGTCGGAGGAAAGGTGACGCTCCTCATTGCCACTGTGTCCGTTGTGCTATCTAGCATAATTGGCATCATTTATGGGGGCATAAGCGGATATTTCGGCGGTGTCATTGATGTTGTAATGATGCGTATTCTCGAGGCCTTTTTAACCATTCCTTCATTAGTGATCGTCTTAGCTCTACAGGCAATTATGCAGGGCAGTGTGTGGCGAATGGCAATGATTATGGGGCTTACAGGCTGGTTTGTTACTGCTCGTATCGTCCGCTCTGAGTTTATCCGGTTAAAGGAACAAGAATTTGTGCAGATGGCGAAAATGTTCCGCACGCCGCTGTGGAAAATTCTCTTTGGGCATTTATTGCGTAATTGTATCCCTGCGTTATTTGTGGTGACCATCTTTAATTTTGCTGGGGCTATTTTTACTGAAGTTTCCTTAAGCTTTTTAGGAATTGGTGTCCCACCAGCTACTCCATCATGGGGAACAATGCTGTACACAGCGCAAAATGATTTACTTGTGGGGGCTTGGTGGATGGGGCTTTTCCCTGGGCTGTTAATTTTTATAACGATTTTATGTGTGCAAGTTATTGGAGGTACTTTCAAACAAGGAGGGAGCCGATCGCATGTTTAAGGTTGACAATTTGGCTGTTCGCTTATCCGGCAAATCCCTTATTCAAGGTTTGACTTTTACTGTGCCTAAAGGGCATATTACGGCTATCATTGGTGAGAGTGGTAGTGGTAAAAGTACGACTCTTTCAGCTCTGCTTGGGATGCTGCCAGCACGAGCAAGTATGGAAGGCTCGATTTTATTTAATGAAAAAAACCTCATGGACATGTCTGAACAGGAGCGTGTGGAGCTACGGAAAAAGCATTTCTTTAGCATTTTTCAGGATGCCACGAATAGTTTTTCACCAACTCAAAAAATGAAGCAGCAACTCTATCGGTTGACGGCTTCGAGGGTGGGACATAAGGAAGAAGAATTTTTAAGTAAAATCATGGCAATTTTAAAGGAATTAAACTTACCGGAGGATGTGCTACAACGCTATCCATTTGAGCTTTCTGGCGGTATGCTACAACGCTGCATGCTTGCCTGCGCCTTCTATAATGAACCCGATGTTTTAATGGCAGATGAACCGACCTCTGCTCTAGATATGCTCCATCAACAAGAATTTATCAAATTGCTAAAAAATCTCCATGCCCGCCTTGGGACGACCATTCTCTTTATTACCCATGATTTAGGGGTTGCTAAGATTGCTGATTCCATGCTGGTGATGAAAAATGGTGAAATTGTAGAAAGTGGGCAAGTATCGGAAATTTTTAAGGAGCCCAAGCATCCATATACGAAGCGGCTTGTCGCTCATCATTTTTAGGAGGCGTTGATATTGTTGCTTCATGTTGACCAGGTGAATAAAAGCTATCGAGCAGGACAGCAAATATTGAAGAATATAAACCTAACAGTTGGAAAAGGTGAAATCGTAGGGCTTGTGGGAGAAAGCGGTAGTGGAAAAAGTACTTTGGCCAAACTAATTATGCAGCTAGAAAAGCCTGAAAAAGGGGCTCTGTTTTTTGAAGATCAATTAATGACGAAGCAAAATCGCTCGTATTTTTATGAAAATTGCCAAATCATTTTTCAAAATGCTACGGCTGCCTTAAACCCCGTGTGGACCGTCAGGGAATTGTTGCGCGAGCCCATACAGGTGGCACACAAGTCCTTCACGGACCGCGAACTACAGACAATGCTTGAAATGGTAAAGCTCCCATCGGATATTTTAGAAGCCCTGCCTTCTGAGCTAAGTGGAGGGGAGCGACAACGGGTTAATTTACTAAGATCGATTTTAGTCGAACCTCAACTATTAGTATGTGATGAAATCGTTTCGAGCTTAGACCGCTTGATTCAACGAGAGATAATCGATTTATTAGTGACTTTAAATAAAGAAAAAAACGTGGCGATTTTATTTATCTCGCATGATTTAAAGGCAGTTTCTTATTTGTGTAATCGCATTTACGTGATGAAATCGGGTGAAATTGTTGATGAGAGCCGTAAATGCGAAGGTGGCTTTGCTTTTACAGACAAGTATGCGCAAATGCTCTTCCAAGCCGTAGAAAACGAATAATATGAAAATAAACCGAAAAACACTTTCCTTTTTTGAATGGAAGGTGTTTTTTATTTTTGTATCAATGATCTGAGTGGGGCGGTCAAATCCTCAGTGATGCTATAAATTGTATAGGTATCCTTTACGTTCTGTTGATCTACTTCCCCTAACCAAAGATGAAAGCCATATTGGTTTTCAGCCGTATACACTACTTGTACGTCAAATTGTGGGATAGCCATATTGACAATTCCCTTATTTCTTACTGCTGTCGTCATTCCTTCCTGGAATAGATTGAGACAATTCTCATCCTCATATTCTTTCATAAAATCACTATGCACAAAACCAAATTCAACGCTGTTAGAAAAGCTGATCTTAGCCAATTTCCCACCTGCAAGCTCCTCATTTGTACAGCCTAAAACAACAATGGCTAATAGGGACATGACTATGACTAGCAATGTTCGCTATAAGCCATCTCCTTTATAGAATAAATATTACAAAAACGAGGGTCGTAGCCCAGTTTTCATCATAATATAGTAAACAAACAAAAGCTGAAAGGGGATAAAGCATGGGTTTATTTGATGGATTAATTGGCAATGCAAGCGAGGTGAATTTTGAAAAATTACAGGAGGAGGTCAATGATTTACTAATTCCAAACGAAACCATTAAAAATGCCTATAAAATTATTAGAGACATATTTATTTTTACGAATAAACGATTAATCCTCATTGATAAGCAAGGAGTGACTGGCAAGAAAACGGAATACCATTCCATCCCCTATAAAAATATTGTCCATTTTTCAGTAGAAACGGCTGGTACATTTGATTTAGATGCGGAGTTAAAAATATGGGTATCAGGCAGTTCATTACCCATCCAAAAAAACTTCAATAAGGCGACCAATATTTATAAGGTGCAAAGTGTTTTAGCACAGTATGTTTTAGGCTCGAATTAATGGTATACTATCGTATCAAAAGCAAAACCCATCCAAAGCCCGCCTATATGCGAGGCTTTTTTTGTGCTTAGAGGGAAGACCATATTGTTAGATGTAGTTAAAAGTATATGGAAACTTTCGTATTACATATATTTTTGCATTAAAAGCAATTTATGATATGTCAGAGGTATTTATCTAAGAAAAAAGTTGCTCGTTTTTACTACCTTAGGTAATATTATCCAAAGGGGGATTTTTATGTTGGAAGAAAAAAGAACATGTGAGGATATAAGAACTAAATTGATGCTCGATTTGCAAAGAATAGAGAAGGACGAGTATCAGTTACGCGAAGGTGAGCAGCATCAAGATTACGTCCCTTTGTTACTTCAATTTATCGGTGATCCTCAGCCAGAATTACGAGATAATCTCATTTATCCGATGTTTTATATGTGGATAAAGGAAGAGAATAGGTTCAGTGAAGAGGAGTTGCGTAGCTTCTTATCTGTTTTGACTGATAAGAACCATTTGTTTTATCATATCGGCAGCGAGGAGGATCAGTCAGTTTTTACAAGGACATTCTCTGCCTTGCCTATCGCTTTGATTGTCCAACGCCATAGACAAAATCCATTTTTCACTCAAGTGGAGATTGAGCAATTATTACATACAATGCTCCGTTACTATAAAGAAGAGAAGGATCTACGAGGTTACCTTTCAGAAGGAGGCTGGGCTCACAGCGCGTCTCACGGTGCCGATGTTCTTGCCGAGCTGGTGCAGTGTAAAGAGTGCAGCACCGTCATGCGGGGTGAGATTCTTGTCGCTATTTCTGAGAAGCTCAATAATGGTAGACATATTTTTAGCGATGAGGATGATGAGCGATTGGTCAACATCGTGGATGGGATCATTGACAATGAGCTACTTCCACATCAAGAAATCGTAGATTGGATTAGTAGCTTAGCGCAATGTTGTACTTTGCCGAGAAGCCGCAGTCAGGTAATTACCCGCGTAAACAACAAGAATTTTATACGTAGTCTCTACTTCAGAAGAGGCCAAGATAGCCGACAGAATGAGCTTCACACGGTCATGCTTGCTACGGAGGCAAAATTAAATAGATTTTCTATTCGTTAAAAGAACGTGGAGGCATTCCCAAAAGGTTGGTACGCCACTATTTAAAAAAGACACGAAAAAGACAGTTAAAAGAGCGCCTTGTTTATACTAAAGCCTTTTTTATTTTGATTTTTCGATTTAAAATCAATGATTATTTTATGATATTCATTTTATAAAGTATTTAAGTAGTCACCATATGAAGAATGATGCGATTATGTATATCGATGATGATGAAATTATATTCCACTGGGATGATAGGGCACGTTCAATCTGTTCCGAATTAGATACAGCAGAACCTATCGAATTGCTAGCGACCTTGCACAATCACCTAAAGTAATAACTTAAACTGAAACATACACGCGCCAACGAGTTGAGTCCTCCGTTTTGCACCAACATGATGGACAATAATTATGCTAGAGTCAGTGCCAGCTATGAATATGAAGGATCGTTGCGCCGACAGTGATTATTGAAAACTAGGTGCCCAAATTCCTAGTTTTTCTATTCTAATAAGCAGAATATTCTTTAATGGAATAGGAAAATCCATCATAAATATTGAAGAATGATATTATATAATGCTATGGAAAGTCCTAAAATACTAGCTTTCATTTTAGCTGGATGATTTTTTTTACTCCGAAACAAGTAAAAGAATACTACTATAAATCCTAAAGGAATCCAAAGCTGAAAGATACCATCTTTTGTGCTGCGAGAAAAGATTGGTGCAATGTAAGTACTAATTAGAAAGTAAAAGTAAATAGTAAAACGTCTTGTTTCTAATTCCTTGCTCCACTTTACTAAAAAGAAAATAACGATGATTGCGATAATTGTAATTTGTAAGGGTGGTAGAAAAACAGAACCGCCACCAAATTTAAATTCCACTATGTATTCCCTCCTTTGTTACAGTATACCACCATTTATAGTAAAAATTGTGTTGTTCAAGGGAATCGCATCCGTAAACGTGTTTGAGTTCGGGTATATATAGTAGCGAATTTAATGCCTTCATTTCGCAATATGACGTATTTATCATATGAAAGCTAGAACGTTTAAAACAAAGGAGAATTTACGAACTAGCTTTAAAATAGTGCAAAAAACTCCTTATTTCGTAATTGGCTATAGCTGAAAAAGAACGCGATTTAATCTTAGAGCTAACGCAAGAAGGTAAAACAATTGCAAAACAACGCGATGATTTTTGGGAAGGTAGACCAAAGAAATTTGATAAGAAACTGTTAGACACTGCAATGCAACTATTGGAATCGAATAGTTGTAATGAAGTCGAAGCAAAGCTGGGAATTTCAGTCGCAACTTTAGCGAGAAAAAGAAGAAAACGAAAAGCGAAATTGATTAACGATTATGCAAATAATCTTGATTGATTTTTTGCGTTGAAAGTTCGTGACTCAAAAGCCTCTAGGCTGATTGGTGCTTTCTAGTCTTATTACTTTGCACATAACCTATTTATATTGTTAAATAATGGATTTTTCAAATGGATTGTTAAAATTCAATTAACGGAACTGGTTCGTTGAAGAAGTGTGAATAGTAAAACCTTGTAGGGAGGGGTGAGAAAAATCGTTGAAAAAATAGAAACGAATAGTAAATCTATAATTTCATTAACTCTTGGCATTCTTTCAATCATAGTTCCACTTATTGGATTAGTTTTTGGGATTATTGGAGTAGTTTTATCAAGAATAGCAACAAAGGAAATTTCTAAAAGAAATGAAAATGGTAGAGGGCTAGCCATTTCTGGTTTAATTTGTAACGTGATTGGGATTATCATTCAAACCTTTGCAGTATTGTCTATTATTGCATTTTATTCATTAACCAGTATAAGTTAATATTGCAGGTTCTTATTTACTAATAGGTGCTTTAGCTTACTAGTAGACCTCAAAAAATGTCTCTATAACTGGGGCGGTTAATCGCAAACTACAGTATTGGCAATGATGATCGTCATAATTTTTATATAGTAAGCGTATTGTAATCTAAAAATTAGTAGGAATGCATGCGATTTAGCCGTATGAACGCATTATGAGGCAAAAGAATAACAAGTAAAAAGTGTCTTTTCAATCTGAGTTAAATAGATTGCAAGATAGTAATATAGAAACTGGAAGATTTTATGTTATTTGACATCGGAAAAAGACTACCTTACAATTGAGTTTAATAGTCTACAAGGAATGTATAAAACACAGCATTCCTTCACAACTGAATAGCGTGTAGTACTAGGTGTAAATTGCGTGCAATTTGCTTAAAAGGGAAGTCGGTGTGAATCCGACACTGTCCCGCAACTGTAAATGTGAGCGACTTTTCAGCAACCACTGTCAAATGATGGGAAGGGGAAAAGTGGCGATGACCATGAGTCAGGATACCTGCCTAGTTACGAGTACACACCATAAACCTACGAGGAATAGGAGGTGGCATGTTGACAAAACAGAATGCTCTGTTCGTCACAGTACGTCAAACGCCCAAAGTTCATGAAAGGGTTCACTTTAGAACTCCTTCGCATTTACTTAGGGTTTGTTTGGCATTGTGTGATGAAGCACATTAAAGCGAAGGATTTCCTCAAACATAGTAGGAAGTCCTTTTTGTTTTGAAAATATGTACGCAAAGGGGATGCACAGAGGATGAATATTCATGCAACGACAACACAGGAAACACCTTTTGTAGATATGACGATTTGTAAGCAGCCACGGACAGAAATTGCCAAGAAAGCGAAAACAAGAATGGTGGTCGAATCACTAATTGATCAATTATTAGCAACGAAACTGATTCGCAACGATCGCTTTTTTGAGCAAATCTTATATAATAAAGACATTATTTGGATACAAAATGGGGAGGTAGAGGGCCATCTTTTTGCTCAGGCGAATTTAACAGATCAACTGAAAACGAAGACGAATAGCTTTATGATGTATATGCCAACGAACCCTATTGTTTATGAGGTGAATGGGGAGCAGTACCACTTAATTACACGCATTGATTCAACACGAGCAAAGCCTAATCTTGACCGTCTTTCACAGGAGCCCAATCCAGTGTTAAGCGCTGCACGTGTCAATGATTTACTATGCTCAATTGTCATACGTTTTTATGAAACGTATATGAACGATTTAGAGCAAATTCCTCATCAGGATAAACTAATTGCATTTGCGCAGCAGGAATACACGCAGTTTCTTCAAGCCGTTCAGGACTTAAATGATTTTCACTTTAATTGGCATCCACGCGGGAACGGCCACGAGCTATTATTAACATTAATTGATCAGCTACAAATATTAAAAAGTCAGCCTGGAAAAGTAGTTATCGACTTCACGAATACGCAAGGTTATGTGGTGGTTGAACCTGCCTATCCGGTGCACAAGCCTTCAAAGAAAGCTGTTGGTGCCATATAAAAGCAAGCCCTCCATGAAGCGGAGGGCTTGCTTTATTTTTTGTATGGTTATTCTACCTTCATCTGAAATACTAGTCCAACAGATTTTCCGTGCTAGTACATGAAACTTAGCTCTGACAATGCATGGCTGCTTGCGCCTCTTGCCAAGGGACAGAATAGCCTTTGCCTTTTGCGCAAAAAATGCTGGAAGAACTGTATTCAGGGTCGGCATTTTTATCATAACCTATTTGAGTTATTACTTCTTCTGCATTATGACACACATCATAGCCATCAAATTGAAGGGTAAGCGCACCTTTCCCATTTGTATAGGCGGCAAAAATTGTGTTATAGCTCATGAAGGTCGCTACTGGTGCACGTCCTGTTAATACAACGTCTGTTTCAGTGAGTACAGGGTCGTCGAAGGTGCCAGCAGCCTGTTGAATGTCGGTCATCATACGGCCAATAAAGTCATTGGAAGCCTTCATTTTAAAGCGATAATAGGGCTCAAGTAGGACGTTCTGTGCTTGTTCCAGTCCTTGGCGCAGTGCTCGGAAAGTGGCTTCTCGGAAATCACCGCCAGACGTATGCTCATTATGTCCACGTCCCGTTAAGAGCGTAAAATGAATATCTGTTACTGCGTAGCCTGTGAGTAAGCCGTGATGATCACGTTCAAACAAGTGCTTTTCTACGAGGCGTTGGTTGCCCACTGATAAATCATCTGCATGACAGGCATTGCTAAAGGTAATGCCTGTCCCACGTTCATTCGGCTCCATTAATAAATGAATTTCTGCATAATGCTTAAGTGGTTCAAAATGTCCGTAGCCTGTAACGGTTGTCGCAATTGTTTCCATATATAATATTTGTGGCTCTCCAAAAGTGATGTTGAATGTAAAGCGCTTCAATAATACTTCAATCAGTACCTCTAGCTGAATGACACCCATTATATGCACATGGATTTCCTGAAACTTTTCTTGCCATACGACACGCAAAGAGGGCTCCTCGGCCTCTAATAGACGGAAAATCCTTAATACCTCTTTAATATGTTGCTCACCCTCATATTGAACTTTTGCCTGTAATGTAGGGACCAGCTCATAGGGCTGTGATAGCATGTTACTGCCAATGCGATCGCCAATGTTTGCCTGGCTGAGCCCTTTAACAGCGAAGATTTCACCAGCCTCAACATGCTGAACAGTTTCAAATCGACTGCCGTTATAAAGACGGATTTCTGTTACTTTCTCTGTAAGGTCTCCAAACGTAAATTCATCTCGAACCTGTAATTTGCCTGTTAAAGCCTTGATGAATGTTAGTCGCTGATGGCCATCATGTCGTATTTTAAAGATCTCTCCTTGAAATGGTGCTTCCGGCTCGAAGTGAGTACCCGTTATGAGTGGAAGTTGAGCAATCAAATCTTGAATGCCTTCATCTTTTAATGCCGAACCTATAAAGCAGGGGAAGGCGGATTCATTTTTAATCATCGATAGTAGCTGATTGATGCACGGGCCATGCTCCAATGTCTCATTCAAAAAGGCATCCAGTAGCTTTTCATCACGCTCCGCCAGCCACTCCATGATTGTGCCGGAAACATGATTTTCCTGAAGCGGTTCATCTACAAACAATACATGTTCCGAAAAATCTTTATGGAGCTGGGTCATCACAGCCCTTACATCTGCTCCATCACGATCTATTTTATTAATAAAAAAGAAGGTAGGGACATGATAGCTTCGTAAAAGCTGCCATACTGTTTCGGTATGACCTTGAATACCCTCTACTGCACTAATAATAATGATGGCATAATCCATGACACGGATGGCACGCTCCATCTCTGGGGAAAAATCGACATGTCCTGGTGTATCAATCAACGTATATGTATCGTCACCAATAATCATGCGTCCCTGCTCGGCAAATATCGTAATGCCCCGTTTGCGCTCAAGCTCATGATTATCTAAAAAGGCATCCTGATGATCAACACGTCCCCGCGCTTGAATACTATTTGTATGAAAAAGCATTTGCTCAGAAAAGGTTGTTTTTCCTGCATCAACATGAGCAAGAACCCCAATCGTCTTGTACATAATAAATCCTCGTTTCTTTAAGTAGCTATCTTCTCATTGTATCAGAATACTAGCACAACTATTTCTTGTAAAATGATTCGTCTTTTTGTCGAAATAGTGCTAATATAATGATGATTATATTTTTTGCATTCTATTATTGATTGCGAATTAATACATGAACTGCTAGTCTATCAATAGCATAAATAGAACATATTGGTGCAAATGGCCTTTGTCATTTGCTTAAAAGGGAAATCGGTGCAATTCCGATGCTGTCCCGCAACTGTAAATGGGGAGTCTATACGGTATGCCACTGTAGTTTTACTATGGGAAGGCGTATAGATGATGAACCTAAGCCAGGATACCTGCCAGTATATGTATGTTAACTAAGAACCACGAGGATGGGGATAGTGATAAAGGGACTAATACCGTTTTTTCACTATGCAACTCTCTTGGCGACAAGAGGGTTTTTTTATGCCCTTCCAATTATCCTAGTAGCAAAGAAGTCTCTGATTTCTTTCTATATTTATGACAACAAAGGAGAAAAGGACATGAAAAAATGGAGAAGTATATGGCTAGTCATGGTCATCGCCTTAATCGCTGTATTAGGAGCGTGTGGCGCAAAGGACAAGCCTGAATCAGCAACGCAAGCTGAAAAAGTTGAACCGTCTGAGGCGTCAACAACTGAGGTTATCATTGAAAACAATGAAACTACCCAAACCTATAAGGAAGCACCTAAAAAGGCCATTAGCCTAAATCAGCATGTAACAGAAATTATGCTTGCATTAGGCTTAGAGGATTCCATGGTAGGGACAGCTTATTTAGATGATAAAATCTATGAGCCGCTTCAAGCAGCCTACGATAAAGTTCCAGTTCTTTCAGATCAATACCCAACAAAGGAGCAAGTCATTGATGCCGAGGCAGATTTCTTGTATGCAGGCTGGAAAAGTGGCTTTGGTGAAAAAGGTGTTGGAACACCAGAGGAGCTTGAGGAATTAGGAATTCATACGTATTTACATACGGCTTCCAATATGACAAAGCCAACATTAGAGGATATCTTCACGGATATTCGTCATATCGCGGAAATATTCCGAGTGGAAGATCGCGGCGAAGCATTAATTGAACAAATGACAAAAGATGTAGAAGAAGTTCAAGCGAAATTACCAAAAGACAGTGAAAATTTACGTGTGCTAGTCTTTGACAGTGGTGATAAAGATGTATTCACGGCTGGTCAAAACTTTATGAATGAGCTAGTAACAATCGCTGGTGGTCAAAATATCTTTGGAGATGTGGAGTCAGGATGGACAACGGTATCGAAGGAAGATGCAGTAGATCGCAATCCAGAGGTGGTGGTTGTCATTGATTATGGTGAAACAACTGCTGAACAAAAGATAAAATTCTTAAAAAATGATCCAGCATTGAAGGAAATGGATGCCGTCAAAAAAGATCACTTTGTCATCCTTCCACTTTCAGCGGCATCTGAAGGGGTACGTGCTGCAGACGCCATTCAAATTTTAGCGAAGGGCTTCTACCCAGCCAATTTTTAAAAACATTCGAGCTAGCGCTTTGCTAGCTCCTTTTTCTTAAGGAGCGATCACAATGAATGCATTTCGTCAAAACATACCAGATAAAACGTTTGAAACTCTAAATCAGCAAGGAAGTTATTCACGATTAGCGGTAAGCCCTGGCATTATTAATAAGCATTATACGCCAGCTCAATTTCAAAAAATAGCTGAAATTGTTGGGGAGAAGGGGGCCATTAAATATTCGGCCTCCTATAGCATATTATTATCGATCCCCTCTAGCGAACTGACAGAAGCGACCGATGCCTTACAGGAGGCTGGACTGTTTGTTGCTTCCTCAGGACCTCATATTGCCATGAAGGCATGTGATTTTTGTGATGGTGAAAAAATGGAGGCAGTCCCTCAAACAGAACAACTCTATCAGGCGTTGGACGGTATAACTGTTCCTGCAAGAGTACGAGTCAATGTGAATGGCTGTGCATCGGCTTGCTATAATCCTACCTATGATGATATTGGTTTAGTCTATCAGCATGAGAGCTTTGATGTTTATTTAGGAGCCATCCCTATGGGGACGAAGGCACAGGCGGGTACTCTCTTCGCCAAAAGGGTAGGGAGTGATCATATTGAGGATTTTTTGCTACAAATTATTCGTCTCTATCAGAACCAAGCTCGTTCCAATGAACCCTTTTATAAGTTTTATCGCAGAACAAAATTGAACGCTGATTGGGAACTAGTAAAAAAAACGATAGAGTAGCAGGAATAATACTTAGGGTGTCGAAATATTGTAGTAGAGCATAGAAAATGACAATACAAAGGAGCAAGAACATGACATCTAAACAAGGGATTCAACCAGAAGATCTTTATCGCTTGAAATCAGTAGCAGATCCACAGCTCTCACCTGATGGGACTGAGGTAGTTTATGTAGAGTCACGTATTGATGAGAAGAAAAAAGACTATGTATCTAACTTATTTTATGTAAATTTAAAAGACAAACGTCCTCAGCAATGGACATATGGTGACGATCGGACAAGCTCTCCTGTCTGGTCGCCAGATGGCAGTCAAATTGCTTTTTCTTCGACAAGATCAGGCAAGCCGCAAATTTATGTACTGTCGAAAACAGGGGGAGAGGCGAAGCAAGTAACGTATTGCAAAAACGGTGCGTCAACGCCTGTCTGGTCTCCTTGTGGAGAGAAAATTGCCTTTTCAGTTATGTTAGGTAAAGATGAAACTATTTTAGATAAAGCTGAAGATGACAAGAAAGAAGAAAAAGAACTCAAGCCGCTCGAAATCGATAAGATGAAACATAAGTCAGATGCGGGTGGATTTATGGATATGGACCAGCATACTCACATTGCCATTGTCGATTTAAAATCTGGTGACTTAGAGCAAGTGACAGAAGTGAACGAAGATTTTCATCTGAGTACATGGTCGCCAAATGGCAGTTATCTTACGTACTTAGCAGATCAAGCAGAGGATTTAGATTTTTCGTTTAATGCGGATATTTATTTATTTGATCTAGAAACAAAACAGAGTCGCAAGGTAACAGAGGGGATTGGCTCCTATTATCAAACGTCCTGGTCGCCGAATAGCCGCTTCCTTTCCTTTGTTGGAGGAAAACGTGAGTTTGAAAATGCCACACAAGCAAAGCTATGGATTTATGATATGGAACAAAATCTGCTAAACTGTGCAACAAGTGAATTTGATGCCCCTGTCGGAGACTATGTCATCGGTGATTTCCTGCAAGGGGTAGCAGCACCAAGTGTACAATGGATGAAGGATAATCATAGTTTCTATTTCCAAGTAACGGATCACGGCAATGCGGCAATTTACTTTGGCAATGTAGATGGTGAAATTTATCCAGCTATTCACGATGATCAATACGTTTATGGCTTTTCATTAGATGCTCAAAATGATCAAGCCGTTGTCGCCATAAGTACGACAACGAATCCGGGCGATTTATATTACGTTAACTTAAAAACGGGTGAAAAAGAACGATTGACGACAGTCAATGAAGACGTTTTAAAGACGAAAGAGTTAGCTGTGCCAGAGAGCATTGAGTTTGAAGGGGCTGAGGGCTGGAAGGTCAACGGCTGGATTATGAAGCCAGTGGGCTATGAAAAAGGAAAGAAATATCCCCTTATTCTTGAAATTCACGGTGGTCCACATGCGATGTATGGCAACACCTATTTTAATGAATTCCAAATCCTGACTGCTCAAGGCTTTGCAGTCCTATATACAAATCCGCGCGGAAGTCATGGCTATGGGCAAACATTTGTGGATGCCGTACGTGGTGATTATGGGGGCAATGACTATCAAGACCTGATGGCCGCTGTAGACTATGCTTTAGAGCACTATGATTTCATTGATCCAACTCGACTAGGTGTAACAGGTGGAAGCTATGGTGGCTTTATGACCAACTGGATTGTTGGCCATACCAACCGCTTTAAGGCAGCAGTTACACAACGCTCTATTTCGAACTGGATTAGCTTTGCAGGAGTGAGTGATATTGGCTATTACTTTACAGACTGGCAAATTCAAGCAGGGCTCGAAAATATTGAGAAGCTATGGCATCATTCGCCATTGAAGTATGTAGACAATGTTGAAACACCATTGCTCATTTTACATGGTGAAAAAGACTATCGTTGTCCGATTGAACAGGCGGAGCAATTATTTATCGCCTTGAAGTATCGGAAAAAAGAAACGAAATTCGTCCGATTCCCTGAAGCAAATCATGAACTGTCAAGAAGCGGAAAGCCAACATTAAGAATTAATCGTCTGGAATATATACGAGATTGGTTTATCGAAAAACTTTAAAAAAGCGGTGGCTTAGGAAGTGAACATACTTCTTAAGCCTTTTTTATAGAAAAAAAGAATCACAGCCAAGTGTGATTCCAGATGAGTTAGTCCATTTTTTGAATAAAAACGACCTTCAAATAATTAAATTCAGGATATTCACGAGGTACACGGAAATCCTTTGGTAAACCGTATTCTTCTACAATTTTATAGCGTGTACGAGTCTCTTTAAATGCTTGGTCAATAAACCCTTTAAACTTTTTCATGCCGAAGCTTGCGTTGTTTGTAGAAGCCACAATAATGCCATTTTTGGCTGTAATCGCAATCGTATCCTTCAGTAATTTTGGATAGTCCTTTGCCGTTGAGAAGGTCATTTGCTTTGTGCGGGCGAAGCTTGGTGGGTCTAATACAACAAGGTCAAATTTTAATTCGTGACGCTGTGCATATTTAAAATAATGAAAAACATCCATTACTTTGATATCCTGCGCTTCATAATCAATTTGATTGACGCTAAACTGCTCAATCGTTTTGGCTAAACTGCGCTTTGCAACATCGACGCTTGTTGTTTTAATAGCTCCTCCAAGCGAGGCTGCTACAGAAAATGCCCCTGTGTAGGAGAAGGTATTTAGCATATTTGTTGTGCTCGCATAGCGCTCACGAATAGCTAATCGTACTTCCCGTTGATCAAGGAAAATCCCAGTCATCGCACCATCATTTAAATGGACTGCATAGGTCATCCCATTTTCCTTAACCATGATTGGAAATTCGCCAGGAGTCCCCATGACAAAATCATCCTGTTCCATATATTGCCCTTTACTATCGAATCGTTTTTTCTCATAAATGGCCTGGTAGTTGATAGTTTCAGCAAGTGCCTCATAAACGACTTCTTTCAATGAGTAAATACCCTCGCTATACCAACTCACCATATAGTAGCCATTAAAGAAATCAATCGTTAGGCCACCAATCCCATCACCCTCACCATTGAAAACACGGAAGGCTGTTGTCTGTTCATTCTGGAAGAATGCTTCTCGGAGCTGTATGGCTTTTTTGAATTTTTTAATGAAAAAAGCTTTATCAATGGTTTCATTTATATCTGTCGTTAGGACCCAGCCAATCCCTTTATTTTGAATACCGTAGTAACCTGTACCTATAAAACGATTATGGTGATCCATCAGCTTAAGTAGAGTCCCTTGCTCGGAAGGTAGTTGTCGTGCATCCACTGCATCTTTTGAAATTAATGGGTAGCCTTTTTTTAATTGATCAGCAAAAGGCTGTTTTACTTGTAGTACAATTGTTTGTGTCATGTTGTCATCCTTTAAAAACGTTTTGCTCTATTATCGCACTGTTTGGATGGGATAGCCAAACTTATTTCAGGAATTCAGCAATTTTTGCCACCGTTTCGATTGTTGCATCTTCAAAATAATTCATTTTGCTAAAATAGCTATGAATTAAACCCGACATGGTTATATGTTCCACAGGTATTCCAGCGTCGGACAGTTTTTGGGCATAACTTAAACCTTCATCAAAGAGAACATCTGCCTCTGCTGCAATGAGGAGAGTTTTAGGCATATGTCTTACATCCTCGAGCAGTAGGGGAGACACTAATGGATTTGTAAAGTTCGAGTCATCTGTATAGTGTTGAGAAAACCATTGCATGCCCTGTTTATCTAGGCCGAACTTTTCTCCATAAGCCTGATAGGAAACGGTCGTAAAATCCACATTCGTAACAGGATAAATGAGTGCTTGTGCTTGCAATGACGGTCCACCTGAGGTTACAGCTAAGTAGGCCACGACCGTTGCTAAATTTCCGCCGGCACTGTCCCCAGCCACTGTCAACCGAGCAGCATCGCCGCCAAATGCTTCGATATGGTCATGTACCCATATTAAGCTATCGTAGGCATCCTGTAATGGTGTTGGAAAAGGAAATTCAGGAGCCAAACGATAATCCACTGAAACGACAATTGCTTGCGCTTGCTCTGCTAAAAGCTGACAGCCAGCATCAACAGACTCTAAATTGCCATATACCCAGCCACCGCCATGATAATAAACAATAACAGGTAATGGATGGTCATGAGTAGGTATATAAAGCCGTAGCGTAATTTGAGCCCCATCACGCACGGTAATGGATTGATCTTGCATCGACGCTAATGTTGGCTTATGGGGTGATTGCCATGGCGTAACCGTACGCATCGCGCGAGCTTCCTGTGGTGTAACTTGATAGTAAGGTTTACCAACATATTGATCTTGAATATAATGAACAGCTTCTTTTCTTAAAGTAGTCATCCTCATCAGTCCTTTATCGTGACGTTTATTACTTCTATTATAAACTATTCATATAATTTTACTAGGATTTAATTTTAGAAAAAGAAAATTCTTTCATAATAGAGGTGAAATCAGCGAATTGTGTTTATAATAAAAGGGAAGAAAGTATTTGGAGGGACAGTATGATTTCTTTAATTGTGGCACATGATGACAACCATGTAATTGGTTATAATAATGGAATGCCTTGGCATTTACCGGGAGATTTGCAGTATTTCAAAAACAAAACAATGGGCAAGCCAATGATTATGGGACGAAAAACGTTTGAATCCATTGGGCGTCCACTACCAGGACGTCGCAATATTGTTATTACACGAGATGAAAATTATCACGCAGAAGGCATTGAAACTGTGACAAGCCTAGAAGAAGCAATAGCGATAGCAGGGGATGTAGAGGAAATCATGATTATTGGCGGCGAGCAAATTTTCCGTTTATCAATGGAAATGGCAGATCGCTTATATATTACAAAAATCAATTATTCATTTCAGGGCGATACCTTTTTTCCGAGCTATGAGGAGGAATTTGTAGAGGTTTCTGCTGAACAGCCGGAAACAGCTTCAGAAGGCTATACTTTCCAATATCAAATCTTTGAGCGTAAATAATAGGGGAGAAGCACGGTTTCAATAGACCGTGCTATTTCTATATTTAGGGGGAGATATTGATGCGCAACATACGTTTATCAAGTGGTGCAATTGCTCAGGTTGATTGCTTGAGCTGTGCCATCATACGTGGACAGGTCGAGCCCAATGGTGGTGTTGTCATTGAAACGGATTATTTTCACGCCCACCAGGATGTAGCTTATCCAATTAAGGGATTAGTTATTTTAGCTTCAAAGCGTCATATCCATTGCTTGGATGAATTAAATAATGACGAAAAACTGGATTACATCAACCTCTTAACAAAAATTAGACAAGCTCAAAGGGAAGTATTGGGCATTGAATACGTTTATTATTTTTACAACGAAGATACGACTCATCATTTCCATACTTGGATGGTGCCCCGCTATGAATGGATGAATGCATTTGGGCGATCCGTTGAATCCTTGAGGCCAGTATTACTTCATGCTAGAAATAATATGAGTAATGAGGAGCATGAAAAAGAAGTAAGGGAAGCTATTGAGCTTTTAAGAGAATCCATAAAAAATCGCTCCTTATGAAGAAGGGCACTGTAAAAGTCCATATCTTTTTTTTCATTTGGCACTGTGACTCTACTGTTGTTTTCCGAAGCATTCCGCTCGCTTTCCGTGGGCGAGTGCCGAGTCTCCTCCAACGCTTCGCTTCGTGCGGGGTCTCGTCTGTCTCGCTTTCCCGCAGGAGTCGAGCGATGCTTCTGCAAACAACGCAATGTATCATACTATTATTTTAGTCACACTTTCCTTTATAATAAAAGAATGAATATGTAGGTGGAGCCCCAATGATTTCAAATCAGGAAACCCTTAATTTAAGTCCATACATGGCAATCTACGATATTGTTGTGCCAAAAGATAATATGCTTCGCCAGATCAATGAACTTGTTGAATTTTCAATTTTTTTAGAAGAGCTAAAAACAAAATATTGTTTAGACAATGGACGTAATACCATTCCTCCAATTCGCATGTTTAAGTACTTATTATTAAAAGCGATTAATGATGTATCAGACGTCGACCTAGTAGAGCGCTCAAAGTATGATATGTCATTCAACTATTTCTTGGCTATGGCAACAGAAGATCCAGTGAGACAGAAATAAGGCACTTCCTGTTCAAAATTGAACAAGAAGTGCCTTATATTTTTATCTGAAAAAGGTTCGCTTTGAAAACATAAGTTTTTCAGTGCCCTCTTATGAAGGGAGCGACTTTTTTATAAATAGAAGTACACACAAGCGTACATGGAAGCACAGCCAGCTAGCACAAAAAGATGCCAGATTGCATGGTTATAAGGTAGAGAGCGCCAAGCATAAAAGATAGCTCCAATCGTATAGAACAGTCCACCTGCAAGTAGTAAAGCAAAGCCATAAAATCCTAAGTATAAATAAACAGGCTTAATAGCAAAAATGATGAGCCAGCCCATGCCAATATAAAAAATTAAGGATAGCACTTCAAAGCGATTAATAAAGAAACATTTAAAAAGAACACCTAATATTGCGAGTGACCAAATAATAGATAATAAAGTAATGGCTAGGGTACCACCCACAGCAATTAATAAAAACGGCGTATACGTACCGGCAATTAAAATGTAAATGGACGAGTGGTCCAAAATAGCGAAAAAGTGTTTATATTTTTCTGGCATACTGTGTAACAAAGTGGACATTAAAAACAAGATGATGACAGAGGCACCAAAAATACTAAAAGTAGTAATATGTAGAGCATTACCTGTTTGCACAGCTGTAAGCAGTAAAACAACTAGAGCCGGAATACTTGCAATAAAACCAATACCGTGTGTAATGGCATTCCACAGTTCTTCCTTCCAAGATTTATAGTCAAATGAATCAATCATTTACAACACTCCTTTCGTTCATGTATTTACTATACCCCAATAATTTATACATGAACATTTACATTTGTCATATATTTCATATCAAAAATGTCATAAGGCTGTCATATTCTTTTAGGGGCTTTGATAGACAAGAGATAAAGGAAACGCTATAGTATCAAAGGTAGCGTTTACATTCTCAAGAAATCAAGGCTTGGCCTAATGACAAATGTCATGTTTACATAATGATTCATTAGTCTATATAATAAATTTTAATGAAGTAAAAGGATGTGTCGAAGTGGGACGAATTCATATAGTAACGGACTCAACTTGTGATTTAACAAAAGAAGAAGTAGCACAGCATGGCATACATATCGTGCCATTAACAATTCAAATTGATGGTGAAACATATATAGATGGTGTGGATTTAGAGCCACAACCTTTTTTAGGCTTGATGAAAAATGCTAAAAATTTGCCGAAAAGTTCACAGCCTGCACCAGGTAAATTTAAGGAATTATATGATGAGCTAGGCAAAGATGGCGATCAAATTATCTCCATCCATATGACAGGTGGTATGAGTGGTACGGTAGAGTCAGCACGACAAGCGGCTCAAATGACAGACGCAGATGTGACGGTGATTGACTCACGCTTTATTGCAATCGGTTTAGCGATACAGCTACGTGAGGCTATTAAAATGCGCGATGCTGGAGCAACCGTTGAGGAAATCGTAGCTCGTCTGGAGAAAGTACGTGCAAACACACATTTATATGTAATTGTGGATACGCTTGAAAATCTAATTAAAGGCGGTCGAATTGGTAAAGGAACAGGCTTTATCGGTTCATTGCTGAACATCAAAGTTATTGCTAATTTAGAGGGTGGCGTTTACAATCCTGTTTCCAAGGTGCGTAGCCATAAACAGGTAGTGAATTACTTATTTAAACAATTCCAAGCAGATACGGCTGGGAAAACAGTCAAAGCTGTCGGTATTTCTCACGCAGATGGCCTCATCACTATGGGGAATCCATTAAAAGAGTTAATCGAAGGTACTGGCTTTAATGACGTGGAGATTGCCTTTACATCTCCAATTATTTCGACACATACTGGACCGGGTGCCATCGGATTTATTTATTTTGCAGAATAATAGTGAGGAGCTACTACATAAGTAAATGTAGTGGCTTTTTTTCGTTTTGGCCCTTTTAGCTGGATACTTGTACGGCTAATTGGAAAAGAGGAATTTTGGCAACAACACAAAATTATGGAGAACAGAGAGTAAGTCACTTTTCATTAGGGTATGAACTATTCTATAATAGAAGGTACAGAAAGGGATGGAAGGTGGTCAAATGGACATTTGGCGATTTATGTTGTCATGTTTGGCCGTCTTAGTACTTAGTGGTTGTGCAATATCAATCGATGAGCCGAATCCGCAAGCAGAGCCTGACGGTGAGCAAGCAGAAACGGAGCAAGATATGACGCAGGATGAGCAACAAACAGTAGAAGAGGAAAAAACCTCCAAGAACATGTTGACGCAAATTTTTGAACATTTTTTTGAGCCATCAGCAGAGGATTTATCGCAAATTGATGAAGAAAATGCAAAACAACTGCATTATCTGGCACTAGGAGATTCATTAACAGATGGTGTCGGTGATGAGTATAATCAAGACGGTTATGTAGGAAGATTAACAGATTCATTGCTTACGTGGCCCTCGATTTCCGAGGTAGATGTTGATAATCGTGGCAAACGTGGTAGACGTAGTGATCAGCTACTAAAATTAGTGAAAAAAGGGCATTATGATGAAGAGTTGCAACAAGCGCAGCTCATTTCTTTAACAATGGGTGGCAATGATGTCATGAAAGTTGTTAAACAGGATTTGTTTAATTTAAAGCGTGACGCATTCGATAAAGAATTGCGGACGTATAAGCAGCGCTATAGCAAAATCGTTGAAGGCATTCGTGCAAAAAATCCGACAGTGCCCATCCTACTCATTGGTTTCTATAATCCGTTTTCGATTGTGACCAATGAGGCGAATGAATTCGATACAATTATCACAGAATGGAATAATGTGATTGAGGAAGTAGCGAGTGAAGATTCCAATGCTTGCTATGTATCGGTGGAGGATTTATTTGATTCAAATGAAGAGCTCGTCTATCATACAGATTTTTTCCACCCCAATGCAAAGGGATATGAAAAAATGACAGAACGTATACTAGCGGCAATGGAGCAGTGTGGTATGGAAGAAAAGATTAACAAGGCAATAGGCTTCGAGGAGTGACAAAATGAATAAATGGAAAGTCGCGTTTTTCGCCTTAGCAGGCACAGTGCTTTTTGCCATCCTCCTCGTCGTTTTTTTAGCAACTAGACCAGTAGATGGAGTCGATGTTGCCAAGCGTTCAGCAGGTGAAAGTGAAAGCAAAGGAAATGTACTCGTGGTGCAAACCACAACAAAGGAATTAGAATCGATTTCCAAAAAATATTTAAAGGATGCAGCAAAAGGCTCGCCTTTACCACTTGATTTTACAATCGGCGATGATATTCAATTACGAAGCACGCTCACGGTGTTTTACACGGAAATCCCGATTTCCATGAATTTTGAACCCATTGTAGATGACAAGGGCAATATTATTTTAAAGCAAACGGGGATGAATGTCGGGCTATTAAATATTCCGCCGGAGACGACGATGAAAATTATGCGGGATTCGGTGGAATTCCCTTCATGGATTACCGTGAACCCCAATAAAGCAGAAATCTATATTGATTTATCACGCATTAACATTGCATCTGGATCACGCGTCCGTGCTAAAGAATTAGACTTGCCAAATGACAAAATTTTATTGGAAATTATTGTCCCTGGTGAATAAGGAGTGAAATGAATGGCAAAGCAATATGCAACATTTGCAGGAGGCTGTTTTTGGTGTATGGTCAAGCCATTTGACGAAACACCTGGCATTGAATCGGTGCTATCAGGCTATACAGGTGGACATGTTGTCAATCCAACCTATGAGCAAGTGTGCTCAGAAACTACTGGACATGCAGAAGCCGTGCAAATCGTATACGATGATGATCTTTATAGCTATGAGCAACTACTGTCTATCTATTGGACCTTGATAGACCCGACAGATGCAGGTGGCCAGTTTTATGATCGAGGCGAATCCTACACAACAGCCATTTACTATCATAATGAAGAACAACGTCAACTAGCAGAGCGTTCAAAGGCTGATTTAGAAGCCTCTGGAAAATTTGATAAACCGATCATGGTGAAAATCTTACCTGCTAGCATATTTTACCCGGCTGAGGACTATCACCAATATTATTATAAGAAAAATCCAATGCACTACGAACGCTATTCGGTTGGAAGCGGTCGCCGAGCGTATCAAGAGCATCACTGGGGGAATAAACATGAATAAAGAACAACGTTTAAAAGAACTGACAGACATGCAATATTATGTGACACAGGAAAATGGCACAGAACCACCGTTTCGCAATGAGTTCGATGAGCATTTTGAAGAGGGCATCTATGTAGATATCGTTTCTGGAAAACCACTATTCAGCTCATTGGACAAATACAACTCAGGCTGTGGCTGGCCAGCCTTTACGAAGCCCATCGAAAAAGAAGAAGTAACCGAGCACTTCGACACAACCCACGGTATGCGCCGAGTAGAAGTACGCAGTAAAGAAGCAGACTCCCATCTAGGACATGTCTTCCCAGACGGCCCAAGCGAACTAGGAGGCCTACGCTACTGCATTAACTCAGCATCCCTTCGCTTCATAGCAAAAGAAAATCTAGAAAAAGAAGGCTACGGCCAATTCCTATCATTATTCAAATAAAAAAGAGGCTGGGACAAAACCCACCTCTAAATTAAAAAGCGTGTGAAATTTTACCGTCAGTAAAATTTCACACGCTTTACATTTTTTCATAAAAATAAGGACCACTTCTGATAAAATTAAGTCACCACAACCAAATTATACAGAAAGAAGGGTCCTTATGTTTAAAA